>JBIKSZ010000221.1:0-6036 GCA_044348345.1 Roseomonas sp. | reverse complement strand
GCCCGCGTCACCAGCACCCCGGCGCGCGAGGCGGCGGCGATGTCGATGGTCGAGACATCCACCGCGACGCGCAGGAAGGCGACAAGGTCGGGCGTGGCTTCGAAGGTGGTGGCGGTGCCCGGCGTCGCGCGGTCAGCGACGATCGCCTGGCAGCCCGCGGCGGCCGCAGCGAGTGCCGCGCCCGAAAGCGTCTCCGCGCCCTCATGCGTCACCACCTCGGCGATCTTGCGCAGCTCTGCCAGGGCGCGCGCGCCGTAGTAGTTCGCCCGCATCTCCGGCGTATGCGCCAGGAACACGCGCATGGCTCGTCTCCTTCCCCTTGGCCCGCTAGCCTAGCGCGCATGGAGACGAACGCCATTCCCTTCACCGCCTGTCATGCGGCGCCCCGCCTCGCGGTGCCGTCGGGCGCGGTGGATTGCCACCACCATGTCTATGATCCCGCCTTGCCCATCGTGCCGGGCGCGCGGGCGCATGGGGCGGCGACGCTCGCCGATCATGCGCGGCTGCTGGCGCGGCTTGGCGTTGCGCGGCATGTGCTGGTGCAGCCGTCCTCCTACGGCTTCGACAACGCCCTGCACCTGCAGGCGCTGGAGGAAGCCGGGCCGGGCCGCGCGCGCATGGTCGCCGTGGTGCCGCCCGACGCGCCCTTGCCAGAACTGCGCGCCATGGCCGCGCGCGGCGTCGTCGGCTTGCGCGCCAACCTCGTGCAGGGCATCCCGCTCACGCCCGCCGATGTCGCGCCGCTGGCGCGGCGGCTGGCGGAGGTCGGCTGTCATTTGCAGCTCTTCGCCAGCGCCGATGCCATCGCGGCGCTCGCCGATGTGCTGCGCGCCGCGCCGTGCGAGATCGTCTTCGACCATTTCGCGCAGCTCCCCCTGCGGGACTGGGCCGCGCATCCGGCCTGGGGCGTGGTGGCGGGGCTGCTGCAGGCGGGCCGGGCCTTCTTGAAGCTGTCCGCCCCCTACAGCCTCGACCAGTCGGACCCGCTCAGCGTCCGCGACCTGGCGCGCGCCCTGGTCGCGGAGGCGCCGGAGCGCCTAGTCTGGGGCACCAACTGGCCGCACCCGAATGCGACGCGCACCCCCGACGATGCGGCGCTGCTGGACGCGCTGGCCGATTGGGCACCGGATGAGGCCACGCGCCGCGCGATCCTGGTGGACAACCCCGCGCGGCTCTATCGGTTCAGCTGAACGCGTCGGGACGCGTCAGCCGAGGCCTCCCAGCGCCCACCATGCCGCCAGAAGCCCCAGCACCCCGGCGCCGAGCGCCGGCAGCATCGCCCCGCCGCTGAGCCGCCAGGCGAGCGCGCCGGCCAGCACACCCCCCAGCCGCGCCGGCCCGGGCACTGTCGCCAGCAGGCCCGTCGGCGCCACCAGCGCCATCACCACGAAGGCCGCAAGTGTTGCCAGCGACACCGAGGCTGCCCAGGCGATGGCCGGATGGTCGGCCCGCAACACGCCCCCCAGCAGCAGCCCCGCCCCGCGCAGCGCGATCATCGCCGCCGCTGTCAGCGCCAGGGCGAGATCCGCCCCGCTCATCGCCGAGCCTCAGGCGCGCTGGTGCGGCGCCGCTCCCACAGGAAGGCGGCCGTACCGCCGATCAGCCCCGCCGCCAGCAGCCCCCAGGCCGTGCCAAGCCACAGCGCGGCCGGCGCTGCCGCCGCGCCGCCAATCACCGCCCAGCGCACGCCGGGCCGGCCGAGATCGCCCGCCAGCAGCAGCGCGAAATAGAAGGGGTTGGTGAAGACCAGCGCCGCCCGCAGCGCCGGCGGCAGGGCAGGCGCCACCAGATGCCCCGCCGAGGTGATCAGCAGCCCCGCGGTCCAGGTGGTCAGCGCGAAGCCCAGGAACCAGTTGAGCCGCTCGGATTCGGGCAGGCCGGGCAGGCGGCGCATGCTCAGCGCCCAGGGGGTGATGGCGATGAAGGGCAACGCCAGCATCCGCCGCCAGGCCGGCTGGCGCGGCCCGAGTAGGGGCGAGAGCGAGACCGCCATGGGCAGGAAGCGCGCATTGGCCGCCGTGGCCGCCACCACCGCCGGCACCACCGCCCCGCCTGGCCCGGCCACCAGGCCGAGCAACACGATCTGCCCCGCCATGCCATAGATCACCGCCGAGCAGAGCAGCGCCCAGAGGAGCGGCAGCCCGGCTTCCGCGACCGCGGCGCCGAAGGCGATGAAGGTCGCGGCCATGGCGATGACCGGCGCGCCGAATGCCTCGGACGCGCCGTCACGGAAGGCAGGGGTGAAGAAGCTGGGGCGGGTCGTCACCCGCCGATGCTGCCCGCTGGCGGGCCGGCCGTCAGCCCCACCGGGCGCAGCGCCAATCCAGGGTCCAGGCACCTAAGGCGTCGCGCCGACGGCGTGCCGGTGGCACGACGCGACGCGACGTCCTGGGGACTGCCGTCAGGTTTCTTCCTCGCGGTCGGTCTCGACCTCGATCTCGTCGCCGAGGGTCTCGTCCGCGTCCTCGAGCTCGTCCGCGTCCTCGATCGCCTCATCGGCCTCGTCGCCCTCGGCCTCCGGCAGATCCTCGCCCTCGGCTTCCGGCACGACGGCGCGCTTCTTCAGGCGGTCATCCACCGGCGCAGGGGCGCGCTTCAGCTTCGGCTGCTCGGCCGGCTGTTCCGTGCCGCACTTGGGGCAGACCGCGGGTGCCCGCGCGAGATCATAGAACCGCGTCCCACAGGAGACGCAGACGCGCTTCAGTCCGAGTTCAGGCTTGGCCATCCGGGTACCGCCAGTCTGGAAGGGTCCGCGCGATTGCCACTTCGCGCCCTGCATGTCAAACGCGCCGCCCATGCACGACCCCGCAAGCGCCCGTCCGCTGACCTCCCGAGCCCCCGCCCGGCCCCTGGCCGGGGAGGCCAAGGTGCCGGGGGACAAGTCCATTTCCCACCGGGCGCTGATGTTCGGCGCGCTCGCGGTCGGCACCACCGACATCACCGGCCTGCTGGAAGGTGAGGATGTGCTGCGCACCGCCGCCGCCATGCGGGCGCTGGGGGCGGAGGTCGAGAATCGCGGCGGCGGGCATTGGCGCGTCGCCGGGCGGGGCATCGGTGGGCTGGTGGAGCCGGCGGATGTGCTCGACATGGGCAATTCCGGCACGGCCGCGCGGCTGCTCTGCGGCCTGCTGGCCGGCCATCCGCTCTTCGCTGTGATGACCGGCGACGCCAGCTTGCGGAAGCGCCCGATGAAGCGGGTGACGGAGCCGCTGAGCGCCACGGGCGCGCGCTTCGCGACCCGCGAAGGCGGGCGGCTGCCGCTGGCGGTGGAGGGTGCCGCCGACCCGCTGCCGCTCGACTACACGCTGCCGGTGGCCTCGGCCCAGGTGAAGTCGGCCTGCCTGCTGGCCGGGCTGTCGGCGCGCGGGATCACCCGCGTGGTGGAGCATGAAGCGACGCGCGACCACACGGAAAACATGCTCCGTCACTTCGGCGCGACCGTGCAGGTGGCTGTCGAGGGTCATGGCCGGATCATCGAGCTGGCCGGCCAGCCGGAGCTGGTCGCCGCCCCCGTCGTGGTGCCGGGCGATCCCTCCTCTGCCGCCTTCCCGGCCGTGGCGGCGCTGCTGGTGCCGGGCTCGGAGGTGCTGCTCTACGGCGTCGGCATGAACCCGCTGCGGGCGGGGCTCTTCGCGACGCTGGCCGAGATGGGCGCCGACATCACCCGCCTGAACGAGCGCCTGGAGGGCGGGGAGCCGGTGGCGGATTTGCGCGTGAAGGCCTCTGCCCTGCGGGCGGTGGATGTGCCGGCGGAGCGCGCGCCGGCGATGATCGACGAATATCCCATCCTGGCGGTCGCCGCCGCCGCCGCGCGCGGCACCACGCGCATGCGCGGCCTGAAGGAGCTGCGCGTGAAGGAAAGCGACCGGCTTGCCGCCACCGCCGCGCTGCTGGCGGCGAATGGCGTGCACGTGACGGTCGAGGGCGACGACATGATCGTCGAGGGTGCCGGCGGCCCGCCAGCGGGCGGCGGCGATGTGGTGACCCACATGGACCACCGCATCGCGATGAGCGCGCTGGTTCTCGGGCTGGCCGCACGCGCGCCGGTGCGGGTGGACGACGCGGCCTTCATCGAGACGTCGTTCCCAGGCTTCGCTGCGCTGATGAACCGGCTGGCGGGCGAAGAGGCCTTGTCGGCGGCATGAGCCCACCCCGCGTTGTTGCGGTTGACGGGCCGGCGGCGGCTGGCAAGGGTACGCTGGCGCGTCGGCTCGCGGCTGAGCTTGGCCTGCCCTACCTGGATACTGGCCTGCTCTACCGTGCCGTCGGCCGGCGCGTGCTGGATGCGGGCGGCGACCCGCGCGATGCCGTAGCTGCCGAACGCGCGGCGCGGGCGCTCGCCGCCGCCGACCTCGCGCGCCCCGACCTGCGCGGGCCGGAGGCCGACATGGCGGCCTCCGCGGTCGCCACCCTGCCGGCGGTGCGCGCTGCGCTGCTCGACTGGCAGCGCGATTTCGGGCGCACCCATGGGGCGGTGATGGATGGGCGCGACATCGGCACGGTGATCTTCCCGGACGCGCCCGCGAAGCTGTTCGTGACCGCGAGCCCCGAGGCCCGCGCCCGCCGCCGCCATGCCGAACTCGCCGCCCGCGGCGTCATCCGCGACCTGGCCGATGTGGAGGCCGAGATGCGCGCCCGCGACGCCCAGGACGCCGCCCGCGCGACCGCGCCGATGAAGCCGGCGGCGGATGCCGTGGTGCTGGACACGACCGAACTCGGCATCGAGGAGGCGTTCCAGGCCGCGCGCGCGCTGGTGCGGGCGCGGCTGGGATAGAGCTTACGGTACCGTCGCCAGCAGGATCGCGGCCACGGTCCACCGGCCCGCCTCCCGGGCGAAAACGCCGCTCCAATGGACCAGTCTCGGCGTCGCGGGCTGCCCGTGGGGGGCGAAGACGGCCATCACCGGCACGTGCAGCAGCGCCGCATCCGGCGCGACCTCGACCACGCGCAGCGCGTCGAAATCGGGGGCGAGGTGCCACTGGCTCTGCCAATTGGTGCGGAAGCGCGCCAGCGCGGCGTCCCGCCCCCAGACCGTCTCGCCCGAGGTCGTGACCCAGACGAACGTCGGCCCCGCCCGCAGCAGCGGCGTCAGCGCCGTTGCGTCACGGGCATTCTGCGCGGCGACGAACTGCCGGAAGGTCGCCGAAACCTCGTCCTGAACGGTGGCCATCGCGTGGTCTGGTCCGGTGAAGGCCCGGAGATAGTCGGTCTGGCCGATCGCCTGCAACATCCCGGTCTTTCCAGCGCGTTCCGGGCGTTTTTGGCCCGATTCCCCTTGACTCCGTGAAGCTTCGGGGCGTAACGCCGCGCCCGAACCGCGTCCTTCCGGGGCCGCGGTGCCGCGCATTGGCTTTTGGCCGGCGCGCGGCCGGAAAGGGCGGACCGTCATGCCGCCCAGAACCCCAGGGCCGCGCAGATCATGGATCCCCGGCCAGGTCGTGTCCGCGGCACCGCCCGCGGAGGCGCAGTCCCTTGGCCCCCTCGGGGCCACCTTCAGGAACACCATACCGCATGGCTAACGCCACCACCCTCGCCAACCTGGACGAGGATTTCGCCGCCCTTCTCGATGCGACGCTGGGCGACAACACCGGCTTCGCTGGTTCCGTCATCACCGGCAAGGTCATCCGCGTGGATGACGATTTCGCGGTCGTCGATGTCGGCCTCAAGTCCGAAGGCCGCGTCCCGCTCAAGGAATTCGCGCCGCAGGGCCAGAAGCCGGACGTCAAGGCCGGCGACGTGATCGAGCTCTTCGTCGAGCGCTACGAGGACCGTGACGGCTCCATCGTGCTGAGCCGCGAGAAGGCCCGCCGCGAGGAAGCCTGGACCAACCTCGAGAAGTCCTTCACCGCGCAGCAGCGCGTGAATGGCGTGATCTTCGGCCGCGTGAAGGGTGGCTTCACCGTGGACCTCGGCGGCGCGGTCGCGTTCCTGCCGGGCAGCCAGGTGGACATCCGCCCCGTCCGCGACGTGACGCCGCTGATGGGCAGCCCGCAGCCCTTCCAGATCCTCAAGATGGACCGCGCCCGCGGCAACATC
>JBIKSZ010000045.1:0-19597 GCA_044348345.1 Roseomonas sp. | reverse complement strand
GAGGCCATGGGCGAGATGCTCAACCCGCCACACACCAACGAAACCCTGCAGCTTCCACCCAAAGCCGCCTGAGCCGTGGCCGCCTCAAGCCCACCAACATTTTCCACCACGTTGACGGACGCTACCGATGCAACCCGCCGGCACGATCGGGATGAGCGTGCATTCGCCATCGAGATACGCACGCGGACAAACATACTCGACGCGGATGGCGCTGCCTTGGAGATACTTCCCGGCATGGTGGTCGAAGCCAATATCCTGGCGCGTCGTCGAACGGTCCTCGACTACATGACAACGCCGATTGTGAGGGTCAGGGATCGGGCGCTTCGAGAATGACGCCTGGCGGCCACCTTGATGAATGCCGCGAGGCCTCTGGCCGCTGCCTGGCTATGACGAACGCGGGACGCTGATCGCCGCTTCTGCGTTCGGCTCGCGCTACCCTGCCGCGATCGCCGCACTCTCCTCGGCTGCCTTCAGGAAGGCGCCGAGGCCGGAAGTGACGACGTCCGGCTCCAGCCCGCGCAGGATGAAGACCAGGCGGGAGCGGCGCGGCGCATCGGCGGGCCAGGCGGTGAGGCGCCGGGGCGGGTGGAAGACGCCTTGCACGCCATGCACCACCACAGGCTGCGCTTCGCCCGCGATGTCGAGCACGCCCTTCACCCGCAGCACCGCCGCGCCGCGCACAGTGGCCAGCATCTCGAGCCAGCCGGCGATCCCTTCCCAGTGCAGGGGGCGGTCGAAATCGAGGCAGAGCGCGCGGATGTCGGCGCCGTGGCGGTTCGGGTCGTGGTGATGATGGTGGTGGTCGTGATCATGATGGTGATCATGGCCGTGATGGTGGTGCTCGTGCGTGTCGTCCTGCCGCGCCGCGCCGATCCAGGCGGCGATGTTAGGGGCCTTGGCGGCGGGGTCGAAGGGGCCGGCGGCCAGAAGGGCCGCGGGCGCGATGGCGCCGGCCACGGCCTCCAGGATCGGGGCGACGGGGTTCAGCGCGCGCAGGCCCGAGCGCAGCGCGGCCACGGCCTCGGGCGAAGCGAGGTCGGTCTTGCTGATCACCAGCCGGTCCGCAACGGCGGCCTGGCGGCGGGCTTCCTCTTGCGCGTCAAGGGTGGCGGCGCCGGCCAGCGCATCCACCACCGTCACCACGCCATCCAGCGCGAAGCGCCGCGCGAGGCCGGGATCGGCCATGAGCGTGGCCAGGATCGGCGCGGGATCGGCCAGGCCCGTGGTTTCCAGCACCACGCGGCGGATGCTGCGGCCGGCCAGGATCCGCTCCCACAGCTTGTCGAGCGCGACCGGCAAATCACCGCGCACCGTGCAGCAGAGGCAGCCCGCCGCCAGCAGCACGGCCTCGCCGTCCAGCTTCTCGACCAGCAGGTGATCGAGGCCGATCTCGCCGAATTCGTTGATCAGCACGGCAGTGTCGGCCAGCGCCGGATCGCCGAGCAGGGCGTTTAGCAGCGTTGTCTTGCCGGCGCCGAGGAAGCCGGTCAGCACCGTCAGCGGCACGGGGCCCTGGGGGGAGGCGCTGCTCATCGGCCGTAGAGCGCGTTCGGATCGGCCTCGGGCGCGGTGAGCGTCGCGAGTTCATCCCCGCGGAGCGCGCGGTAGAAGCAGGACCGCCGGCCGGTGTGGCAGGCGACCCCGGTCTGCTCCACTAGCGCCAGCAGCGCATCCCCGTCGCAATCCAGGCGAATATCCACCAGGTGCTGCACCTGACCCGAGGTCTCGCCCTTCCGCCACAGCGCCTGGCGTGAACGCGACCAGTAGCAGACGCGCCCGGTGGCGAGCGTCTCGGCCAGCGCCGCGCGGTTCATCCAGGCCATCATCAGCACCTCGCCTGTGTCGTGCTGCTGGGCGATGCAGGCGACGAGGCCATGGGCGTCGTAGCGCACGGCATCCAGAAGCAAGGTGCGGGCGGCGGGGGCAGGGGCCGGGGAGGGGCTATCGCTGGGCATGGCGCTGGGTCCGGTCGGGCGTTACACTATATCGCCCGGCAGGCGCTGGGCGGGAAGGGCAGATGGGCGAGAGCTTGGCAGGCACGGCGATGGCCACGGCGGCGCTGGAGGCGGCGCTGGATCGCGCGGCCGCGGGCTGCGCGGCGCGTGGCGCGCAGATGACGGAGCTGCGCCGGCAGGTGCTGCGGCTGATCCTGGCCTCGCCCGCGCCGATCGGCGCCTATGCGCTACTCGACCAGCTGCGCACGGAACGCCGTGGCGCGGCGCCGCCCACCGTCTATCGCGCGCTGGATTTCCTACAGGAGCAGGGGCTGGTGCACCGGGTGGAGCGGCTGAACGCCTTCATTGGCTGCGCGGGGCCGGAGCCGCATGCGCATTGCGGGCATGGCCATGACCATCCCCACCAATTCCTGATCTGCAAGGGCTGCGGCGCGGCGGCCGAGATCTGCGACGGCTCGGTCGCGGCGGCGGTCACGGCCGCGGCGCGCGCGGCGGGCTTCGTCGCGCATCGCACGACGGTCGAGGTGGAAGGCCTTTGCGCCGCTTGCGCGAGTGCTGCGGCCGGGACCACGCCTCACGCGTGATCCCGGGCGGGCCGCGCGCCGCGCGCGACCTCAGCGCGGCAGCAGCGCCAGCCCCTGTTCCAGGTCCCGGCGCAGATCCTCCACCTCCTCCAGGCCGATATGCAGGCGCACCGCCTGCCCGGGCAGTTGCGGCGTGACGCGGCGGACGACGCCGACATTGGTGGGCAGCGCCAGGCTCTCATACCCGCCCCAGGAGGCGCCGATGCCGAACAGCTTCAGATTGTCCACGAAGCGGAAGATCTCGGCTTCCGTGTAGCGGGGCTGGAACACCACGCCGAACAGGCTGCAGGCGCCGGTAAAGTCGCGCTTCCAGATCGCATGGCCCGGATCCTGCGGCAGGGCGGGATGCAACACATGCAGCACCTCGGGCCGCGCCTGCAGCCAGCGCGCGATGTCGAGCGCGGCCTGTTCCTGATGCGCGAGCCTGACGGCCATGGTGCGCACGCCGCGCAGCGCCAGCCAGCAATCATCGGGGCTCGCGTAATGGCCCATCGCGCTCGCGGCGCCGCGGACCACTAGGTGATGTGCTTCGGTGTTCACCGTGATGGAGCCGAGCAGGATGTCGGAATGGCCGCCGACATATTTGGTCAGCGCCTGGATCGAGACGTCGCAGCCCTTCGCGAAGGGCTGGAAGTGATGGATGCCCCAGGTGTTGTCGATCATGCTGACTGCGCCGCGCGCACGCGCCAGCGCCGTCAGCGCGGGCACGTCCTGCACCTCGAAGGTGTGGCTGCCGGGGCTTTCCAGATACAGCACGCGGGTGTTCTCCCGCCACAGCGGGGCGAGCGCCTCGGCGGTGGTGGTCGGGTCGTAGAAGGTGGTCTCGATGCCGAAGCCGGCCATCATGCCCTCAGCCAGGCCCCGCGCCGGGCCATAGACGCTGTCGGGCATCAGGCAGTGATCGCCCGCCTTCAGGAAGGCCAGCAGCGGCACGGCAACGGCGGCAAGCCCGGTGCTGACGATGGTGCAATGCGTGCCACCCTCGATCTGCGCCACCATGTCTTCCAGCGCGTAATGGGTCGGGCCGCCCTGCGTGCCATAGGTCATCACCCGCTCGAAGCGGCGCTTGCCGTTCTCGACGCGCGCCGTGCAGGAGGGCTGCAGCACGGTGGAGCCGCGATGGACGGGCGGGTTCACGAAGCCATGGCTGCGCACGGGCGGGCGCGAGCCATGGGTGATGCGCGTCGCAAGGCCGCGGGTGGTATCGTCGGTCATCAGCTGGTCGCCTTCGGCGTCTCGGGCCGCGAAGCCCATTCGGTCCAGGAGCCGTCATAGACGGCGGGCTCGGGCAGGCCAGCGCGCACTGCGCCGAGCGTCAGCACGCAGGCCGTCACACCCGTGCCGCAGGAGGTGACGGTGGCGCGGTTCGCATCGGCGCCGCGCGCGGCGAAGATGGCGCGGAGGCTCGCCGCGTCCTTCATCGTGCCGTCGGCGTTGAGCAGCTCGGGGAAGGGGAGCGAGGCCGCGCCCGGCATGTGCCCCGACGGCAGGCCGGGGCGCGGTTCCGGCGCGGTGCCGTCGAAGCGGCCCTTGGTGCGCGCGTCCAGCACCAGTGCCTCCGCGCTGCCGCCGGCGATGATGCGCTTCACATCGCCGATGCCCGCGAGACGCCGGGCGATCAGGTCGGGGACGAAGGTCGCGGGCGCGGCGGCGGTCGGTGCGCCAGCCTCCAGCGCGCGGCCCTCCGCCTTCCATTTCGGCAGGCCGCCATCGAGCACCGCCACGCGCTCATGCCCGAACAGCCGCAGCAGCCACCAGCCGCGCGGGCCCGAATACATGCCCTTCTGGTCGTAGCAGACGACGCGCGTGGCATTGCCCACGCCGAGCGCACCGATCACCTTGGCGAAGCGCGCCGGGGTCGGGACCATGTGCGGCAGCGGGTCGTCCTGGTCCGCCGCCTCGTCGAGGTCGAGGAAGCGCGCGCCCGGGATATGCGCCTTGGCGAATTCGGTGAGCCCGTCGAGCGGCGCCTCCGTCGGCAGGTATTTCGTGCAGTCCAGCACGACGAGGTCGGGGCTGCCGAGCGCGCCGGCCAGCCATTCGGTCGAGACCAGGTTGTCCATCGGCGTCACTCCGGAAGGATGAAATGGATGCGCCGGTTCTGCCGGCCCTTGTTCTCGAGCTTCGTCACCTCGACCCGCCCGATCTCGGAAAGCCGCCGCACATGCGTGCCGCCGCAGGGCTGCAGGTCCACCGGCGCCCCCTCCGGCCCGATGCGCACCAGGCGAATACGCCCCGCGCCGCGCGGCGGCTGGACGGAGAGAGTGCGGACCATCTGCGGGTTCGCATCGAGCTCGGCTTCGGTGATCCAGCGCGATCCGATTTCGTGATCCTCTGCGATCAGCGCGTTCAGGCGTTCGGTGAGCCAGGCGGCGGTCGGCGGGTCCGGCAGGTCGAAGTCGAGGCGGGATTTCTCCACGCCGATCTGGTTGCCGGTGGCGAAGATGCCGGGCAGGACGCTGCACAGCAGATGCATCGTGGTGTGCATGCGCATGTGCCGGTGCCGCCGCGCCCAATCGAGCGTGACCGTGACCTCCGCGCCGACCGGCGGCGGTGCCGCGCCTGGCGTGAGGGTGTGGATGATGGCGCCGGCCTCGCCCTTGATCGCCTCCGCGACCTGGGCCTCTCCGCCGGCCCAGCGCAGCAGGCCTGTATCGCCGGGCTGGCCGCCGCTGCGGGCGTAGAGGACCGTGCGGTCGAGGATCACGCCCTTTTCGTCCAGCGCCACGACATGCGCGGTGCAGGCCTGCAGATAGGCGTCCTCGGTGAAGAGCTGTTCTGTCGTCATCCAGACATCCATTCGCTGCGCAGCCGGTTGCGGTGCAGCTGCAGCCAAAGCAGGGCGAGCGCCGTCGGCGCGCCGTCCAGCCGGTTCTCCGCCACCAGGCGGAAGGCATCCTCGGCGCCGAGCAGCACGACGCGCGTCTCCTCACTCTCGCTGAGGAGACCATGCGTCCCGCCCGCGGCGCCGTCGAGATCCACCGCGGCGCAGAAGACATGCACCACCTCGTCGCAGCCGCCCGGCATCAGCAGGTAGCGCCCGATCGGCGCCAGCGCGCGGGCGATGAGGCCCGTCTCCTCGGCCAGTTCGCGGCGTGCGGCGTCGGCCGGGTCCTCGGCGGCGTCGAGCAGCCCCGCGGGCAGTTCGGTCTGCACCGGATTGAGGCCGGCGGCATGCGCGGGCAGGCGGAACTGCTCGATCAGCGCGACGCGGTCCGTGGCGGGGTCATAGGGCAGGATGACGACGCCGCGGCCGCGCCGCCACAACTCCCAGGTCAGCGGACCGGAGCGGGTGCCGTCGAAGCGCGTATGGCGGAAGCGCACGCGCTGCATCGCGAAGCGTTCGGCGAAGACGATCTCATCCGCCTCGACCTCAAGCCCCGGTGCGGGCGGGATGGGCGGTGCCTTGGGATGGCGGGGCGGGGTGGCGCTCATCGGCGGGGGACCGTAGCCTTGGGGGGCCGGAACGTCCATGTCCTCACCCGATCACCCATCCTCCGACCTAAGCGCGGCGCGCGAGCGCGAGAACCTGGCCCGGGCGCGGCAGGGGGCGATCCTGCTCGTGCTCGGCTCCTCGGCGACCTTCACTGTCGCGGCGGCGGCGGTGAAGGCGCTGGGCGGGGAGATTCCGCTCGCGCAGCTGATTCTGTTCCGCAACCTCTTCGCGCTGCCGGTCCTGCTGCTGTTGCTGCTGCGCGAGGGCGGGTTGAAGCTGTTGGTTCCGCGCGAGCCCAAGTGGCACGCGGCGCGGATCGTCTGTGGCCTGATTGGCATGATCGGCGCCTTTGTCGGCTACACGCATCTGCCGCTGGCGACCGCGACGGTGCTGGGCTTCACCATGCCGCTGTTCCTGACCGCGCTGTCCGTGCTGCTGCTGGGCGAGCGCGTGGGCTGGCGGCGCTGGAGCGCGGTGGCGATCGGCTTCCTTGGCGTGCTGCTGGTGGCGCGGCCATGGTCAGCGGGTGCGGGGCTGCCGCTGGTGCCGGTGCTGGTGTTGCTGGTGGGTTCGCTCGCCTGGGCGCTGGCCATGATGAGCATCCGGCGGCTCGGCGAACGCGGCGAGCATGGCGTGACGATCGTGCTGTGGTTCGCGATCGGCTGTTCGCTGCTGGCGGGGATCGCGGTGATCCCGGTCTGGGTGGATCCGACGCCGCGGCAATGGGCGCTGCTGCTGGCGATCGGGCTTGTGTCGGCGGTGGCGCAGCTGCTGATGACAGAGGGTTACCGGCGCGGCGAGACGACGCTGCTGGCGCCCTTCGAATACGCTGCGTTGATCTGGACGATGCTGCTGGGCGCGCTGATCTGGGGCGAGTGGCCGGGGCTGCTGGACCTGCTGGGCTTCGCCGTGCTGGTCGGGGCGGGGCTGTTCATCTGGTGGCGGGAGGCGCGGCTGGCGAAGGCCGCGCGATAAGTCGCACCAGGCGCTGGGTCGCCTAAGAGCGCCAATCTAAACCCTAGCGATGGGCCTGGGCGGCGCCGCGGCTTTGCCGCGGCAACGCAGCGTGGCCTCCCAGGACGAGTGCCAAACCCGGGGCCCCCGCAAAGCCGCGAAGCGGTTTTGTGGGGAGTTCTAAAGCGCCTTCCGGAACCACAGCCGGGCATGGCCGGCCGGCATGCCGTCCAGCCGGCCGAATTCGGCATAGCCGTTGCGCTGCCAGAAATCCGGCGCCTGGAAGCTGAAGGTGTCGGTGTAGGCATGCGCGCAGCCACGTTCGCGCGCGATCGCCTCCGCCCGGCGCAGCAGCTCCGACCCGAGGCCCAATCCGCGCACCTCCCGCGACAGCCAGAGCCAGTCCACGAACAGCCAGCCCCAGAAGGTGAGCCCCAGCAGCCCGCCGCGCACGGCGCCGTCCGGCGCGCGCGCCAGCAGCGTCACCGGCTCCCGGTCATAGGCGCCGCCCATTTCCTGGTTATAGGCATGCAGCCCGCGCTGGATCGCGGCCACGGCGTCGAGCTCGGGATAGGCGTCCTCGACGATCTGGATGTCGCTCATGTCGTCCCTTGGCCGCCCTTGGTCACGCATGCGACTCGGCCGCCGAAGCAGGCCATGCCCCTCAGCGCCGCGCCAGCCCCCTGACCGCCAGCGCCAGCGCCCGGACTTCGTCCGCCGCCACCGAGCGCGGCGCGGCTTCCGTCACGCCAAGCCCCGCGGCGAAGGCGGTGGCGAAACCGCTGCGGTTGCCGAGCGGCGCGTCCAGTAGCGTCAGGCCCTGGCTGCGCAGTGCGGCCGCGACCTCGGCGCCAACCTTCCCCTGCGCGGGCACGCGGTTCAGCATCAGTGCGGCGGGGCGCTTTTCCGCCCGCGCCAGTTCGAGCGTCGCGCCCATCGCCCAGAGATCGGCGGCCGAAGGCTGCAGCGGCACTAGAACGAGGTCGGCCGCGCGGATCGCGATGCGCGCATCCGTGTCATCATGCGGCGGCGTGTCGAGCAGCACGATGTCGTGGCTGCGGCGGAGCTTGTCGCAGGCGCCCGGCACACGCCAGCCGGACGGCGCCTCGAAGTGGAGCGCATGGGCCTTGAGACCCGCGGCCTGCCGCGCGGCGTGCCAATGCGTCAGCGTCTTCTGCGGATCGGTGTCGAGCAGCGCGACACTCTCCCCAAGCCCGGCGAAAGCCGCGGCGAGGTTGGCCGCCAGCGTGGATTTGCCGGCACCGCCCTTGCGCTGCGCGACGGCGACGACGAAGGCCATGAGCGCGACTCCGCCCGGTCATTGTGCAGTGCGAAGAATAGCAGGCCGGGGCGGGCCGTCCTAACGTCCGGTTGGGGTGGCTACCGGGCCGCGCGTCCTGTGGGCAGAGCGCGCCGGGCCGCGTTAGGCTCGCCGGATGGAGGAGCTGCTCACCCCGGCCGAGATGGCGCGCGCGGATGCCGCAGCGATTGCGGGCGGCATCCCGGGCCTCGCGCTGATGGAGGCCGCGGGGCGTGCGGTGGCGCGCGCGGCGATTCGCCGCTTCCGGCCGGTGCGGACCCTGGTGCTGGCCGGGCCCGGCAATAATGGCGGCGATGGCTGGGTCGCGGCGCGGCTGCTGGAGCAGGCGGGCTGGCCGGTTGCCGTCGCGCCGCTCGCCATGCCGCGGGCGGGGACGGACGCCGCCACCGTGGCCGCGCGCTGGCGCGGGCTGGTGGTGCCCTTCGCCGCGGCTGAGATGGCGCGGGCGGGGCTGGTGATCGACGCTGTCTTCGGCGCCGGGCTATCGAAGCCGGTCGAGGGGTGGGTGGCGGAGGTGATCGGCGCCGTGACCGCGCCGATCCTGGCGGTGGATGTGCCCTCGGGCCTCGATGGCGCGACGGGCGAGGTGCGGGGCTTCGCGCCGCAGGCGGCGCTGACGGTCACCTTCTTCCGCCGCAAGCCAGGCCATCTTCTGCTGCCTGGCCGCCGCCTGTGCGGGGAGGTGGTGCTGGCCGATATCGGTCTGCCGGCCACGGTGCTGCCCGGCCTTGGCATCCGCGCCTGGCGGAACGGGCCCTGGCTGTGGCGCCTGACGCGCCCGGGGCCGGAGGCGCACAAATACGCGCGCGGCCATGTGGTGGTGGCGGCGGGTGCGGGGATGACCGGCGCTGCGCGGCTGGTGGCGGCCGGCGCGCGGCGGGCTGGGGCAGGGCTTGTGAGCATCGCCGCGCCCGATGCCGCGACCGCTGCGGTGCTACGCGCGGGCGATCCGGGCGTGATCGTCACCGAAGATGGCGCGGCGGCGCTGGCCGATCCGCGTCTCGGCGTCTGGGTGATCGGGCCGGGCCTGGCGCCGGATGCCTCCACGCGCGCTCTGCTCCGGCAGGTGGTGGCGGCGGGGCGGCTTGTGGTGGCCGATGCGGGGGCGCTGCGCGCGGCGGCGGGCGATCCCCGCGCCGTCGCGGGCTGCGCCATCCTCACGCCCCATGCCGGGGAATTCGCCGCGCTGTTCGGCGCGCCCGGCGCAGACCGGCCGGCTGCCGTGCGCGCTGCGGCCGCGGCGACGGGGGCGGTCGTCGTGCTGAAGGGGGCGGATACGCTGATCGCCGCGCCCGAGGGGCGGCTCGCCATCAACGACAATGCGCCGGCCTGGCTTGCAACCGGCGGGACGGGCGATGTGCTCGCCGGCATCGCGGCTGCCCTGCTCGGCCAGGGGCTGCCGCCCTTCGAGGCCGCCGGCGCGGCCGTCCACCTGCACGGGGCGGCCGCAGAGGCCGCCGGGCCGGGGCTGCTGGCAGAGGATCTGCCGGCGCGGCTACCCGCCATGCTCGCGCGCTTCTCGCTCGATTGAGGCGGCCGGATCGGGCAGCATCTGCCCTGTAATTTCCGGTAAGGAAGCGTGATGTCGGACCTTGCCGAGGCTCCAGGCCTCTTCGACCGGGCGCTCCGGCGCGTGGCTGCGCTGTGGCGGGACATGGCCGGCAATGGCGCGGCGGATACGGCAGCCGGCATGGCCGAGCAGATGCGCGAATGCCTCGATGCACGGGGCGGCGAGGTCTCAGCGCGCGCACGCGCGGCGGGGCTGGCGCAACGCTATCTCGCGGCCGGGCCGGAGGGGCGGGGCGAGTTCCTGCGCGCCCTGGCCGGCTTCGATTCCGACCATGAGGCGGTGCGCGCAGCGTGGGAGAAGGTCGCGGCCGCGACGGGCCTGGCTGAGCGCGCGGCGGCGAAGGCAAGGCTGCGCCGCGCGCTGGAGCCGCCGCGGATGCGGCTGCTGACGCAATTCACCGCCATCCCCGACGGGGTGAAGTTCGTCGTGGATCTGCGCGCGGATCTGCTGGCGCGCATGCCGGGCAACCCGATGCTGGAGGCGCTGGAGGCGGATTGCCGCACGCTGCTCGCGGCCTGGTTCGATGTGGGCTTTCTGGAGTTGCGGCGGATCGACTGGGCCTCGCCCGCCGCGCTGCTCGAGAAGCTGGTGCAGTACGAGGCGGTGCACCGCATCCGCACCTGGCGCGACCTGAAGAACCGGCTGGATTCCGACCGGCGCTGCTACGCCTTTTTCCACCCGCGCATGCCCGAGGAGCCGCTGATCTTCGTCGAGGTCGCACTGGTGAAAGGCATGGCCGACAATGTCCAGCGCCTGCTGGACGAGAAGGCGCCGCTGCTCGACCCGCGCGAGGCGGACACGGCGATCTTCTATTCGATCAACAACTGCCAGCGCGGGCTGGATGGAATCTCCTTCGGGAATTTCCTGATCAAGCGCGTGGTCGGGCTGCTGTCCTCGGAATTCCCGAGCATCAAAACCTTCGCGACGCTCTCACCCATTCCGGGTTTTCGGCGCTGGATTGAGGAGCGCATCGCCGAGGGCGATCCGGCGCTGCTGACCGAGGAGGAAGCCGCGGCACTGGCCGCCGCTTCACCCGCGCTGCTCGCCCTGCCGGCACCGGCCGCCGATGGCGCGGGGGTCGCGCCGCCGCGGCGCGACGAGGCGCCCGCACAGGTGCTGGCCCGGCTGCTGGCACGGCGCTCCGCGGCGCGGCAGGAGGCGGTGGCGAAGCTGCTCGACCCCGTCCTGCTGCGCGCCTGCGCGCGCTATCTGCTGGCAGAGGCGCCGCGCGGCCGGCCGAAGCGCGCGCGCGATCCGGTGGCGCATTTCCACCTGTCGAATGGGGCGCGTGTTGAGCGGCTCAACCCGCGCGGCGACCTGTCCGAGAAGGGCTGGCGCGAGAGCCTGGGGATGATGGTGAACTACCGCTACGATCCAGCGCGGATCGAAGACTACCACGAGGAATATGCGGGAGAGGGCAAGCGCGCCGCGTCGCCTGCCGTGCGCAGGCTGGCGAAGGGTTTCGTCTAGCCGGGCGCGTACAGCGCGTGGATGACGCGCGCGAGCCCGTCCTGCCAAGGCCGCAGCGCGACGCCAAAGGTCGCGCGCAGCTTCGTGGTGTCGAGCCGTCCATCCACAGGGCGCCTTGCTTTGGTCGGGTAGTCGGCGGTCGCAATGGCATGCACGACCGGGCTTGGGCCGCCGAAGGGACGGGCGGCGGCGAAGATCGCCTCCGCGAAGGCGTGCCAGGTCGTGTGGCCGTCTGCGACGGCGTGGAAGACGCCGCGATAATCCTCGCGCCAGCCGCTCTCCCTCACGCGCACCAAGATGGCGGCGATGGCGTCTGCGAGGTCTGGTGCCGCGGTGGGGTGGCCTTGCTGGTCTACGACAACACGCAATTCGGGGCGCTGCGCGCCGACGGCCAACATGGTGCGCACGAAGTTCCGCCCGATAGGGGAGAAGACCCAGGCCGTGCGCAGCACTGTCGTCATCGGGTTCCCCGCCAGCGCCGCCCATTCGCCGGCGAGCTTCGTCCGCCCATAGGCCGAAAGCGGGTTCGGCGGATCGTTTTCCAGATAGGGCGTGCCCTTCAGCCCGTCATGGACGTAGTCGGTGCTGATCTGGATCAGCGGGATACGCGCCCGCGCGCAGAGATCGGCGAGCAGCGCCGGGCCGAGCGCATTGGCGCGGAAGGCGCCGGCCTCGTCATCCTCGGCGGCGTCCACCGCGGTCCAGGCGGCGCAATTCACCACCGCATCGGGCTGCGCCGCGGCGAAGGCGGCAGCGACGGTTTCGGGGCGGTCGAATTCGAAATCGGGCTGACCGACCAGGATCGGCTCGAAGCCTGTCTTCGGAAGGCTGCTTTCCAGCCCTGTCGCCAACTGCCCGCCGCGGCCGGTGACGAGGACGCGCCGCATCACCAGCTGCCGCGTGGGAAGATCGGGCGGACGTCGGCCAGGCGCGGCGCGGCCCTGTCCTTCTCCGACAGGATCGGCCCACCGGGCGGCAGCGGCCAATTGATGCCAAGGGCGGGATCATCCCAGGCGATGCCGCCATCCGCCGCGCGGTCATATTCGGCATCCACCTTGTAGAGCACCTCGGTGTCGGGCTCGAGCGTCAGGAAGCCATGGGCAAAGCCGCGGGGCACCCAGATCTGGAGCCAGTTCGCCGCCGACAGCTCTGCCGTGACATGCCGGCCGTAGGTCGGGCTGCCTTCGCGGATATCCACCACGACATCGAGGATGCGGCCCCGCACCACGCGCACCAGCTTGCCCTGCGCATGCGGCGGGCGCTGGAAATGCAGCCCGCGCAGCACGCCCGCGTCGCGGGAGTGGGAATGGTTGTCCTGCACGAAGTCTGCCGTGATCCCCGCGGCGGCGAGCGCGCTGCGCTTCCAGACCTCGCTGAAGAAGCCGCGCGCATCGCCATGGCGCGTTGGCTCGATCAGTAGCACCTCTGGGATGGCCTGTGGCCTGATCCTCATGCGCCGTGCTGACCCTGCGACACCGCGATGAGGTAGCGGCCGTATTCGGTCTTGCCGAGCCGCTCGCCGCGCTCGCGCAGTTCCGCCGCGGTGAGGAAGCCGCGGCGGAAGGCGATCTCCTCGGGCGCCGAGACGAACAGGCCCTGGCGTTCCTGCACCGTCTGCACGAAGGTCGCTGCCTGCAGCAGGCTTGCGGGCGTGCCGGCGTCGAGCCAGGCGCAGCCGCGGCCAAGCCTTTCGCAGGCCAACGCGCCCTGCTGCATGTAGAGGATGTTGAGGTCGGTGATCTCAAGCTCGCCACGCGCCGAGGGGCGCACCTGCTTCGCCAGTTCCACCACGCGGCGGTCGTAGAAATACAGGCCGATCACAGCCCAGTCGGATTTGGGCGCCTTCGGCTTTTCCTCGAGCGAGATCACGCGGGCGTCGGCATCGAATTCCGCGACGCCATAGCGCTCAGGATCAGCAACACGATAGCCGAAGATCGTCGCCTCGCCCGCTTCTGCGCGCGCGCCGGCATCCAGCAGCATCTGCGACAGACCTTCGCCGTAGATGATGTTGTCGCCGAGCGCGAGCGCGCAGGGCTCGCCTGCGATGAACTCCTCGCCGATCAGGAAGGCCTGGGCGAGGCCGTCGGGGGAGGGCTGCTCGGCGTAGGAGAGGCGAATGCCGAAGGCGCTGCCATCGCCGAGCAGGCGGCGGAAGGCCGGCAGGTCCTGCGGCGTCGAGATCACCAGGATGTCGTGGATGCCCGCCAGCATCAGCGTGCCGAGCGGGTAGTAGATCATCGGCTTGTCGTAGACGGGCAGCAACTGCTTGGACGCGGCCAGCGTCATCGGATGCAGCCGCGTGCCGGACCCGCCGGCGAGGATGATGCCCTTCATGTCTTCACCCCCAGCCGCTGGCCGGCATAGGCCTTGTCCCGGATCGGGCGCCACCAGGCCTCATTGTCGAGATACCAGCGGATCGTCTGTTCGAGCCCGCTTTCGAAATCGAAGCGAGGCTTCCAGCCGAGCGCGGCTTCCGCGCCGGAGGGGTCCATCGCGTAGCGGAAATCATGCCCCGGGCGGTCCGTGACGTAGGTGATCAGCCGCTCCCGCTTGCCTGCGGGATCGGGGCGCAGGCGATCAAGCGTCGCGCAGATCGCGCGCACCACCTCAAGGTTGGTGCGTTCCTGGCGCGGGCCGATGCAATAGGTCGCCCCCGGCTCGCCCTTCATCAGCGCCAGCACCAGCGCTTCGGCGTGGTCCTCGACATGCAGCCAGTCGCGGATGTTGTCGCCCTTGCCATAGACCGGCAGCGCCTTGCCTTCGAGCGCGTTGAGCGTGACCAGCGGGATCAGCTTTTCCGGGAATTGCCAGGGGCCGTAATTATTCGTCGTGTTGGAGACGAAGCTGGGCAGGTCGTAGGTGTGCTGCCAGGCGCGCACCAGATGGTCGGAGGCCGCCTTGGATGCGCTGTAGGGGCTGCGCGGGTCATAGGGTGTTGCGGGCGTGAAGGGCGCATCGCCGGGGTAGAGGGAGCCAAACACCTCGTCGGTGGAGACATGGTGGAAGCGGAACGCCGCCTTCTCCGCTGCCGGCAGGCCGGCCCAGTATTCGCGCGCCGCTTCGAGCAGCACCTGCGTGCCGACGACATTGGTGCGGATGAAGGCGGCCGGCCCGTCGATGGAGCGGTCCACATGGCTCTCGGCCGCGAGGTGCATAACGCGCTGCGGCTTATGGTCGCGGAAGGCCGCGCGCATCGCCTCCGGGTCGCAGATGTCGGCGCGGATGTGACGGTGCCGCGGATTGCCGGCGTGCATCGCCAGCGCGGCGGGGCTCGCCGCATAGGTCATGGCGTCGATGTTCGCCACCTCGGCATCCGTGCTGGCCAGCAGGTGGCGGATGACAGCGGAGCCGATGAAGCCGAAGCCACCGGTGAGGAGGACGCGCAAACGACCGATCCATGCATTGGGATGGTCCGGTCGTTATCACCCACCCGATAGGCGAGCAAGGCGAGGGCGGCCTCGCGAAGTTTCGCCGCGCTTTCGGCCGGCCTTCGGGATTTTCGGCCGCCCGGCATCGTTGGCTTCCCCTGGGCCACCGCCCCTGGACGGCCCTGGCGGAGGGTCGGGTCATGGCGGGGAGGCGTGGTGGGTTGGCGCTGTGGCTGGCCGTGGCGCTGCTGTGCGGGCTGGCGGCGGTGACCCGCGCCGCGCCCGGCATCTTGGAGCCCCCCTTCGACCTGCCCCATGAACTTGGCCTGTGGGTCGCGGCCAGCGCGGAGCGGCTGGACGGGCGCGGCATGGCGATCCTCACCCACCCGGCCGGCTGGCGATCCGGCGATGCCGCAGTCGTCATCGCGCCTGGCGGCAACTGGCCGGACTGGCTGCGCGCGCGCCTTGCCGCGGCACTGCTGGACGCGGGTGCTGCAGTGCTCGAACTCCCCCAAGGCGTGCCATGGGCCCCGGGCCTTGGTCCGGCGATCCATGCGCTCCGCCGCGACGCCTCGGCTGGCATTATCGTCGCGATCGGCCGCGGCGAGGGCGGGGAGGCGGCGCTGGCCCTGGCCGGCGTGCCGCACCCGGACGTTGCGGCGCTGGCCCGGATCGGCCCTGGTGTGCCCATCTTCCGCTTTGCCGCCGCAGCGCCGGCGGAGGGCTGGCCGCAGCGGGCGGCGTTGTTTTGCGCGCTGCTCGCCGACCTCGCGCCCCCGGATGCACCTGGTCTCGGCGAAGCCTGCCGTGCGGCCCTGCCGGGCTGAGACCCCCGAGCCCCGGCCCGGCTTTCACGCCGGACGCGCCTCGGCCTATCCTCGACGCCAAGGATGGGAGCCGGGAGGAAGGCGCATGACGGCGGAACGGCCCGGTGCTCAGGACAGGCGGCGCCGCGGCCCTGTGGCGGGGTCCGGTGGCACGGCGGGCGGCGCGGCGGCGCGCCTCAGGCTGCTGCGCCAGGTCGAGCGCAAACTGCTCTGGCTCTCGGCCTGGATGATCCACAATGCCAATCACCTCCGGCCCAACCGCGACGGGTTGAAGGTCGGCGGTCACCAGGCCTCCTGCGCATCCTGCATCTCGATCCTGGCCGCGCTCTATTTCGAGGTGCTGCGGCCCCAAGACCGCGTCGCGGTGAAGCCGCATGCGGGGCCGGTCTTCCACGCCATCAACTACCTGCTCGGCCGCCAGCAGCGGGAGAGGCTGCCCACCTTGCGCGCCTTCGGCGGCATCCAGCCCTATCCGTCACGCGTGAAGGACGGGGCGGAGGTCGATTTCTCTACCGGCTCCGTCGGCTTGGGCGTCGCGCTGACCACCTTCGGCAGCCTGGTGCAGGACTATGTGCATCTGCATGGCATGGCCCGGTCCGACATCCCGAAGGGCCGGCATGTGGCGATCGTCGGCGATGCCGAACTCGACGAGGGCAACATCTACGAAGCCCTACTGGAGGGGTGGAAGCACGACATCCGGAACGTCTGGTGGGTGGTGGACTATAATCGCCAGAGCCTCGACAGCGTCGTGCCCGACCGGCTGTTCGGCCGGATCGAGGGGCTGTTCCGCGATATGGGCTGGAACGTCGTCACCCTCAAATACGGCCGCAAGCTGGAGGCCGCCTTCGCGCGGCCGGATGGCGAGGCGCTGCGCCGCTGGATCGATGACTGCCCGAACAGCCTCTACGCCGCGCTGACCTTCCAGGGCGGTGCTGCCTGGCGCAACGCGGTGCTCGCGGATCTCGGCCGCGTGCCCGGCGTGCGCGCCATCATCGACCCGCTGACCGATGACGAGCTGGCGGCGCTGATGACCAATCTCGGCGGCCATGACATCGAGACGCTGACCGAGGCGTTTCGCGCGCAGGATGCGGCCGGCGACCAGCCCACCTGTTTCATCGCCTACACCATCAAGGGCATGGGCCTGCCCTTTGCGGGCCACAAGGACAACCATGCCGGGCTGATGACGAAGGAGCAGATGGCCGCCTTCAAGGCCCAGATGCGTATCCGCGACGGCCATGAATGGGACCTTTTCGAGGGGCTCGAGGCCGCCGAGGCGGAGCTGGCGGAGTTCATCGCGGCCACACCCTTTGCCCGGCCTCTCGCGCCCGAAGGGCGGCGCCTCGTTGCCCCCACGCTCCATGTGCCCGCGACCTTCGCCGCGCCGCGGGTGGCGGAAGGGCGGAAGCTGTCCACCCAGGCGGCCTTCGGCGAGATCCTGGCCGAAATCGGCCGCGGCCATGGCGAGGCGGCGGAGATCGCGCCGCGGATCGTCACCACCAGCCCGGATGTCACCGTCTCCACCAATCTCGGGCCCTGGGTGAACCGGCGCGGCATCTTCGACCGGCACATGAAGAACGACGTGTTCCGGGATGCGAAGCTCGCCTCCGCCCAGCGCTGGGGCATGGCGCCGGAGGGCCAGCACATCGAGCTCGGCATCGCCGAGCAGAACCTGTTCCTGCTGCTATCGGCGCTCGGCCTCTCGCACGACCTTTATGGCGCGCGGCTGCTGCCGGTCGGGACGGTCTATGATCCCTTCGTTAATCGCGGCCTCGATGCGCTGATCTACGCCTGCTACCAGGATGCGCGCTTCCTGCTGGTCTCGACGCCGTCGGGCCTGACGCTGGCGCCCGAGGGCGGGCAGCATCAGAGCATCAACACCCCACTGATCGGCATGGCCGCCGACCGGCTGGCGAGCTTCGAGCCGGCTCATGCCGATGAACTCGCCATCCTGATGCGCTTCGCCTTCGCGCATATGCAGAAGCCCGATGGCTCGGCGGTGTGGCTGCGCCTGTCCACCCGCGCCCTGGCGCAGCCCGAGCGGATGCTCGACACGGAGGCGGTGGTCGCGGGTGGCTATTGGGCGGTGCCGCCGGCGCCTGGCGCACGGATCGCCATCGCCTATCAGGGGCCGGTTGCGCCGGAGGCGATGGAGGCTTTCGCCGAGTTGCGCACGGAGGAGCCCGGTGCCGGCCTGCTCGCCATCACATCGCCCGACCGGCTGCATGCCGAATGGCTCGCCGCCCGGCGGGCCGTGCGGGCAGGGCAGGGGCGGGGCGGTTCGGCGATCGAGCGGCTGCTGGCGCCGCTGGCGCCGGATGCGGCGCTGGTGTCGGTGCTGGACGGCCATCCGGCGGCGCATGCCTGGATGGGGGCGGTGCGCGGGCATCGCGTCGTGCCACTCGGCGTGGATCGCTTCGGGCAGGCGGGGGATATCCCTGATCTCTACCGCGCCTATGGCCTCGACACCGACGCCATCCTGGACGCCTGCGCCGAGGCCTTGCTGGGCGCCTGACGACCCGGGACGAAGCAGGACTCGACCGCGGGCGCTGGCTGTCGCATGTGTTGGCAGCGTGCTGGCTCGGCGTCGCACTGTGCGGGCGTGGTGAAACGGTAGACACGCTGGATTTAGGTTCCAGTGGCGCAAGCCATGGGGGTTCAAGTCCCTCCGCCCGCAGTCTTTTTTTACCTCAAGCGCCGGCGCCGCCTACGGCGGCTTGGCTTACGCGCCACGCGCTGCCGCACCCGGCGGGGCTGATGGTTTGGGCGCGGCGCGCATTCGCGCGTTCGGCCGGCCGGTGGCCGGCCGCCAGCACCAGTTTTGGCTGCCTTGTCGGCCGGCTCCCCGCCTCGCTTCGCTGCCCGCCCCATTGCCCCGCGGCGCGGGGGGCGCTAACGGGGCGGGCTTCACGCGTTACGCGGGGCCCGCCGGGGCGCCGCTAGAGGAATTTCGGAAGGTTCACATGCAGGTCACCGAGCTGCCGGCCGAAGGGCTCAAGAGGGCATTCCAGGTCGTTGTGCCCGCGGCGAGCCTTGCCGATCGGCAGGCCAAGCGCCTGGCCAAGATCGGCTCTGAGCTGAAGCTGCCCGGCTTCCGCCCCGGCAAGGTGCCGGCCGCCGTCGTCAAGGCGCGCTACGGCCAGGCCGTTGCTGGCGAGGTGCTCGAGGAGAGCGTGAACGAGGCGACCCGCCAGGTCATCTCCGACCGCGGCCTGCGCCCGGCCATGCAGCCGAAGATCGAGCTGGTGAACTACAGCGACGGCGCCGACCTCGAATACAAGATCGACCTCGAACTGCTCCCCGAGATCCCGATGCCCGACTTCGCCTCCATCAGCCTGGAGCGCGAGAAGGCGACCCCGGGCGATGAGCAGGTGGACGAATTCCTGCAGACCATGCGCGAGCGCCTGGCCGGCACCGAGGACGTGGCTGAGCCGCGCGCCGCGGCGAAGGGCGAGATCCTGGTCTGCGACTTCGTCGGCCGCATCAAGAACGACGACGGCAGCCTGGCCGAGCCCTTCCCGGGCGGCACAGCGTCCGACATGCCGATCGAGGTCGCCGGCAGCGGCTTCATCCCGGGCTTCACCGAGCAGCTCGAAGGCATGAAGCCCGGCGAGCAGAAGGACATCGACGTGGCCTTCCCGGCCGAATACGGCTCGGCCGAGCTCGCCGGCAAGGCGGCGGTCTTCGCCATCACCGCCAAGGCGCTGAAGGTGAAGGTGCTGCCCGAGCTCGATGACGAGCTGGCCAAGCGCCTCGGCGCCGAGGACATGGCTGCCGTCCGCGCTCGCGTGACGGAGAATCTGCAGCGCGAATACGACGGGCTAGCCCGCATGAAGGCCAAGCGCGCCCTGCTGGACGCGCTGGCCGAGAAGGCCGCCTTTGCCGCGCCCGAGGGCATGGTCGAGGGCGAGTTCGGTCAGATCTGGCAGCGCGTCGAGGCCGACCTGAAGGCCGGGCGGCTCGATGAGGACGATAAGGGCAAGGACGAGGAGACGCTGAAGGCCGAGTATAAGGCGATCGCGGAACGCCGCATCCGCCTCGGCCTGCTGCTGTCGGAGATCGGCCGGACCAACAACATCCAGGTCTCGAACGAGGAACTGGCCGGTGCGATGCGC
>JBIKSZ010000220.1:0-6050 GCA_044348345.1 Roseomonas sp. | reverse complement strand
CCACCGACCAGTCATTCGCCGGCGAGACATCCACCACGCGCTGGTCTGTCGTGATCCGCCCGCGCGCGGCGCCGGACGCCCAATTGGCGTGGTCCACCAGGATCTCCCGGCTGCTCACCACGCGGGAGACGACGGCGACATGCCCGTCGCGCATCCGCGCCGTGCGGTTGATGACCAGCACGGCACCGGGTTCCGGCGCGCGGGACCGCGCATAGCGCCCCGCCGCGGTATCCCACCAGGTCCAGGCATCGCCCTGCAATTGGATACCCGACCGCGCCCGCGCATAAGGCACGCAGGAGACGGGTTCGGCGACCAGCGGGCGCGACGGGGCGGGCCCCGCGGCCTGGCGGGGGGTCCCGCAGGCGGCCAGGGCCAGCAGACACAGCATGGCAAGCGCGGCGCGCATGCCCTTGATCTAGCAGAGAGCTGCGCGCCGCCGCCAGCCGTTACGCAGCACGCGCCTCCGGCCTCAGGCGGCGCGCCGCGCCGCCGGAACTGCCCGCAGCCGCCCGCCCGGCATCCCGCCCGGCACGGCGGCTGCGAGATCGGCCGCCGCCAGCAGCTTCGGCCAGTCGAGCCCGGTCTCCACCCCCATCCGGCGAAACAGCCAGGCGACGTCCTCGGTCGCGACATTGCCCGTCGCACCCGGCGCGAAGGGGCAGCCGCCAAGGCCGCCAGCCGCGCTGTCGATCACGTCGCAGCCCACACCCCAGGCGGCCGCGACATTCGCAACGCCCATCCCGTAGGTGTCATGGCCGTGGAAGGCGATGCGGTTCGCGCCATCCGGCGCGCGCCACGCCTTCACCGCATGGCCGACGATGCGGGCCACCTGGTCGGGTGCGGCATTGCCGGTGGTGTCGCAGATCGCGACCTCCATCATCGGGTCGAGCGCGATGGCGCGCTCCACCCAATCCAGCGCCTCGCGGTCCGGCACCACGCCCTCGAAGGGGCAATGGAAGCAGCAGGAGAGGTTGAAGCGGATCTTCACGCCCGCTTCCGTCGCCTCACGCACGATCGCCGACAGATCGGCGAAGCTTTCGGCGCGGGAGCGGTTCAGGTTCGACTGGTTGTGCGCCTCGGTCACCGACATGAACAGGCCGATGCGATGCGCACCGGCCGCGCGCGCCAGCTCCCAGCCCTTGCGGTTCGGCACCAGCACGGTGGATTCCAGGCCCGGCAGCGTGAGTGCGGCCTTCAGCACCTCACCGGTGTCGGCCATCTGCGGGATGGCCTTCGGGCTGACGAAGCTGCCGACCTCCATCCGCCGCACGCCCGCATCATACAGCGCGCGTAGCAGCGCGATCTTGGTCTCGGTCGGCACGAAGGGGCCGATGGGTTGCAGCCCGTCGCGGGGGGCGACGTCGCTGATCGTGACGCGCGATGCCATCAGCCTTTCTCCGCCAGCAATTCGTTGAAGACGTGGTCGTTGTGCGCACCGACCGCGGGCGCGGTCCAGCGCACCATCTCAGGCGGGGCGACGCCGTCGAAACGGAAGGGCGGCGCGGGGTGCAAGATCTTCCCGATCAGCGGATCGTCGAGCTCCATCACCGTCTGCCGCGCGCGGAAATGCGGGTCCTCGGCGCAATCCTTGATGTCGTAGAGGCGCGAGACCGGCACCTCCACCCCTTCCAGGATGCGCTCGGCCTCCGCCGCCGGGAGGGTGCGCGTCCAGGCGCCGATGGCGGCGTCGATTTCGGCCACATTGGCGCAGCGGCCGATATTGGTCGCCATGCGCGGATCCTCGCCGAGATCCTCGCGCCCGATCACCTTCATCAGCCGCTTGTAGATCGCATCCGAATTGCCGCCGACGCAGAGCCACTTCCCATCCGCGCAGAGATAGGTGTTGGTGGGGGCCGCGGTCGGCAGTGCCGCGCCCTGCGGCTGACGCACCCAGCCGAACAGCCCGTATTCCGGCAGCATCCCCTCCATCAGTGAGAAGATGGAGCCGACCAGATCCACATCGATGATGCGGCCCTTCGCCTGCGGATCGGCCTTGGTCGCCCAGGCCGCGCCGAGCACGGCCATGGCGGCATAGATCCCCGCGACATCATCGGCGATCGAGACGCCGCAGCGCGGCGGCGGATGGTCCGTGACGCCCGGCGTTGCCGTCAGGTGGCGGATGCCGCCCATCGCTTCCCCGATCGAGCCGAAGGCGGGCTTGTCGCGATAGGGCCCATCCTGGCCGTAGCCCGACACACGCGCGATGGTGAGCTTCGGGTTGATCGCCTGCAGCACCTCGGGGCCGAGCCCGATCCGCTCGAGATAGCCGGGGCGGAAATTCTCGATCAGCGCGTCCGACCGCGCGGCGAGGCGCTTGATCGTCTCCCGCCCCTCCGCCGATTTCAGGTCGAGCGTGATGCATTTCTTGTTGCGGCCATGGATGGAGAACCAGACGGCATTGCCATTCACCTGGCTGCCCCAGCCGCGATGCGGGTCGCCTTCGGGGGGTTCCACCTTGATGACCTCGGCGCCCATATCGGCCAGGAGCCGCGCGGCGAAGGGCCCGGCGATGTAATGGCCGAGCTCCAGCACCCGAAATCCCTCGAGCGGCAGCCGCTGTCCCGTCATTCGATCCTCTCCGGCGTGTTGGGGCGGACCATAGGCGGGCGCGCGGCGCGCGTCATGCCGGGGGACAGGCGGTCGGAGAAGGCGCGCCGAAATTCCGTCGCAGGCTCCGTCCCAGGCAAGGATCGCGCAAGCTTTCCGGGCGATAAGGGCGGCGGGGCTGCCTCGCATAACGCCCCGTCTCTCCCTCCCCGGATGCCGGCGCCTACCCCCCCCTCTTGGCCGGCATCCAGACTTTCAGGCGGGGTCCGCAAGGATCCCGTCTTTTTTTGTGCCCTCAAGCGGCGGGCGCCAGCTCCGCCGGCTTGCCTTGCGCGCCACAGACATGGCGCGCCCGGCGGTGAGGGTGGTCGCCGCGCGGGCGGCCTTCGGCCGCCTTGGGTGCAAGCATCAGGGCGCCCTTTCCCTCCTGCGCGAGCCCTCCCCCGCATGGCGGGGGAGGGTTGGGTGGGGGTGCGAGGATCAGCAACGCGCCGACCGCCAGCCCGCCCCTACCCCCGCCGCCCCACCCAGGCCACCACCAACGCACCTAGGCTGGCCGCGAGTCCCACACCGAATACCGCCGCATGGCTATCGCCCGTCGCGCCGAACAGCGCCGCCAGCGCAAAGGCAAAGACCACCTGCGTCACTGCATAGGCGGCCGTCGCCCGCACCCAGATCACCCCAGCCTGGGCGCCCGCGATCTCGCGCGCGGCGACCAGCGTCACCGCCGTCGCCCCAACCCCGGCGAAGCCCCCGAGCGGCCCGGCCAGCACCACCGCCGGCCAGGCCGGCACCAGCGCCGCAGCCAGCGCCGCCACTTGCACGGCCATCCAGGCCAGCAGCGCCCGCCGCCCGCCGATCCGCCCTGCCACCCGCCCGCCGAGCAGCGTGCCGAGCAGCGCACCAAGGCCAAAGCCGATCCAGACCCCAGCGCCGGCCTCAATAGGTAACCCCCGCCCGCGCACGGCGAGATCGGCCAGATAGACCATCGGCGGCACCATCCCCGCGCCCGACAGCGCATAGGCCAGCATCAGCCGCCGCGCCCGGGGCACCGCGGCCTCCGTCGCCTCCCGCGGCAGCGCCGGCGGGTCGGGCCAGGAGGGGCGCGCAGCCAGCCAGACCAGCGCGGTCCCCGCCGCCAGCCCCAGCCAGGCCGCCGACACACCGCCGGACAGCAGCAACGGCACCGCCAGCCCGCCCAGGATCACCCCGCTGCCCACCCCGGTCATCACGATGCCGCTGGCCGCGCCGCGCCGCGCCGGCGCGACGACGGCCTGCACCGAAGGCCCGGCCAGCGCCATCAGGACGCCCCCCGCCGTGCCCCCCAGCGCCCGCCAGACCAGCAGCCAGGCGACGCCGCCCTGCCAGGCACAGGCCGCGAAGGCCAGGACCGCCAGCGCCATCCCGGCATCCATCGCCCGCGGCACGCCGATCCGCCCGGCCAGGCGCCGCCCGGCCAGCACGCCCAGCAGGTAGCCCAGGAAATTGCCGGCCCCGAGCAGCCCCGCCTCCGCCCCCTCCACCCAGCCGGCGGCGACCATCGCCGGGAAGAGCGGCACATAGGCGAAGCGCGCCAGCCCGATCCCGGACAGGATGGCGCCTGCCCCGGCGAAGGCCGGCGCCATCCCGGCCTCCCGCATCATGGGCGGTGCTGCGTCATCTGCGCGTCCGAAACCGTTGAATGGCCGCCTGCGCTGCCACATGCTGCACTGCGTTCAAGCGGCACCAGACCACCTCCCCCGCGTTCCGAGGCCCCATGCCCGTCCCACTCCCCGGCCGCCCCTTCGGACGGCGATCCCTCGCAGCCCTGGCGCTGGCGCCGCTGGCCGGCTGCGCGGCCGCGCACCAGGCCCAGGCCCAGCGCGGCGGCCTGGCCAGCCTGCCCGATTTTGCCGACCTCGCCGAGCGGGTGTTGCCCGCGGTGGTGAATATCGCCGTCACCTCCGAAATCCGCGCCGAGGTGCCGCCCGAATTCAGGGGCACGCCACTCGAGCGCTATTTCCGCGGCCCGCGCGGCCGCCAGCAGGCCCAGGGGGCGGGCTCAGGCTTCGTCCTCGACCCAAGCGGCCTGGTCGTCACCGCCGCGCATGTGGTCGGCAATGCGACGCGCGTGGTCGTGGCGACCCAGGGCGGGCAGGAATTCCAGGCCCGCGTCGTCGGCTCGGACGACCTGACCGACCTCGCGCTTCTCCGGGTGGAAGCCCGCGCGCCGCTGCCGGCGCTCGCTTGGGGCAATTCGAGCGCGATGCGGGTCGGGCAATGGGTGCTGGCCGCCGGCAACCCCTTTGGCCTCGGCGGGACGGTGACCACCGGCATCGTCTCCGCCCGCGGGCGCGATATCGGCGCCGGCCCCTTCGACGACTTCCTGCAGACCGATGCGCCGATCAATCCGGGCAATTCGGGCGGGCCACTGTTCAACCTCGCGGGCGAGGTGATCGGCATCAACACCGCGATCTACTCGCCCTCCGGCGCCAGCGCCGGGATCGGCTTCGCCGTGCCGTCGGACCTCGCACGCCCGATCATCGACCAGCTGCGCGCCAACGGACGGGTGGAGCGCGGCTGGCTCGGCGTCGCCGTGCAGGACCCGACGCCGGAGGAGCCGGGCCGGCGCGGCACGCCGATGCGGGGCGTGCTGGTCGCCGGCGTCGAGCGCGGCAGCCCCGCCGCGCGCGCCGGCATCCGCCAGGGCGACCAGGTCCTCGCCATCAATGGGGAGCGGGTGGACAGCTCCCGCGCGCTGGTGCGCAACATCGCCGCCGTGCCGCCGGGCCAGACGGTGCGCCTGTCCATCCTGCGGGAGGGGCGCCCGAACGAGATTCCGGTCCAGGTCGGCCGCCGCCCGCCCGTCCAGGTGGCGCCGGGCTGACGCAGCCGCGCCGCCTCCGGCGCTGGCAGGACTAGGAACACCGCCCGGACGGTCCTAGGCTTTGCGAAACGGCAACCGGATACGGACGGTCATGCGAATTCTGCTGGTCGAGGACGACGCCGAAGTCGCCCGCTTCGTGAAGAAGGGGCTGGTCGAGGCCGGGCATACGGTCGAACACGCGCCGAACGGCCGCGACGGCCTGTTCCTGGCAGCCTCCGAGCAGTTCGACGTGCTGGTGCTGGACCGCATGCTGCCCGGCGGCGTGGATGGCGTGCGGCTGGTCGAGACGCTGCGCGGCCAGGGCAACCGGACGCCGGTACTGTTCCTCTCGGCACTGAACGCTGTGGACGAGCGGGTGAAGGGGCTCAAGGCGGGCGGCGATGACTATCTGACGAAGCCCTTCGCCTTCGCCGAGCTGCTGGCGCGGGTCGAGGCGCTGGGCCGCCGCCCGGCGGCGGAGGTGCCGACCACGCGGCTCAAGGTCGCCGACCTCGAGCTCGACCTGCTGAGCCGCACCGTGACGCGCGGCGGCAAGAAGATCGACGTGCAGCCGCGCGAGTTCCGCCTGCTCGAACATCTGATGCGCCATGCGGGGCAGGTGGTCACGCGCACCATGCTGCTCGAGAAGGTCTGGGAC
>JBIKSZ010000219.1:0-6070 GCA_044348345.1 Roseomonas sp. | reverse complement strand
ACTCGCCTGGCAGCGCACGCTGGATTTCTTCGGCCAGCACCTCGGCGGCTGACACCGCGGCGGCCCTGCACAGGGCCGCCGCGCCGCCTCTCTGGACATCGGCGCCGCATCGGTTAAAGAATCGTCTTCGGAACATTCCGGATCGATCGACATGCAGCGCAAACTCGCCGCCGAGTTCATCGGTACGCTCTGGCTCGTCTTGGGCGGCTGCGGCGCGGCCGTGCTCGCCGCCAAATTCCCCGAGGTCGGGATCGGCCTCGTCGGCGTCTCGCTCGCCTTCGGCCTCACCGTGCTGACCATGGCCTATGCGATCGGCCATGTGTCCGGCTGCCACCTGAACCCCGCGGTCACGCTGGGCCTCGTCGCCGCCGGCCGCTTCCCCTCGTCGGAGGCGGTCCCCTACATCCTGGCGCAGGTGGCGGGCGCCTGCGGCGGGGCGTTGCTGCTCTATGTCATCGCAACCGGCTCCGCGACCGGCTTCTTCAATCCCGCCGGGGGGCTCGCGCCGAACGGCTTCGGCGACCTCTCGCCTGGCAAGTTCGGCCTGACGGCGGGCTTCGTGACCGAGTTCGTGATGACCTTCTTCTTCCTGGTCATCATCCTCGGCGCGACCTCGGCACGGGCGCCGGTGGGCTTCGCGCCGATCGCCATCGGCCTTGGCCTGACGCTGATCCACCTGATCTCGATCCCGGTGACCAACACCTCGGTCAACCCGGCCCGCAGCACGGGACCGGCCCTGTTCTCGGGCGGCGCGGCCATCATGCAGCTCTGGCTGTTCTGGCTGGCGCCGATCGCCGGCGCGGTGGCCGCCGGCATCGTCAGCCGCTGGCTGCAGGCCGAGAAGGATTAGCCCGCCGGGAAGCCGCAACCGGCTCCCGCCGCCTCAGGCAGGCCGCAGCACGCGGCCTGCCACGGCGTCGAGCTTCGCCATCACCGCCGGGTCGCGCATCTCGGGTGCGGTGATCAGCGCATGGTCCAGCGCCCGGTCGCAGCCCGCGGGGCACGCCCCGCGCGGCGCGCCGACCACGGGCACCACATCGGCCACCAGCGCGCGCGCCTTGTCGGCGTTGGAGAACAGCACCTTCACCACCTGGTCCACGGTGACGTGGTCATGGTCCGGATGCCAGCAGTCGAAATCCGTCACCATCGCCACGCTCGCGTAACAGACCTCCGCCTCACGGGCCAATTTCGCCTCCGGCATGTTGGTCATGCCGATCACGCTGCAGCCCCATTGGCGGTAGAGCATGCTCTCCGCCTTGGTCGAGAATTGCGGCCCCTCCATCACCAGGTAGGTGCCATCCCGCGTCACCGGCAGGCCGAGCTTCCGCGCCGAAGCCTCCAGCGCGTCGCCTAGCCGCGGGCAGACCGGGTGCGCCATGGAGACATGCGCGACGCAGCCGCTTTCGAAGAAGGTCTTCTTCCGCGCGAAGCTGCGGTCGATGAACTGGTCCACGATGACGAAATGCCCGGGCGGCAAATCCTCCCGCAGCGAGCCGACGGCAGAGAGCGAGATGATGTCCGTGCAGCCCGCGCGCTTCATCGCATCGATATTGGCGCGGTAGTTCAGCTCCGACGGCGGCGTCGGATGGCCGCGCCCGTGCCGTGGCAGGAAGCGCACCGGCACCTGGCCGATGCGGCCGAACAGGATCGCGTCCGACGGCGCGCCCCAGGGGCTTTCGACGCGCCGCCATTCCCGATCCTCAAGGCCGGGGATGTCATAGAGGCCCGATCCGCCGATCAGGCCGATGACGGGGGTAACGGTGTCGGACATGGGGCAGGCTCCGGGTCGCGGTCGCGGCCCTTCTACCTGCCTCACCCGGCCCGCTCCACCCCGCCCAGGCCATCAGGCGGCGACAGCCTCCGCCGAGGCCAGCAGGCGCGCGACCTCCGCCTCGGCCTCGGCCGAGGCGACGAAGAGCAGCCCCGTCGCCCGCCCGTCGCAGCGCGCGATCCGCGCCGCCAGCCGCGGCCCATTCGCGATCGAAAGCCGTACCTCCCGCCCTGTCTCGGCGCGGATGACGCCGGCCAGGCGCACGCCGCCGCGCGAGATATCCTCGGTCCGGGTCTCCAGCGTCCCGCCGGCCCATTCGACACGGCAGGGCAGGTCCAGCGTGACCCGGTCGAAGCGCCGCCGCTCACCGGCCCGCTCCAGCACATCGAGGAAGTTCTGCACCTCGCCGCGCAGCCCCTCGGCGCGGCTGCCCACTTCCTGGGAGACCGCCAGCACGCCCTCCGCCGCGCCACCGCCGGCCTCAGCCGCGCTGGCCAGGGCGCGCATGCGGCCGAGCACCTCCTCATTGCCGCGGGCCGCCGCGTCCAGCCGCCCCGCGATGGCGGCGATCGCGCCCGACTGCACCTCGATCCCTGTTGCGATGTGATCGGCGGCCGTACGCACCGCGCCGACGGCGGTCGCGATCCGCGCGATGCTGCCCGCCGCCTCGGCGGCAGAGCCCTGGACTGCGGCGATGCGCCCGGCGACGTCCTCGGTCGCCTTGGCGGTCTGCGAGGCCAGCGCCTTCACCTCGCCCGCCACCACGGCGAAGCCCTTGCCGGCTTCGCCTGCGCGCGCCGCTTCGATGGTCGCATTCAGCGCCAACAGGTTGGTCTTCACCGCGATGCTGCGGATGGTCTCCATCACCTGGCCGATCTCCGCCGCGGCGCCCGAAAGGCCCCCGACGAGCCGCTCGCTATCCGCCGCCTGTTCGGCCGCCGCGGCGACCTGCGCGGCCGCCCCCTGGACCCGCTGCGTCACCTCCGCGGCGCTGGTGCTCAGCGCCGCAGCGGCCGTGCCGGCCTCCCGCAGCCCGACCGCCCCCGTCTCGCTCGCCAGGCGCACCGCGGCGGCCTCGTCCCGGGTGGAGGCGGCCAAGTCGGTCATCGTCCCCGCATCCTCGCGCATGCGCTGTGCGGCGACGCCAAGCTGCCCCAGCACCCCCCCGATGACGGCCGAGAAGTCGGCGGCGAAGCGCTCCGTCGCCTCCTGCCGCCGCTGCTTCACGGCGCGGTCGGCGGTCGCGCGCGCTTCCTCCGCCCGGGCATGGGCCAGGCGCACGCGCAGCGTCTCCAGCGCGCCGGCGACGCGGGCAATCTCCTCCGGCGGATTGCCGAGGTCGGCGCGCGCGGCGAGGTCGCCATCGGCAATCCGTTCCACGAGCTGCGCCAGGCCAGCCGCCGGCTTGGTCACGCGGCGGCGGACGAACCACACCAGGGACGCGGCGGCGGCAACGGCGATGGCGGTCAGCAGCAGCACCAGCCCGGTCTGGCGCGCCACCGCCGCGCCGGTATTGGCCCAATAGGCCTTGTTGGCATCGCCCGCCGCGATCGAGAGCGCGCTGGCGAGATCCAGCACGCGGCTCGATTCGGTGAAGAAGGCGTCGAAGCTGATCGGATAGGGCCGCCCGGCCGCGGACGCCTCGATCAGGGACCGGCGCAGCCCGGCATAGCCGTCGCGATAGTCGTTCAGCAGGCGCCGCAGTGCAGACTGCAGTTCCGGGTTCAGCGCCGGATGGGTGCCGAACGCTTCCAGCGCATCCAGCCGTCGCGCCACCGGCCCGTCGAAGGCCGCCATATGCTCCAGCGCCTCCGGCGAGAGCGGCGCGCCGAGCGCCAGCGCCGCTGCCAGATAGGTGCGGTCGCGCCCGCCATATTCGCGCACGCTCCAGGCCAGGTGCTGAAGCTGGTCGCGGATGGCCACACCGCCCGGCACCGGGTCCTCGGCGCCGCGCGCGGTCGGCCGGCGATTCTCGATGGCCGAGATCAGCGCCGGCACGCCGACGGACCAGCGCTGCAACACCGCCGGGTCACGCGCGCTGCGCGGGCGGGTGAGCTCGGCATCGGCGGTGGTGCGCAGCACCTGCAAGCCAGCCAACCGCGCCTCGGTATCAGAGGCGAGACCGCGGGCCTCCGGCGTGCCGACCGAGCGCAGTTCGGACAGTGCCTCGGTGAAGCCTGTGGCGGCCACACTGCGCTGGCGCTCGATCAGCGCGCGGTGCTGCGGCGCCAGCGGGTCGGGCAGCTGCAGCGTCACCTGAACGAGCGAGCGTTCGAGGGAGAGTTCGATCAGCGCCTTGCCGAGGGTGGCGACCGCGGAGCTGACCGCGCGCTGGCGCTCCGCCTCCCGCCATTCATGCAGGCGTTCCGGGACCAGGATGGCCGAGAGAGAGAGTGTGCTGGCGGCCAGCACGGTTGCGAGGGTGGTGGCGATTCGGCCAATCGAGAATGAGCTTGCCATGCGTCCGGGCTTCCTTCCGGTCCAATTCGCGGAAGCCATGCCCGATCAAGATGAACGTTCCGTTGGCGCGCGGCGCTGCGCGAGCCGGCCAGGTGGCCCTGGACAGCAAAAGGGCCGCTCCCTTGCGGGAGCGGCCCTTGCCGAGGTCGGACTGTTGCCGGGCCTCAGTGCTTCACATCAGCCCAGATCTTGCGCTTCACGGCATAGGTCAGGCCGCCGAGCACGATCAGGAACAGGATGATGCGCACGCCCATCCGCTTGCGCTGCTCGAGCTCCGGCTCGGCCGCCCAGGCGAGGAACGCGGTGACGTCGCGCGCCATGTTGGAGACCGTGGCTTCCGTGCCGTCGGCGAATTCCAGCTGGCCAGGATTCAGCACGTTCGGCATCGCGATCTGATAGCCGGGGAAGTACCGGTTGTAGTTCATCCCATCCATCAGCTGGAACCCGGCCGGCGGATCCTGGTAGCCGTTGAGCAGCGCATACATGTAGTCCGCGCCGTTGTGGCGGGCCTTCACCATCACCGAGAGGTCGGGCGGATAGGCGCCATTGTTGGCCGAACGCGCCGCCTGCTCGTTCGGGAAGGGCCGACGGAAGCGGTCCGACAGGCGCGCGGGGCGCTCAAACATTTCGCCATTGTCGTTCGGGCCGTCCACGACCTGGAACTGGGCGGCGATGTTGCGCACCTGCGCCTCGGTCAGGCCGATCTCGAGCAGGTTACGGTAGGACAGCTGCCGCATCGCGTGGCAGGCCGCGCAGACTTCCTTGTAGACCTGGAAGCCGCGCTGCAGCTGGCCGCGGTCGAAGGTGCCGAACAGCCCGTCGAAGGTGAAACGGGTGTCGGCGAAGGTCGGCGCCGGCCCGGCCGCGCGGGCCGGGGCGGCGGTCAGCGCCGCGGCGGCGCCCAGGACGAGGGCGCCGAGCAGGTTACGAAGACGCGGCATCAGGCCTTCTCCATCGGCTTCGCGACGGCGCCGGCGGGCAGCGGCCCACCGCCGCGCAGCACCGGCATCGCGATGCTCTCGGGCAGCTTGAGCGGACGCTCAAGACGGCCGAGCAGCGGCAGGATCACCAGGAAGTAGAGGAAGTAGTAGGCGGTGCTGATCTGGGAGATCAGAACGTAGGGCTGCTCCGCCGGCTTGCCGCCCACCCAGGTGAGCACCAGGAAGTTCAGGCCCCACAGCACCAGGAACCACTTCGCAATCGGGCGGAAGCGCATGGAGCGCACCGGGGAGGTGTCGAGCCAGGGCAGCACGAACAGGATCGCGATGGCGCCGAACATCAGCAGCACGCCGCCCAGCTTGTCCGGCACCGCGCGCAGCACCGCGTAGAAGGGCAGGAAGTACCACTCCGGCACGATATGCGCGGGCGTTACCAGCGGGTTCGCCGGAATGTAGTTGTCCGGGTGGCCGAGGTAGTTCGGCGCGAAGAACACCAGGGACGCGAAGACGATGAAGTAGACGACCAGCCCAACGCTGTCCTTGATCGTGTAGTAGGGGTGGAAGGGCAGCGTGTCCTGCGGGCCCTTCGGGTCGATCCCGAGCGGGTTGTTCGAACCCGTGATGTGCAGGGCGGCCACGTGCAGGAACACCACGCCGACGATCACGAAGGGCAGCAGGTAGTGCAGGCTGAAGAAGCGGTTGAGCGTCGGGTTGTCGACGCTGAACCCGCCCCAGAGCCAGATCACGATGCTCTCGCCCACCACGGGAATGGCGGAGAAGAGGTTGGTGATGACCGTGGCGCCCCAGAAGGACATCTGGCCCCAGGGCAGCACGTAGCCCATGAAGGCGGTGGCCATCATCAGCAGGAAGATCACCACACCGAGCATCCAAAGGATCTCGC
>JBIKSZ010000218.1:0-6074 GCA_044348345.1 Roseomonas sp. | reverse complement strand
CATCAAGACGGGCAGATCCGCATTCTCGAGAACATGGCGCGTCACGCCGCCCAGGATCAGCTGGCGCAGACGCGAATGGCTGTAGGCGCCCTGGCACATCAGGTCAGCGCCGAAATCCCGCGCCGCGCCGAGCAGACCCGCCCCCACCTCCCGCGTGGCCGGCTTGAAGGGCACGACCTCCGCCTCGATCTCGTGCCAGCGCAGATAGGCGCGGATGCCCTCCGCACCCGGGCCGCGGCGCTGGTAGTCGTCGGAACACAGGATCCGCACCGCCTGCGCCCGATGCAGCCAGGGCAGCGCGGCGGCGACCGCCGCAGCACTCTCCGCACTCCCGTTCCAGGCAATGGCCACCCGCGTGCCGATGGTCCGCGGCGCCTGGCGCGGCGCGATCAGCACCGGGCGGCCCGAATCGAACAGCACCGCATGCAGCGCGTCGGAGGACGACACATCCTCATCCGCCTCCGGATGCGACACCACGGCCATGTCGAACAGCCGCGATTGCTGCGCGACAATATCCTCCTCCCGCCCGGCAACGGTCTCGAAGCTGAGCGTGACACCCGGCACCTTCAGCGCCGTATTGGGGTCGGAGGCGAGCGTCAGGTCGCCATGTGTGGCGGTGAAGCGGTCGAACAGTTCGCGGACGCGGCCGGCGCGCTCCCCGCTCTCGCGCTCGGTCGCGGCCATCATCTCCTCGATCATCGCGCCCGACAGGCCCTCGCCGGCCAGCGGCGCGACATCGCGCGCATCCACGCGCACATGGACGCAATGCAGATGCGCGTTCCAGACCCGCGCCACATCGAGCGCGGTGGCCAGCGCGGCCTCCCCGGCGGCGGTGCCGGTCAACGGCAGCAACAGGCGGCGATAGGCCATCGCGCCCTCCTCTTCAGCGAAACCTTCCCCGACGAATCTTTATGCGCAGGTCCCGGGCTTCAAGGCCAGGGCAGAGCACGCCGCCCCGACCGGGTCCCCGGCCGCGTCCAGGCGCCGCCAGACGATCGGCCCGGGGTCCACCCGCGCCGCGCGTTCCAGCACCTCGACCGTCGCATCCGAGGCATCGCCGACCCGCGCCGCGACACGCGACCGCAGCAGATCCAGCGGCGCCTCGAGCCAGATGCCGTCGAAGGGGTGCGGTCCGGCCACCCGCTCGGCCTCGGCCCTCAGCGCCGGGTCGAGGAACATCGCGTCCAGCACAACGGCGTGCCCCGCCGCCAGCGCCGCGCGCGCCAGGGCGAACATCTCGGCATGGACGGCCGCGCTTTCCTCGGGCCGGTAGGCTTCGGGCGGCAGCCTTGCCTCGGGCGGGACGCCGGCGCGGCGCTTCCGGATCTCGTCGGAGCGCAGATGCAGCGCCCCCGGCGCGGCGCCGATCAGGGGGGCCAGCGCCCGCGCCACGAAGGTCTTGCCAGTGCCCTGGAGCCCCCCGATGGCAACCAGCCGCGGCGGGCCAGGGCGGATCGCCCGCTCGGCTGCGGCCAGATAGGGCAGCGGGTCTCCGCCACGGGCCGGTTCCAGCTTCGCCCGCACCAGAGCGCGCTGCGCCAGCCAGAAGGGCAGCGCGACCAGCATCGCCGGGTCGGGCGCGCGCGCCTGCAAACGGTTCATCACGCGGTTGGCCGCTGCCCGCGAGACCCGGGCCTCCAGGTCCATCAGCAGGAAAGCGATCTCGTAGCCGACATCGATGCTGGCGAAGGCCTCGTCGAATTCCAGCGCGTCGAAGGCGACCGGTCGGCCTTCCCACAGGCACAGATTCCCGAGATGCAGGTCGCCATGGCAGCGGCGGACGAAGCCGCCAGCCGCGCGCTCGGCCAGCAGGGGGGCGAGCGTGTCGAGCCGCGCGCGCATCGCAGCACCAAGCGCCGCCAGCCGGGCGGGATCGAGCCCCGCGGCCACGGCCCCCGCCAGATTGCCCTCCAGCACCAGGCGCATCCGGCCCGGGCTGTCCACGCCCGCGACGATGGGGGCGGCGGCCAGAAGCCCGGCCACGGCATCGGCCAGCGCGTCCAGCAGCGGGCCATCCAGCGCTCCGCGGGCGGCCACGGCATCGAGGAAGGCCTCAGCCGGGATGGGCGCCATGCGCAGCACCCACTCCACCACCTCCCCCGCCCCGCCAAGCGCCAATGTGCCGTCGGGGGCGCGGGTGACGGGGATGACCGCCCGGTAGAGGCCCGGCGCGTTGGGCTGGTTCAGCTCCAGCTCGCGCCGGCAGAAATGCGCCCGCGCGGCCAGGCTGCCGAAGTCGAGGAAGGGCAGCGTGACGGCCTTCTTCAGCTTGAAGGCATCCTCGCGGCCGACAAAGACCGCCGAGATATGCGTCTCGATCGGCGCGGCACCGGTGATCCGCGCGAGCAGCGCCGCGACATCGCGCTGCCCGGGGGGGATCACGGGTAGAGCATCTCCAGCTCCCACCCGGACCCGGCCCGGTGGAAGACGCGGCGCTCATGCAGCCGGAAGGGCATGTCGCGCCAGAACTCGATCCGCGTGGGCAGCAGCCGAAAACCGGACCAGAAATCGGGGCGCGGGATCTCGCCCACGCCGAATTTCAGCGTGTACTCCGCCACCGCCTTCTCCAGCGCGAAGCGCCCTTCCAGCGGGCGGGACTGGCGCGAGGCCCAGGCGCCGATCCGCGACCCGCGCGCACGGGAGGCGTAATAGGCATCCGCCTCCTCGGCGCTGACCGGCTCGATCGCGCCTTCCACGCGCACGCTGCGCTGCAGGGTCTTCCAATGGAAGCACATGGCGGCGTGGGGATTGGCGGTCAGCTCGCCGCCCTTGCGGCTTTCAAGGTTGGTGTAGAAGACGAAGCCCCGCCCATCCACGCCCTTCAGCAGCACCATCCGGGCCGAGGGCCGGCCATCCGGCGTCGCAGTGGCGAGGCACACCGCATTGGGATCATTGGGTTCGGTCTTGGCGGCCTCCGCCATCCAGCCCTCGAACAGGGGGATGGGGTCTTCGGTGGCCGGGATGCGGGCAGGCTTGTCCAAGATTGCTCTCCGTACGCCGAAGCTGCGGGCCGCGGCTCTTGCCCACATGGGGGGCATGTGCCATCCCGCCCAGGCCGCCGCAACCAGATGCCGGGTTCCCCATGTCCAACACTGAGACGCCTGAAACGCCCGTTGTCGTGCCAACCGGCACGCTGATGGCGGGCAAGCGCGGCGTCGTGATGGGGGTGGCCAATGACCGCTCCATCGCCTGGGGCATCGCCCAGGCCGTCGCCGCCCAGGGCGGGGAGATGTGCTTCACCTACCAGGGCGAGGCGCTGGAGAAGCGGGTGCGGCCGCTGGCCGAACAGATCGGCTCGCGCCTGGTGCTGCCCTGCGATGTCACCGACGATGCCAGCGTGGATGCGGTGTTCGAACGCGTGAAGGCCGAATGGGGCGGGATCGACTTTCTGGTCCATGCCATCGGCTTCGCGGATAAGCAGTATCTGCGCGGCCGCTACATGGACACGCCGCGCGACGCCTTCCTGCAGGCGATGGACATCAGCGTCTATTCCTTCGTCTCCGTCGCGCAGCGCGCCGTGCCGCTGATGAAGCCGGGCGGATCGCTGCTGACGATGAGCTATCTGGGCGCCGAGCGCGTGACGCCGCACTACAACGTCATGGGTGTCGCGAAGGCGGCGCTAGAGGCTTCGGTGCGCTACATGGCGGCCGACCTTGGCAAGGCAGGTCTTCGCGTGAACGCGATCAGCGCCGGCCCGATCAAGACGCTGGCCGCCAGCGGCATCGGCGATTTCCGCTATATCCTGAAGTGGAACCAGTACAATGCGCCGCTCGAGCGCAATGTGACGATCGAGGATGTCGGCGGCTCAGGGCTCTATTTCCTGAGCAGCCTGTCTTCCGGTGTCACCGGCGAGGTCCACCATGTGGATTGCGGCTACCACATCGTCGGGATGAAGAACCCCGACGCCCCCGACATCGCAACCGTCTGACCTCCCTCTCCCTCCCCCGCGCGCGGGGGAGGGTCGGGGTGGGGGTGCGAGGATCATCGCCGGCATGTCCCACAACTCCTTCGGCCACCTGTTCCGCTTCACCACCTGGGGGGAATCCCATGGTGCGGCGATCGGCTGCGTCGTGGATGGCTGCCCGGCGCGCATCCCGCTGACGGAAGCCGACATCCAGCCCTTCCTCGACAAGCGCCGGCCCGGCCAGAGCAAATTCGTCACGCAGCGCCAGGAACCGGACCAGGTGAAGATCCTGTCCGGCACCTTCGACGGCGTGACCACCGGCACGCCGATCTCCCTGGTCATCGAGAACCAGGACCAGCGCAGCAAGGACTACGGCGAGATCAAGGACCGTTTTCGGCCCGGCCATGCCGACCTAACCTACGAGCTCAAATACGGCGTGCGCGACTATCGCGGCGGCGGCCGGTCCTCAGCGCGCGAGACCGCGATGCGGGTGGCCGCCGGCGCCATCGCACGCAAGGTGCTGGATGGCGTAACCATCCGCGCCGCGCTGGTCTGCATGGGCGGCGACTGGGTAGACAATGCCAATTGGGATTGGGCGCAGGTGGACGAAAACCCGTTCTTCTGCCCCGACGCCAAAGCCGCGGCGCGCTGGGAGGAGAAGCTCACCGCGGCCCGCAAATCCGGCTCATCCCTCGGCGCGATCGTGGAGGTGGTGGCCGAAGGCGCACCACCCGGCCTCGGTGCGCCGATCTACGGCAAGCTCGATTCCGACCTCGCGGCGGCGCTGATGTCCATCAATGCGGTGAAGGGCGTCGAGATCGGCGCAGGCTTTGCCGCCGCCGGCTTCACCGGCGAGGACAATGCCGATGAGATGCGGATGGGCCCGCATGGCGACGTGATCTTCGACAGCAACCATGCCGGCGGGATCCTGGGCGGGATCAGCACCGGCCAGCCCATCGTCGCGCGCTTCGCGGTGAAGCCGACGAGCTCCATCCTGACGCCGCGCCGCTCCGTGGACCGCTTCGGGGCGGAGGTGGAGGTGCTGACCAAGGGCCGCCACGACCCCTGCGTCGGCATCCGCGCCGTGCCGGTCGGCGAGGCGATGATGGCCCTGGTGCTGGCCGACCACCTGCTGCGCCACCGTGGGCAGAACCCGGACGCGCCAAGCCAGGCCCGCCTGCCGCGGAACTGAGCCAGGCAGGAGGCCACGCCGCATCGCGGCCGAGGGTCTTTCCCCGTTCAACAGGGCATGGGGCGCTCGGACCGCGGCGTCACCGACTTGCCGGGACCGTGGCGATGAAACCTACCGCCTGCGCCGCCGACATCTCCGCCAGCCCGGGCCAGGACGCCACGCGCAGAACACCACGACCCGCCGGATCGGGCAGGAAAGACCCGGCATGCTCGCCGGCCATCGGCACGTCCCAGCCATGCGAGGCCCCAGGGTAGCGGATGACGCCTGCCGCGATACCCATGTCTTCGAACCGGGAGGCCAGGGCAGGACAGTCACGCGGTGGGTCACCTGCCCCGGTATCGCCATGCAGCACCAGCACTGGCGCGCGGGAGGTCGCGGGCTTCGGCGATAGCGCGTCGGCGAGTGCGCCGCAGGCAGGGTAGAGCAACACACGCGCTGACCAATCCTGACCGCCCACCATCGGCATCAGCGCAACCGCATGCGCCCCCCGCCCGAACCCGAGCGCGGCAAGGCGCGTGGCATCGATACCGCGCTCGGCTGCCAGGGCGCGCTGCGCGCGGGCCAGCAGTTTGGCCTCCGCCTCCGGGTCGAAGGCCAAGGCGCTGTCGGCGCCATCTGGCGAGACGGCGTAGAGCTCGACCTCCAGCGCAGCGATCCCGGCTTGCAGAAGGTGCCGCACAGTCGGTTCGGAACGGCGGTCAATGCCGAGGCTGTCATGGACAAGGACCACAGCGGGCATGGCCGTGGAGGCCTTTGGCACCGAGAACAGGCCGATCGCGCCCTGCGCATCGCCGAGCAGCCGCACCTCCGCCGCCGCCGGCAACGCACCAAGCGCGAGAAGGACGACAAGCTTCAGTCTGAGCCATCGAAACAGCCGGGCCGCCTGGTCGAGATGCCAGGCGAGCACATAGCGGCGCACGGTGGCCTCAACCTCCTGCGGGCTGGAGCCCGCGGCGGCGCGCACCGCCGCCTGCGCGG
>JBIKSZ010000044.1:0-19749 GCA_044348345.1 Roseomonas sp. | reverse complement strand
GCGGCGATGTTGCCGCGACCGCGCCGCGGATCACGGTCATCAACATCAACAAGGACAAGATCCGTGACGTCATCGGCTCCGGCGGCAAGGTGATCCGCGAGATCACGGAGCAGACCGGCACGAAGATCGACATCGACGACGACGGCACCATCAAGGTGGCGGCGACCTCGATCGAGGCGGCGCAGAAGGCGATCGACTGGATCCAGGGGATCACCGCGGAAGCCGAGATCGGCAAGATCTACAACGGCAAGGTCGTGAAGACCGCCGAATTCGGCGCCTTCGTGAACTTCCTCGGCGCCAAGGACGGGTTGGTCCATATCTCCGAACTCGCCAATGAGCGCGTCCAGAAGACGACGGACGTGGTCAAGGACGGCGACCAGGTGAAGGTGAAGGTCATCGGCTTCGACGACCGCGGCAAGGTCAAGCTGTCCATGCGCGTCGTGGACCAGGCCACCGGGGCCGACATCACCGAGCAGGTCGGCGCTCGCCGCCCGCGCGAGGAAGGCGAAGGCGGCGACCGTGGCGATCGCGGCCCGCGCCGCGACCGTGGCGGCGAGCGGGGCTTCCGCCCCCGCCGCGAGGGCGGCAACGACCGCGACGTCGCCGAGTAACCAGCATGCCTATGGCGCGCGCCGCACTCTCCCAAAGAGAGGCGGTTCGCGCCATATAGGCGCCTCACGCGTCGCCGGTCCCGACCGGCCCGGCGACGCGCATACTGAAACGCACCGGAGCAACGAGCCTTGAAGCCCATCAACCCGATCCGCATGGGCGGCGTCGAGGTCATGCCCGTGGTCGAGGGCGGCAAGGGTGTCGCCGTGTCCAACGGCGCCACTTGCGGCGGCTGGGCGACGGGGGGCGGTGTCGGCACCTTCTCCGCCGTCAACGCCGACAGCTACGACGCCGATGGCAACGTCATCCGGCAGATTTACCACGGCCGCACCCGGCGCGAGCGTCACGAAGAACTCGTGGCCTATGGCATCCGCGGTGGCATCGCCCAGGCGCAGGAAGCGCATGAGCGCTCCGGTGGCCGGGGCCGCATCCACATGAATATCCTCTGGGAGATGGGCGGCGCGGAGCGCGTCGCGCGCGGCATCCTGGAAGGCGCCAAGGGGCTGGTGCATGGCGTCACCTGCGGCGCCGGCATGCCCTATCGCTTGGCCGACATCGCCCGCGACTATGGCGTGCACTACTACCCGATCGTCTCCTCCGGCCGCGCCTTCAGCGCGCTGTGGAAGCGGTCCTACAACAAGACGCGCGAATGGTTGGGCGGCGTTGTCTATGAGGATCCGTGGCTCGCGGGCGGGCATAACGGCCTGTCGAATTCCGAGGATCCCCGCAAGCCGGAAGCTCCCTTCCCCCGCGTGCTGAAGCTACGCCAGACCATGAATGAGTTCGGCCTGAACGACGTGCCGATCATCATGGCCGGCGGCGTCTGGTGGCTGGAGGAATGGGCCGACTGGATCGGCAACCCCGATCTCGGCCCTGTGGCCTTCCAGTTCGGCACGCGCCCGCTGCTGACGCAGGAAAGCCCGATCAGCCAGGCCTGGAAGCAGCGTCTGCTGGAGCTGAAGCCGGGCGACGTGCTGCTGCAGCCCTTCTCGCCGACGGGCTTCTACTCCTCGGCGATCCACAACGGCTTCCTGCGCGAGCTTGAGGAACGGAACGATCGGCAGGCGGCCTTCTCCACCGAGCCGACGGCAGAGCTGACGGCGCCCTACGGCGTCGGCCCGCGCAAGCGCATCGTGCATGTCGCGCCGCACGACCTGCCGCGGATCGCGGCCTTCGAGGCGGCGGGCTTCACCGAGGCGATGCGGACCCCGGACGACACGCTGATGTTCGTGACGCCGCAGAAGAGCCGGGAGATTCTGAAGGACCAGGTGGACTGTATGGGCTGCCTGTCCCATTGCCGCTTCTCCAACTGGTCGCACCACGAGCCGGAGTACAGCACCGGCCGCAAGGCCGATCCGCGCAGCTTCTGCATCCAGAAGACGCTGCAGGACATCGCCCATGATGGCGCGCTGGAGGAGAACCTGGTCTTCGCCGGGCACAACGCCTATCGCTTCGGCTCCGACCCCTTCTACTCCAACGGCTTCATCCCGACGGCGAAGCAGCTGGTCGAGCGCATCCTGACCGGGCGCTGATCGCGGGTGACAGGGCGGCGGGCCTGCGGATAGGCTCGCCGTCATGACCGCCTCAGCTCCACGCCAGGGCGCGAAACAGCGCCTGATCCACGAGATGCGCAGCTATGCGCTGACCGTGCTCTACCTCGCCATCTGCTTCGGCGCGATCCAGGCCTACAAGGCAGCGCTGCTGACCGAGGAGCAGGTCCGCTACACCAGCTACGGCTTCGCCATCGTGAAGGCGATGGTGCTGGCGAAGTTCATGATGGTGGGGGACGCGGTCAACGCATCCCGCCGGGTCGAGGGGGAATCGCTGGCGCGCGGCGTGCTGCGCAGCTCCCTGCGGATGATGCTGATCCTCGTCGCGCTGAGCGTTGTGGAGGAGCTGGTGGTCGGCGCGGTACATGGCGCGCATCCCGCCCAGGTCTTCGCTGAGCATATGGATGGCGGTCGCTGGGCCGAGTTCCTGGCCCATGCGCTGCTGCTCTGGCTGATCCTGCTGCCCTATCTCGGCCTCAAGCATCTGGCCGAGGTGATGGGGCCAGAGGCGTTCCGCCGCGCGCTCAGGGGCCAGCGCTGAGCCGGGCGGGCAGGATCCGCCCGCTCAGGTTTCCAGCATCCGCCGCAGCAGCTCGACATCCTCGGCGAAGGTGATGTCCTGCTGCATCAGCTCCGCGATGCGGCTGACCGCATGCATGACCGTGGTGTGGTCGCGCCCGCCGAAACGGCGGCCGATCTCAGGCAGCGAGCGCGTCGTCAGCTGCTTCGCCAGATACATCGCGATCTGGCGCGGACGCGCGACATTGCGCGCGCGGCGCGGAGACGACATGTCGGACAGGCGGATATTGTAGTGCTCCGCCACCCGCTTCTGGATCTCCTCGATCGTCACCCGTCGGTCATGCGCGCGCAGCACGTCGTGCAGCACCTCCTGCGCGCCTTCCAGCGTGACGGCGCGTCCGAAGAGATTGGCATGGGCGATCAGCCGGTTCAGCGCACCTTCCAACTCGCGGACATTGGTCGCGATCTTGTGCGCAAGGAACTCCAGCACCTTCGGCGGCACCGCGACGCCGGCCTGCGCGACCTTCGCCTGCAGGATGGAGATGCGGAGCTCATATGTCGTCGCGTGCAGATCCGCGACCATGCCCTGGCCGAGGCGCGTGCGCAGCCGGTCCTCGATCCCCGCCAGATCCGATGGCGGCTTGTCGGAGGAGACGATGATCTGCTTGCCCGCATCCACTAGCGCGTTGAAGGTGTGGAAGAACTCCTCCTGCGTGTTGTCCTTGCCGATCAGGAACTGCAGGTCGTCGATCAGCAGCACATCTACGCTGCGCAGGCTTTCCTTGAACTCCATCGTGGACTGGCTGCGGAGCGCGGCGATGAAGCGGTACATGAATTTCTCGGCGCTCATATAGGCGACCGAGAGCGGCGCGCGGTTGTCCTGCGCACCGCGCTCGCGGATTGCCCAGGCGATGGCATGCATCAGATGCGTCTTGCCGAGGCCCACGCCGCCATAGAGGAACAGCGGGTTGAAGCCCGGCATCGCCGGGCGTTCGGCCACGCGGCGCGCGCAGGCATGGGCGAATTCATTCGGCTTGCCGACGACGAAGGTGTCGAAGGTGAAGCGCGGGTCGAGCGAGGCGGACCAATCGGCGCGGCCATCGGCCGCGCGTGGCTCCGCGGGGCGGCCGAGCGGCTCGGCAAGGCCAGCCTCGGCCGGCTCGGGCCGTGCCGGGCGCGCAGCGGCGCCGTTCGGCGGAGCGCGGCCCTCGGTGCGCGGCTCAGCCTTGGCGGCCTCGGCGCGGGGCTCGGCCATGACGCGGAATTCGATGCGGCGGATCGCCGGCACTTCGGCCTGCCAGAGCGCCTGAAGGCGATCGCCGTAATGGCCGCGGACCCAGTCGCGCAGGAAGCGGGTCGGCAGCAGCACGACGACCTCCTCCCCCTGCAGGGAGGCCAGCGTCATCTGGCGCAGCCACGAACGGTACTCGACCTCGCCGACCTCGTCGCGCAGCCGACCGCGGATCCGCGCCCACACCTCCGCGAGCTGGCCTTGGCCAGAAGCAGAGGACGGACCGACCGCATTCTCCATGAGACGCACCTGCCACCCTCATCGGTCTCGTTGGACCCAACCATGCCGACCCCTCCCTGGCCCGGCATGACGATCGCAGCGACCTTGTCTGGCAACGGGGGCTTCTGTCCCCGGATGCCTGTCGCTCTGCCGAAGTTACCGCAACCGGAAACGCGCACGCAAATGTTTATTTCCAGCGCGGAAATGTCAGACAGTTCAGACACAAGAATTCGCGCGCGGATCCACCACCCACGCGCGAATAACTCTGGGTCGTTGAAAAGTATTCAAGCCCTTGGAAGCGGGCTGGATCAGCGCCGATACTGGCGCTGAGCGCACATGGACAGAACGGGACAGGGGCGCGACGGCCCCTGGACCCGAACCATCACGCCTGGGCGGGCGTCAGTGCCTTGATACGGGCAGACAGGCGCGAGAGCTTGCGCGCCACGGTGTTGTCGTGGACGACACCCTTCGTCGCAGCGCGCTGCAGCTCGGGCTGCGCCACCTGGAAGGCCTGCTGCGCGGCGTTCTTGTCGCCCGAGGCGATCGCCTGCTCCACCTTGCGCAGGAAGGTCCGCATCCGCGACTTGCGGGCGCGGTTGCGCTCCGTGCGCTTCTCGGTCTGGCGGATGCGCTTGCGCGCGGAGGCCGTGTTCGCCATGGGCTGTGTGTCTGACCAAATTCAGGAACGGGAACGGCGGCAGGACCACCGGTGAAGGCGGGGGTTCTAATCCCCCAGCCTCGAACGAGTCAATCGCTCGCGCCGCGGTCCCCGCCCGACACCGCAACGGTATCCGCGGCGCCCGGGCCCCTGACCGCGCCGAGGCATCAGTGCCGGGACGGCCGGATACAACCTTGGCGCGAGCGAGGCGCGCATCAGCGGTGGCGGAACTGTGCGGGCCGCTTCTCCGCAAAGGCAGCCATGCCTTCCTTCTGGTCCTCGGTCGAGAACAGGCTGAGGAAGAGCCGCCGCTCGAAGCGCACGCCCTCGCGCAGCGTCGTCTCGAAGGCGACGTTCACCGCCTCCTTCGCCATGGCGACCGAGGGGCCGGAGAGGCTCGCGATCTTCTCGCCCATCTTCAGCGCCTCGGCGATGAGATCGGCGGCGGGGACCACGCGGCAGACCAGGTTGGCGCGCTCGGCCTCGGCGGCGTCCATCATCCGCCCGGTCAGCACCATCTCCATCGCCTTCGACTTGCCGACCGCGCGCGTCAGGCGCTGGGAGCCGCCGGCGCCGGGGATGATGCCGAGGTTGATCTCCGGCTGGCCGAACTTCGCCGTATCGGCGGCCAGGATCAGGTCGCACATCATCGCAAACTCGCAGCCGCCGCCGAGCGCGAAGCCCGCAACCGCGGCGATCACCGGCTTCTGGATGGTCAGCACCGCTTCCCAGCGCTTGCCGATGAAGTCGTCGAAATAGACGCCGGGATAGGTGCGGTCCTTCATCTCCTTGATGTCGGCGCCGGCCGCGAAGGCCTTCTCGCTGCCCGTCACCACGATGGCGCCGATGCCGGCATCGGCATCGAAGGCGCGCAGGGCCTGGCCCATCTCCTCCATCAGCTGGTCGCAGAGCGCATTCAGCGCCTTCGGGCGGTTGAGCGTGATCAGCCCGACGCGGCCGCGGGTCTCGACCAGGATCATCTCATAGGCCATGGCGCTTTCTCCGGAGTGTCTGCCGGAAGCGGTAGCGCAGACCGCGCGGGGCCTCAACGCCGCGCCTTTAACGCTGGGTGCGGGAACACCAGAAGGTGGAACGCCCCGCCTGCACCATCCGCTGCACGCCGGCGCAGCCGCCCTCTGGCCCCGGGCAGCCAGGACAGGGCTGGCCGGCCCGGTCATAGACGGCGAAGCGGTCCTGGAACCGGCCGAGCTCGCCATCGGCCCGGACATAGTCGCGCAAGGACGAGCCACCGGCCCCGATCGCCTCCTCCAGCACCGCACGGATGGCGGGCACGAGCCGCGTGGCGCGCGCGCCCGGCACGGTCCGCGCCTGCCGGTTGGGGGAGATGCCGGCGCGGAACAGCGCCTCGGCGACATAGATATTGCCCAGCCCCGCGACGACCTTCTGGTCGAGCAGCGCGGCCTTCATGGGCGTACGCTTGCCGGCGAGCGCGGCCGAAAGCACGGCGGGCGTGAAGCCCGGCTCCAGCGGTTCGGGGCCCATGCCGGCCAGCAGCTTGTGCCCATCCTCCGCCACGGTCGGCATCAGGTCCACGCAGCCGAAGCGGCGCGGGTCCACGAAGCCGATGCGCGTGCCGTCCGTGGTCTCCATTATCAGGTGCTCATGCGGCTCGGGCGTGCCGTCCTCGGCATGCATCCGGTCGTAATTGTGGCCGCGCGCATCGGAAAAGCGCCCCGTCGGCCCCATCCAGGGCATGCGGGGGCCTTGCATCGGCCGCGCCACCAGCCGCCCCGACATGCCAAGGTGGATCAGCATGCTCTCCCCGGTGTCGAGCCGGACCAGGATGTACTTGCCCCGGCGCCGAAAGCCCGTGACGGTCGCACCGGTCAGCCGGCGGGCGAGCCCCTCGGGGAAGGGCCAGCGCAGATCGGGGCGCGTGGTCTCGGCGCGGGCGATGCGCCGGCCCTCCAGCACGGCGGCGAGGCCCCGCATCACCGTCTCGACTTCGGGAAGCTCTGGCATGGGCCTTCCTTGCCCTGCCCGGCCGCTTCCGCCAAGTTGCCGCCCATGAATGAGACCACCGATTTCGGCTTCCGCGAGGTACCCCGCGACCAGAAGGCCTCCCTGGTGCGCCAGGTCTTCGACAGCGTCGCGCCCCGCTACGACCTGATGAACGACCTGATGTCGCTCGGCATCCACCGCATCTGGAAGCGCATCTTCGTCAACGCCATCGGCTGTTCGCCGCGGGAGACGCTGCTCGACCTCGCCGGCGGGACGGGCGACATCGCCTTCGGCGCGCTGGCCGCCGGTGCGAAGCGGGTGATCCTGACGGATGTGAATGCCGAGATGCTGGAAGTGGGCCGCAAACGCGCGCTCGACCGCGGCTATGTCGGCAATATCGACTTCATGGTGGTGGATGCCGAACGCATCCCGCTGCCCGATCGCAGCGTGGAGAAGGTCTCGATCGCCTTCGGGCTCCGCAACTGCACCGACAAGGATGCGGTGCTGCGCGAGGCACGCCGCGTGCTGCGCCCGGGCGGCCGCTTCCACTGCCTCGAATTCTCGAAGCTTGAAATCGTGGCGCTGGAGAAGCTCTACGAGACCTGGAATTTCCGCATCCTGCCGGAGATCGGCGCGCGCGTCGCCAAGGACCGCGAGAGCTACGAATACCTGGCTGAGAGCATCGCGAAATTCCCCGACCAGCCGACGCTCGCCGGCATGATGGAACGCGCGGGACTGGAGCGCGTGGCGTATCGCAATCTCTCGGGCGGGATCGTCGCGATCCACACCGGCTGGCGGCTGTAGTCACGCGATGACGCTTGCCGGCCGAAAGATCCTGCTGGTCGTCTCAGGCAGCGTCGCGGCCTACAAGGCGCTCGAGCTGATCCGGCTGCTGCGCAAGCAGGGGGCCGAGGTCGCGCCGATCCTGACCGCAGGCGGCGCGCGCTTCGTGACCAAGGAAGCGCTCGCCGGCATCTCCGGCAGCCGCGTGCATGACGATCTCTGGGCGGCGGAAGCCGAGATCGGCCATATCCGCCTTGCCCGCTGGCCCGACCTCGTCGTCGTGGCACCTGCGAGCGCGAACATGTTGGCGCGCATGGCGCAGGGGCTGACGGATGATCTGGCGGCGACCGTGCTGCTGGCCACCCGCGCGCCGATCCTGGCCGCACCGGCGATGAACCCGGCGATGTGGGCGCATCCCGCGACCACGGCGAATGTCGCGACGCTCGCCGCGCGCGGGGTTGGCTTCGTCGGGCCCGAGGAAGGCCCGATGGCCGAGCCGGAAAGCGGCCTCGGCCGCTTCGCGGAACCCGCCACGATCCTCGCCGCGATCGAAGGGCGCCTCGCCGCCGGACCGCTCGTGGGGAAGCATGTGATCGTCACCAGCGGGCCGACCCAGGAAGCGATCGACCCGGTGCGCTACATCGCCAATCGCAGCAGCGGCAAGCAGGGCCATGCGATCGCAGCGGCGCTCGCGGCGCTGGGCGCGCGCGTGACACTCGTCTCGGGGCCGGTTGCGATCGCCAGCCCGCCCGGTGTCGCCATCACGCGCGTCGAAAGCGCGCGGGAGATGCTGGCCGCCGTCGAAGCCGCGCTGCCCGCCGATGCGGCGGTCTTTGCCGCGGCGGTGGCCGATTTCCGGCCCGACGCCGCGCCCGCGCAGAAGATCAAGAAGACGCCCGGCGCGCCGCCGCCAGAGATCCGCCTTGCGCTCAATCCGGACATCCTGGCGAGCGTCGCCAGCCACACCACGCAGCGGCCGCGCCTTGTCATCGGCTTCGCGGCGGAGACGGAGAAGGTGGTGGAGCACGCACAAGCGAAACGCGCGCGGAAGGGTTGCGACTGGATCGTCGCCAATGACGTCTCAGGCGATGTGATGGGGGGTGCGGAGAATGCCGTGCACCTTGTCACCGCAGCGGGCGTCGAGGATTGGCCCCGCCTGCCGAAGGAAGAGGTCGCGCGCCGCCTGGCGCAGCGCATCGCGGAGAAGCTGTCGTGAGTGTCGAGATCCTGGTCACCCGCCTGCCGCATGGCGAAGGCCTGCCGCTGCCCGCCTATGCGACCGAAGGCGCGGCGGGGATGGACCTGCTGGCCGCGGTCACCGCACCGCTCACCATCGCGCCCGGCGGACGCGTGCTGGTGCCGACGGGGCTCTGCATCGCGCTGCCGCCCGGCTACGAGCTGCAGGTGCGCCCGCGCTCCGGCCTCGCGCTCAAGCACGGGATCACCATGCCGAACACGCCGGGCACGGTGGACGAGGATTATCGCGGCGAGCTGCAGGTCATCGTGATGAATGCCGGCACCGAATCCTTCACGGTGGAGCGCGGCATGCGCATCGCGCAGGCCGTCGTCGCGCCGGTGACCCGCGCGACCTGGCAGGAGACCGCCACCCTGCCCGAGACGCGGCGCGGCGCAGGCGGCTTCGGCAGCACCGGCACGCGCTGAACGCGACTACCGGCGCTGCTGCGCCGGTTCCTCAAGAAAGCCGGGGCGGTTGAAGTCGAACAGGCGCGGATCGGCGCGCGTCGTGGTGTCGATCTCGTAGAGCGTCACCCGCGTCTCGCGCCCCTGCGCATCCACCACCGCCCATTGGCGAAGCTCGAGCGGCGCTTCCTGGAAGATCAGCGTCAGGCGGCCTTCCGCCGCGGCACCGGTGCGGTGCAGCGCGACATGCAGGAAGCCGCCGCGCCGCTCCGTGGCCGTGACGGTGATGTCGCCCGACAGCCGGATCGGGTCGCGCAGCAGCACGCCGAGCGGGGTCGAGTTGGCGGGCACAATGGTCGGCTGGCGCAGTTCCCGGTCATACATCAGCACCTGGCCGCTGGAGGCCACCAGCAAAGTCGGCTCCGGCGCGTCATAGTCGAAGCGCATCCGCCCTGGCCGGACGATCCAGGCCACGCCCGTCGCCTGCCCGCCATTCTGCGCGATCTGCAGGAAGCGCGCGCGGAAGCTGGTGAGGCCGTTGAGGTACTGCTCCACCCGCGCCAGTGCGGCGCGGTCGAGCGCCGGCGGCGCGGTCTGCGCCCGCAGGGGCGAAGCCACGGAGAGGATGGGCAAGGCGGCAAGCAGGTGGCGTCGGCGCATGCCCCAGACATGGCCCGGGCGCGTGGCGAACGGAAGACGTCTCGGTGAACGCGAAGGCGAAACGGCCCCGCGCTCAGCGCCCTGGCTGGCGGGCAGCGGGCGGCATGCCCGGCATGCCCTGCATCGCCTGGTAGCCCTGCGGGCGCTGGAAGCGCGCCGGATCCTGCGGCGCAAAGCGCACCTGGGTCGCCTCCAGCCCGCCGCTCTGGCCCTGATGCGTGCCATCGGCGCGCAGCGTCACGCCGTCGGCCGTGATGCAGGCGCGGCCCTGGCTCGGCCCGTCCTGGACGAACCAGATGGTGCAGGGCAGGCCGGCGACCGTGGCCGTGCCCTCGCGCCGGAAGCTCGCCTTCGGCGACTGGCCCGGCAGCACCGCCAGTTGGCCCGCCGGCATGTCCATGATCGTGCGCATCTGCTCCATCACCAGGAAGCCGCGTCCGGCGCGCATATCCACGACCGACCAGCCGATCCCCGCCATCTCCGAGCGCATGAGACCGGAGGCCGCATTCCAGGCGATGACGATGGGTGGCATGCCCTGGGGCGCCGAAGCTCCGATCTGGCGGTAGGTGACCGCGACGTCGCGCGTCGGCGTCAGCTGCGGCCGGTCCTGGGCGGCGGCGGGCGCGGCCAGCAGCAGGCCGGCCAGGGCGAGATATCGGCGCATCGCGAAGCTTTTCCTCAACGCATCGGCCCCTCGGCAAGCGGCACCGGCAGCTGCTGCGGGCTTGTCCAGGCGATGGTCCCGACCGAGCTGCAGTTGGGGCAGACCGCATGCCAGCCCGTGTGCTCCGTCGTACAGGACGAACAGCGCCAGCGCGGCTCCGGCGCCGCGGTGGCGGCCAGGCGCAGCCACTTCGCCTGGGCGGCGCGGCTTTCGGGCGTGTCGCCGCCCTCCGCTTCCTCAAGATCAGACAGCGCAAGATAGGCGCGCCGATCCGCCGTGCCGGAGGCGACCAGCGCCTCCAGCTCCTGCCGGGCGCGTCCGGTGAGCCCGGCTTCCGCCGCCAGCCGACCGATCAGCAGATGGCTCTCGGCATGCTTCGGATTGCCCTGCACGAGCTTCTCTGCCGCCTTGGCGCGGGCCAGCGGCTCCGCCTCGCCATCGAGATAAGCGGCAGCAAGATCGGGATGCGGTTTCGCTTTCCAGGCCTCCGCCAGCACCTCCCGCCCACGGCGGGGGCTCGCGATCGCCTTCAGGCGTTGCGCATAGGCGAGCGCGGCCGGCGCGAAGCCCTTGTCGGACTGGAAGGCCTGCCGTTCCAGGTCGGTCGCCTTGCGGTCATCCGGCTCCTGCATCGCGGCCGCCAGCGCCAAGGGCGCCTGCGCCGCGCCGGGCGCGGCGAGTGCCAGCGCCTCCCGCCAGTCGCGCGTGCGGAGCGCCAGCGTCTCGCGTTCGCGCCGCAGCCAGGCTGCGCCGGGCTGGGCGGCTTCCGCTTCCCGCGCCAGGCGCTGCGCGGTCGGCCAGTCCTCGCGCTGGATCGCCTGACGCAACAGGCCGCGCAGGCCGAGGAACTTCGCATCCTCGCTTCTGGCCAGCGCGTGGAACGCCTCGGAGGCCGCATCCTCACGCCCCGCCAGGCGCTCGGCCTCGGCGGCGAGAATGAGCGTCTGCGGCGTGTCGCCGAGCTGGTCGCGCGCACGCCGCACCTCAAGCCGCGCGCGTTCGGGCGTGCCGGCGGCGAGTGCGACCAGCGCGCGCGTCACCGCCGCCTCGCCATCCATGCGCTTGCGCGCGTCGCGCCGTGCGCGAAGGCGCGCGGGCCAGCGGCGCAGCGCGCCGTAGCCGACCAGCAGCAGGTGCAACGCCAGAAACAGCAGGGCCAGCGCGAGCAGCGCGACCGCGAAGGGGGTGGCGATCTCCACCTCGCCGACACGGATTTCCACCGTGCCGCCGAGGCTGGCCATGCCGAGCACGCCACCCACGCTTAGCGCGAGCAGCGTGAGATAGAGCAGCGCGTGATGCATCGGCGCGCGCCCCTCAGCCCGCGGCCAGCTGGCGGATCGCGGCACGGGCCGCGACCAGCGCCTGCGCCTGGGTCAGCCAGCTGCGCATCGCCTCCTGCGCTGGCGGCGACAGGCGGCCGAGATGGCGTAGCGCCGTCTCGAGGTCGCCAGCATCCAGCGCGCGGCGTGCCCGCTCGATCTCGGCGCCTGCGGCGTCGCCCCAGACCACCTCCTCGCCACGGCGCACGGTGACGAGGCCGGACAGCCGCGCGACGGCGGCCTCGCGCACGCTGCCGCTTGTCGGCGGCTCACTCGCCGCGCGGGCGGCGCGCGCGGCGTCGTCGAAGGCAAGCCGCAGCGCGGCCTCGGTCGGCGGCGCCGTGGTGGCGAAGCGGGCCAGCGCCTCGGGCGGGCTCGCCAAGGCGCGGAGCGCGGCGCCGAGCGGCTGGCCGGCCTCGAGCCCCGAGCGCAGTGCATCGAGTGTCGCCATCCGCGCCGCGCGGCCCTCCAGCGCGGCCAGGCGCTGCGCGAGGCCTTCGAGCGCGGCGATCCGCTGCGCCTGCTGCTCACCGGCCTGGGCGCGCTGCGCGATCTGGCCTTCGAGCGCGATAAGGCGCGCGGCGAGCGCCTGTTCCACCGCGACGATGCGCGCATTCTGCGTCTCGATCGCCTGGGTGCGCGCGGCGAGTGCGGCCTCATTCGCGGCGACGCGGCCGGCGAAGCCGCCGATCGCCTGTTCCAGCGCGACGATGCGCTGGCGCGCCTCGGCATCGCCCGCGGCGACATCGCGCGCGAGCGCCTCGATGCGGCCGGCGAGTTGGTCCAGCGCGGCGCGCGGCGTGGCGTCGCGCGATGCAGCGGCCAGACGCTCCTCCAGCGCCGCGGCGCGACGCTCGGTGGCGGCCAGCGCTTCGCGCAGCGGCGCAAGGTCTGGGGCGGTGCGGGCTTCGAGTGCGGCCACGCGGCCCGGCATGGCTTCGAGGCGGGCGATTTCGGCGCGGAGCGCGGTCAGCTGTTCGGCCGCGCGCGTATCGGCAGGCTGCGGCAGCGGCCGGCCCAGCAACCAGGCAACCGCCCCGATCAGCACCAGCGCCGCAATCAGGATCGGCAGAACGGTCGGGTCGAAACGGCGGAGACGGTCAAGGAGGGTGGGGGACGAGGCGGGGGGGCTCATGGCTCTCCTGATCGGAACGGGCTGGCCGCGCCGGCCGGTTCACTCCGGACGGGCGAGCAGCCCCAGCAGCGCTTCCTCATCGGGACGTGGGGCATGACGCAGCGAGCGCCAGTGTTCGGGAGAGATCGCGGCGGCGGCGGCTTCCCCCACCCGCCGACTGATCGCCAGGACCTCAACCCGTTGCGCACCCGCCGCCAGCCCCGCGGCCCGTAGCAGGTTGATGGCACAGAGTGCCGAACGTGGCGAGTGGAACAGCACGGTCCCGACCCGCCCGGCCGCCCAGGCTGCCACGACCTCCGGTGGCAGTATCCCGGCCGGTTCCGCGGCATAGGCGATGCGGCGGATGACCCGGAACCCATGCCCACGCAGCTCCGCCGCAAGGTCGAGCGCATAGCCCTGCCCGACCGCGAGCAGCAGCGGGCCGGCGGCAGGATCGAGCCGGGCTGCGGCCAGCCGCGCCAGGTCCGCGGCCGTGCCAGCGGCGGCGGTCACATTGCCGAAGCCCCGCCCGCGCGCTTCCGCCGCGGTGGCCTCGCCGACCGCCAGCACGGGCAGGCAAGGGTCCACGGGCACGGTGCGGGCGGCAGCGCGGCTGGTCAGCAGCAGCGCCTGCGCTTGCGGCATCACGAAGCGGCGAGGCGCCAGGACCAGCGCCGGGGCGAGCAGCGGCTCGAAGCCGAGCGCCGCGACGCGGGCCGCCGTCTCGGCGCCGCCCGGCTCGGGGCGGGTGATGAGGACGGCCCTCCCCTCCCCGCCCTGCTGGGGCCGGGTCGCTGCGGGGGACGATGCGGACGGGGATCGCGGCACGGGCGGATGATGCCCGACGCGTCGCGCCGCACCAAACATGACCTCTCCCGGCGGCGTAGAGGCCCGCCTGATGCGGCCCGCGCAGCGGGCCGAGCGGCCGAATGGCCGCCGCCGCCAGTGCGGCGATAGCCAAGGCCCGGACGGCCGCCGGCGCGTGAGGCCGCAAAAAGCGCTGATACGAAGGGCCGCTGGAAGCGGCCCTTCGTATCAGCCGAAGATGTCGGCGGGGCTGTCGTGGCGGAGGCTGTCACCCAGCTCGCGCCCGAGCCGCGCGGCGTCCTTCGGGTCGCCCTGCAGCGCGCGCTTCAGCAGGAAGGAGCCGTCGGCGCGCGCCACCAGCCCCGTCAGGTGCAAGGACCCATCCGGCAGCAGCCGCGCATGGCCGCCGATCGGCGTCCGGCAGGACCCGTCGAGCGCCGCCAGCAGCGCGCGTTCGGCGGTGGAGACGGCGCGCGCCTCGGCATCCTCGATGCCGGCGAGCAGATCCAGCAGCTCGACATCATCGGCGCGCACGGTGACGCCGACGATGCCCTGCCCGGCGGCCGGGACCATCACCTCCGGGTCCAGCACCACGGCGGCTTCCTGCTCCAGGCCAAGGCGCCTGAGCCCGGCCAGCGCCAGCAGCGAGGCCGCCGGGCCATCGGCACCGCGAATCTTGGCCAGCCGGGTCTGGACATTGCCGCGGATCATCTCGACGCGGAGATCGGGCCGGGCATGCAGCAACTGGCTCTGCCGCCGGACGGAGGAGGTGCCGATCACCGCCCCGGCCGGCAGGCAGGCATAGGGATTGGCCGGGTCCACTGCCCCGGCGCGGGGGCTGAGGATCAGCGCGTCGCGGCTGTCCTCCCGCGTCAGGGTGCAGGCCAGGACGATGCCGGGCGGCAGCTCAGTTTCGAGGTCCTTCAGGCTGTGGACGGCGAAATCCACCCGGCCATCGGCCAGCGCCTCATGGATTTCCTTGGCGAACAGGCCCTTGCCCCCGACATCGGCCAGGCGCCGGTCCTGGATGCGGTCGCCGGAGGTGGCGATCGCATGCTCCTCGAAGGCCTTGGCGTCGTGCAGCACGGGGCAGAAGCGGGTGATCAGCCCGAGGAAATGCCGGGTCTGCCAGAGCGCGAGCGGGGAGCCGCGCGTGCCGACGCGCAGCGGCAGGGCGCGCAGATGCGCCTTCACCTGCGGCTGGCTGGCGGCGCGGGGGCTTGGCTGGCCTTGCGGGGAATCTGCGCCGGGATGGGCTGGACCCGGCGGATGGGCTACCGACATGGCGGCTCATTAGAGCCGGTTCGGAGGTCGCGGAAGTGTCGCAGTCGAAGGTCGCCATGCCGGCGCTGCAGGACGGCGCCCTGGTGCTCGGCCTGGAAAGCAGCTGCGACGAGACGGCGGCCGCCGTACTCCGCGCGGATGGCACGGTGCTGGCCGAGGCGGTGCTGAGCCAGCTCGACGACCATGCCCCCTATGGCGGCGTGGTGCCGGAGATCGCGGCCCGGGCCCATCTGGCGCATCTGCCGGCGCTGGTGCGCCGCGTGCTGGACCAGGCGGGCACGACGCCGGCGGGGCTCGCGGCGGTCGCGGCCACCGCGGGGCCGGGGCTGATCGGCGGGCTGATCGTGGGCGCCACGCTCGGCAAGGGCATCGCGCTGGCGCGCGGCATCCCCTACCTCGCCATCAACCATCTGGAGGCGCATGCGCTCTCCCCGCGCCTGCCTGGGGTGAGCCCGGCGGGGCTCGGCTTCCCCTATCTGCTGCTGCTGCTCTCGGGCGGGCATTGCCAATGCGTCGCGGTGGAGGGTGTGGGGCGGCACCGGCGGCTGGGCTCGACGCTCGATGACGCGGTGGGTGAGGCCTTCGACAAATCGGCGAAGCTGCTGGGCCTGCCCTGGCCGGGGGGGCCGCATCTGGAAAGGCTCGCGGCTGGCGGGGATGCGTCGCGCGTCTCCCTGCCACGGCCGCTCTTCGGCCGGCCGGGCTGCGATTTCTCCTTCAGCGGGCTCAAGACGGCGGTGGCGCAGCAAGTGGCGAAGGGCCTCGACGAGCAGGGCCGGCGTGACCTTGCGGCCAGTTTCCAGGCCTCGGTCGCGGCAGTGCTGGCGGACCGGGCGCGGCATGCGCTGGCGATGCTGCCGGGCGCGACGGCGCTGGTGGTGGCGGGCGGGGTCGCGGCGAATGGAGCGGTGCGCGCGGCGCTGTCCGGTGTTGCGGAGAAAGCCGGCCTGCCGCTGGTCGCCCCCCCAATCCGGCTGTGCACCGACAATGCGGTAATGGTGGCCTGGGCCGGGATCGAGCGGCTGCGCGCGGGCCTGACCGACAGCCTCGACCACGCGCCGCGGCCGCGCTGGCCGCTCGACACGCTGGCTGCCTGAGGAGGCATCATGGCCGACAAACCCGCCTCGCCCCTGCTGCGCAGCCAGGATCTGCGCGAGACGCTGCAGGAGATGACCTCACTGCTGCTGGAGATGCGCCGCCAGCAGCTGGAGCAGGAGGCCTATGGGATGGTGACGCGGCTCGCGCTTGGTGCGCTGCTCCGCGCTGCCGACGCGCCGTCCCGCGCCCGCGTGGTGGCGCGGCTGGGCGAGCCGGCGAAGGCGCTGCTCGGCCCCGACATCCCACCCGATAGCCCGCTGGGACACGCGGTGCTGGAGGAAGCGGCGCGCCTCGCGGCCGCGCTCGCACCCGAGTAGCCGCAGCGCATCCCGCCGCCGGCTGGCGCGTTGGAAGGTCAGTTGCAGAAGGGTCGTCGGATGCGAAGGAAAGCCCTGGCGGTCATCGCGGCGCTGGCGTTGGCGCTCGCGGCCTGCGGCAATTCGCCCGGATCGCGCGCTGTGACGGGCGGGCTGCTGGGCGCGGGCGCAGGTGCGGGCGTCAGCGCCGTCACGGGCGGCGATGTCGGCACGGGCGCGCTGATCGGCGGTGGGCTCGGCGCGATCGGCGGAGCGGTGACGGCGCGCTGAACCGAACCGACGCGCCGGCGGCGACCCCAAAAAATCTTTCCCCCGCTTGCGCCGCCGGCCACGGCGGCGCAAGCGGGAGGCGTGAACTATCGCCACGCCTTCCACGCTGGGAACTTCGCCGATTGCGTCAAGCACGCGCTGCTGGTCGCGCTGCTCGATGCGCTGCGGGCGAAGCCGAAGCCCTTCGCCGTGCTCGACACCCATGCCGGCATCGGCGCCTATGACCTCTCGGCGCCGGAGCCGCAGCGCACCGGCGAATGGCGGGACGGCATCGCGCGCGCGATGGAGAGCGACGATCCGGCCCTCGCGCCCTGGCTCAGCCAGGTGCGCCAGGCGGGCTGGCCCGCTGCCTATCCGGGCTCGCCCGCGCTGATCCGCGCGCTGCTCCGCCCCGATGACCGGCTGATGCTGTGCGAGCTGCACCCCGACGACCATACGACGCTGAAGGCACGCTTCCGCGGCGATGCGCAGGTCGCCGTTCATCGCCGCGACGCATATGAGGCGATGACGGCGCTGACCCCCTTCCCCGAACGCCGCGGCCTGGTGCTGATCGACCCGCCCTTCGAGCAGGAGGGCGAATTCGACCGCCTCGCGCAGGGGATCGCCGGGCTGCGCCATCGCTTTCGCGCCGGGATCGTCGCCGCCTGGTATCCGGTGAAGCACCGCGCGCCCGTGCGCGCCTTCCACACCGCGCTGCAGGATGCGGGTGTGCCCGATTGCATCGCCTGCGAGCTGACGCTGCGCGAGCCGACCGACCCCACGCGCCTCAATGGCTGTGGCGTGCTGGTGGCGAACCCGCCCTTCGGCTTCGAGGACCAGGCGCGCGCGATCCTCGCGGCCTTGCTCGCCCGCCTCACACGCGGCGAGGATGGCGCGGCAGCGAGCGTCGCGCGCGTCACGACGGAGAGATAGGTCGGCCATGTCCCAGACCGGAGGGCAACGGATCGCGGTGCTCGGCGCCGGCGCCTGGGGGACGGCGCTGGCGATCCAGGCCGCGCGCGCGGGCCATGCCGTCGGGCTCTGGGCGCGCGATCCCGCCCGCGCAGTGGCGATCGAAGCGGCGCGGGAGAACGCGGCCTATTTGCCCGGCCAGACGCTGCCGCCAGCGATCTCGGTCACCGCCGATGCCGCTTCCGCCATCGCCAATGCGGCGCTCGTGCTCGTCGTGGTGCCGGCGCAGTTCCTGCGGCCCGTACTGTCCGCGTTGCCGCCATCCGCTGCTCCGCTGATCGCCTGCGCGAAGGGCGTGGAGCGCGGCACGCTGCGCTTGCCGCTGGAGGTGATGGAGGCGCTGTTCCCGGGCCGCGCCCTGGCGGTACTTTCGGGGCCGAACTTCGCCCATGAGGTCGCGCGCGGACTGCCGGCGGCGGCGGTGCTGGCCAGCCGCGACGCGGCGCTGCGCCAGGCGGCGGGCGACATGCTCGGCACGGCGGGGTTCCGGATCTATGGCAGCGACGACCCTGTCGGCGCGCAGGTCGGCGGGGCGGCGAAGAACGTCATTGCCATCGCCGCAGGCGCGGTGATGGGCGCGGGGCTTGGCGAGAATGCGCGCGCGGCGCTGGTCACGCGGGGGCTCGCGGAATTGTCGCGGCTGGCGGTCGCGCTCGGCGGGCGGGCGGAGACGGCAGCGGGGCTGTCGGGCCTCGGTGACCTGCTGCTGACGACGACGGGGCCGGGCAGCCGCAACACCTCGCTCGGCCATGCGCTCGGCCAGGGGGCGAGCCTGGCGGAGGCGCTGGCCGGGCGGGTGGGCGTGGCCGAGGGCGTGGCGACCGCACCCGGCCTGGTCGCACGCGCCGCGGAGGCCGGAGTGGAGTTGCCGATCTGCGGCGCGGTGGCGGATCTCCTGGCCGGGCGGCTTTCGATCGCCGATGCGATCGGCGGGCTGCTGGCGCGGCCGCGGCGCGACGAATAGCACCAGCCAGCCAGTGCGGGCCGATCGGGGCCGGGCCGGCCGCATCCTCCCGGCCTTGTCATGTCGGGACGGGGCGCGAGGCGCCATCAGCGCTCGCAAGCCATGCCACGCCGCGCCATGTCTCGGTGATGGACAGCATGACGGACGCGGCGATGCCACCCGGCTTCGATCCCCGGACCACGATGGTCCCGGCCCCCTGGCCTCTCACCTGGGGTCCTTGGCTGCAACTGACACAGAGCGCCTTCGACGCCTGGATGGGCCTCTGGACCGCGGCGCTGCCGCAGCAGCAGGCGGAGCTTGTGCTGCAGGTCCAGCGCCAGGCGCTGGACGCCTGGACAGCGCCGCTCGCCTTGGTCGCGCCGCCCCCGGAGCCGCAAGCCGACCCCGCGCCGCGCCGGCCCATGCCGGCCATTCCTATGGCGAGGCCGGCAGAAACGCTGCGGCCCGCGGCGGCGGTGCCGGCGGCGCCCGAGCCGGATGTGGAGGCGACGGTCAGCGCCGCGCCCATCGCCGCGGCGCGCCCCAGGAAGGCAGCCAAGCCAGCGGCGGAGTTGCGCCACGCCCGATCGCGCAAGACCGTGCCGCCCCAGCGCACCCCCCGGCCGAAAACCCGTCGCTGAAGCAGCCCTATCCGCGGCGGCGCGGCGGGTCGCGGCTCAGGCCCTTGGCGGCCAGGGCCTGCTCATAGGCAGCGAAGCGCTCCTCCTGCTCGCGGCCGAGCTCGTGCAGGTAGTCCCAGGAGTAGATGCCGGTGTCGTGCAGGTCGTCGAAGACCAGCCGCACCGCGTAATGCCCGACCGGCTCGACCCGCATGATGCCCACATGGCGCCGGCCCGGCACGATCACCTTCTGGCCCGGCCCATGGCCCTGCACCTCGGCCGAGGGGCTCTCGATGCGCAGATACTCGGCCGGCAGGGCGAAGCTCTCGCCGGTGTCGAAGGCAACGTGCAGAACCTGCTCGGCGCGGTTCAGCCGGATTTCGGTCGGCGTGGGCATCGGTTGCACTCCAGCGATGGCGGCTGGCGCAGCCAGCCGAGGCCGCGAACGCGGCCCGCGCACAGGGCGGCCG
>JBIKSZ010000043.1:0-19769 GCA_044348345.1 Roseomonas sp. | reverse complement strand
CTCCTCACGGGGAAGGTCACCTGCGGCGTTTGTGGCGGCCTCTACTACGCACGGGGGCGGGACTATCTGAGCTGCCACAACGCACGGCGCGATCAGTGTCGGAACAGAGCGAGTGTGCGACGCGCTCCACTCGAGGCCCGTGTTATGGAGGCACTCGGCCGCCAGCTCATGCACCCGGATCTGCTGCGCCAGTTCATCAGCGACTTCACTCGCGAGTGGAACCGGCTGGCAGCAGAGGCGGGGCAGGCGCAGAGCACCCAGCGGCAGGCCCTCGAGGCCGTGGAGCGGCAGATCGCCAACCTGGTCGATGCGATTGCCGAGGGCCTCCGCGCCCCGGGCCTGCAGGCCAAGCTCGACGGACTGGAAGCCCAGCGGGTGACGCTGACAGCCGAACTCACGAAGAGGCCTGCGAACCTGCCCGCGCTGCATCCGAACCTGGCCGACGTCTACCGCGAGCGTGTCGCCCGTCTGGAACAAGCACTGGCTGACCGGGATGCCCCGGAAGCCCTGGAGGCGGCTCGCGCCCTCATCGACCGCGTCATCGTCTCCCCGCCGAGCGATCCCGGCAGCCCGCCCGGGATCGAACTCGTCGGCCAACTCCAGGCCATGCTGTGCGCGGGCGGGGCTGACATCGGCACGAAAGATCGACGGTCAGCCAACGCCGTGCTTAGTTTGTTCGACAGTGCGGTTAAGGCGGGCCCGGGAGGGCAGAGCCCTCCCCGGGGACAGCGCCGTCAAGCCGCCGGCAGCCGCACGATGAAGCGCGCGCCCGTCACGCAGCCCTCAGCGTCGCGGCGGTTTTCCGCGGCGATGCGGCCGCGCAGCCCTTCGACGATCTGGCGCGAGATCGACAGGCCGAGGCCCGAATGCTGGCCGAAGCGCTCGCCGCGCGGGCGTTCCGTGTAGAAGCGGTCGAAAATGTTCTCGAGCTTCCCTTCGGGGATGCCCGGGCCCTCATCCTCGACGGTGAATTCGACGAAGCTGCCGACCGGGCGCGCGCGCACCGCCACCTTCCCCTCCGGCGGGCTGAAGGAGATGGCGTTGCCGATCAGGTTGCGGAACACCTGCACGATGCGCCCTTCGACGCCGCGCACGATGAGCCCCTCGGCCGGCGCCTCGACCTCGACATGCGGGTCGCCATCCTCCCGCGTCGCGGCGTGAAGTTCCGACAATGCGCCCAGAATGGGTGCGACATCCACCGGATGCGCGATGGTGCGCGAAAGTTCCGCATCCACCTTGGAACTGTCGGAGATGTCGGCGATCAGCCGGTCCATGCGCACCGCGTCGTCGGAGATGATCTGCAGCAGGCGCTTCTGTTTCACCGTATCCTCGATGCGGCGCAGCGTCTCGATCGCCGAGCGGACGGAGGTCAGCGGGTTGCGCAACTCATGTGCGACATCGGCCGCGAAGCGTTCATTCGCATCGATCCGTGCCCAGAGCGCGCGCGCCGCCGCCTGCAGGTCGCGCGCGAGCACGCCGATCTCGTCGTCGCGCGCCAGCAGCGCCTTCGGCACGCTGCCCGCGCGGCCTTCGCCTTCGCGCATCGCGGCCGCGGATTCAGCGAGCTGCAGGATCGGCGTCGCTAGCGTGCGCGCGAGGTAGATCGAGGCCAGCACCGTCAGCAGCAGCGCCAGCCCGAACAGCGCGAGGACGGAGACGCGGATCTCCAAAAGCCGCGCATCCACTTCGCGCGCCTCGCGCGTCAGCAGCACGATGCCGACGGTGGTCGCACCCCGGCGGGCGGGTTCGGTGACCGACACCAAGAGCCGCCCTTCCGCCGTGCGCCGGATATAGGGGCGCACGCCCGCCTCCAGCGCCTGGCGCAGCTCCTCGCGCCGGTCGCCGGTGCCGGAGACGCTGAATTCCGGCTGCCAGTCGAAGGATGGCGCGTCGGGATTCACATCCACCGTCACTGTCTGCGGCGCGCCGCGCGGCAGGATGGTCAGGATGCGGTCATAGAGGCCGGCCACCGTGCCGGCGAAGGCGCCGCGCGGCTCGGGTGGGGAGAGCGGCTCCGTGACGATCGCGCCCCCTGGCCCTTCCCGCACGCGGCTGTCGGCGACGAGGAGGCCGGTTGTGTCGAACAGCCGCGCCTGGGTGTTGGGCGAGGGCTCGACCAGCCGGCGCAGCAGCGGGCGGGCGGCTTCGGGAACCAGGATGGTGCGGTCGTCGCGCGTGCGTGTGCCGGCTTCGGCGATGGCACCGGCATAGATGCGCGCCTGGGTGCGGAGCGATTCGACCTCGGCCGCCAGCAGGCCATTCTGGTACTGGTCGAGATAGAGCAGCGCGGCCGCCAGCAGCGCTGGCGGCAGGGCGTTCAGCAGCAGGATGCGACGCAGCAGCGGCGACAGCCAGCGCCGCGGCCTTGGTTCGGTCCTCGTCTCGACCAGCGTCGGGCCGCTTGCGTCTGGCATGGGCCGAGCCTAGCGCGCCCTGCGGCGCGCGTCAGGCTTCCTTGTAGCGATAGCCGAGGCCGTAGAGCGTCTCGATCTGCGCGAAGTCGTTGTCTACCTGGCGGAACTTCTTGCGTACGCGCTTCACATGGCTGTCGATGGTGCGGTCGTCCACATAGATGTTCTCGCCATAGGCGGCGTCGATCAGCTGGTCGCGGTTCTTGACCATGCCGGGGCGCAGGGCCAGCGCCTTCACCAGCAGGAACTCCGTCACCGTCAGCTGCACCTGCCCACCCTTCCAGAGGCAGGTGTGCTTGGTCTCGTCCAGCACGAGGTCGCCGCGTGCGATGATGCCGCCCGCCGGCGTGCCGCTGCCTTCGGCGCGCGACGTCTCGTTTCGGCGCAGCAGGGCGCGGATGCGCTCCAGCAGCAGGCGCTGGCTGAAGGGCTTGGTGATGTAGTCATCGGCGCCGAGCCTGAGACCCATCAGCTCATCGAGTTCGTCATCCTTGCTGGTCAGGAAGATGACCGGCATGGCGCTGCGCTGGCGCAGGCGCTGCAGCAGCTCCATCCCGTCCATGCGCGGCATCTTGATGTCGAGCACCGCGAGATCGACGGGGCGCGCCATCAGGCCCTGCAGGGCGCTTTCCCCGTCGGTGAAGGTGCGGACCTGGAACCCCTCCTGCTCGAGCGTCATGGACACCGAGGTGAGGATGTTGCGGTCATCGTCCACGAGGGCGATGGTGGCTGGCACGGCTGGATACTCCTTGGCCCTCCGGGCCGAAGCCTGGACCCGAACCGGGGCTTGGCGCCAGTCTGGCGGTAGATTGTGGCAAAGACGGGTCGGACAACCGGAGAGGATATGGCGACGGACGGGCACGGCTTCGAGGCGCGGCGGCTGGTCCGGGGGGCCATCTCGGCCACGCTGGCCACGAGCGCGGAGGGGGCGCCCTTCGCCGCCCTCGTCACCCCGGCGACCGCCCCTGATCTCTCGGTGCTGCTGCTGCTCTCCTCCCTGTCGGAGCATACGCGCCAGCTGCGGGCGGAGCCGCGCTGCGCGGTGCTGTTCACCGGCCGGCCGGAGGGGGTGAACCCGCAGACCGCACCGCGCGTGACGCTGACGGGCCTGGCCGAGCCCGTGCCGGAGGCGGAGGTGCCGGCGCTGAAGGCGCGCTGGCTGGCGAAGCACCCCTATGCCGCGCTCTACGCCGATTTCGGCGATTTCGCGCTATGGCGCATCCGGCCCGGCGGCGGGCTGATGGTCGGCGGCTTCGCCCGCGCGACGCGGCTGCGCCTGGCCGATTTGCTGCCCGACCCGGCGGCGGTCGCCGCGATCGCCGCGGCGGAGGCCGAGATCATCGCCCATGTGAATGACGACCACGCCGATGCCGTCGCGGCCATGGCCGAGGGGCTGCTGGGCGGGACCCCCGGGGCGTGGCGAATCGCCGCCGTGGACTGCGACGGCTGTGACCTGGCGCTGGGGGAGACGGTGCTGCGCCAGGCCTGGGACGCCCCGGTCGCGGACCCGGACGGCGTGCGCACGGCGCTGATCCGGGCCGCCCGGGCAGGCCGGGCCAGCCGGTCCGGGCAGGCCGGCTAAGCTCCACAAGTCCTTGTCATACAAGTAACTGAGCAGTTCGCATTGCGATTCTGTCCTTAGCCGCCGTAATTCTGCCGCCCTCGCCCCCCATGGGTGAGAGGCTGTGTGGCCATACCGGTCCGCCACGTCCCTTTGGGCGCCGCGCCCGGTTCGGAGGAAGTTGATGACGTCCGCTGTTTCTCCCCTCTCAGGTACCGGCGTGGCCGGCCCGGCGGCGATCCACGCCAATCTGACGGCCGCGGGGCTCTATGCCCATGCGCTGCGCCGGGGCGAGGGGCGGCTGTCCGCGGATGGCGCCTTCATGGCCGTCACCGGCCAGCACACCGGCCGCTCGGTCCAGGACAAGTTCGTGGTGGACGACGCCGAAGTCCGTGACGCGATCTGGTGGGGCAAGATCAACCAGCCGATGGCGCCGGCGAATTTCGCCAAGTTCACCGGCCAGGTCCGCGAATGGCTCGGCCAGCGGACGGAGCTGTTCACGCAGGACCTCTATGCCGGCGCCGATCCCGCGCACCGCATCCGCGTGCGCCTGGTGACGACGAATGCCTGGCACGCGCTGTTCGCGCGGAACATGTTCATCCGCCCCGCGCGCGAGGAGCTCGCCAGCTTCACGCCCGACTACACCATCCTCCACGCGCCGGAGCTCGAGGCGAACCCGGCCGAGATCGGCTGCCGCACCTCCACCTGCATCGCGCTGAGCTTCGCCGCGCGCACCATCTGTATCGCGGGCACGAGCTATGCGGGGGAGATCAAGAAGTCGATCTTCACTGTGATGAATTGGATCCTGCCCGAGCGCGGCGTGCTGCCCATGCATTGCTCGGCCAATGTGGGTGCGGCGAGCGATGCGGCGCTGTTCTTCGGCCTGTCGGGCACGGGCAAGACCACGCTGTCGTCCGACCCCGAGCGCGGGCTGGTCGGCGATGACGAGCATGGCTGGGGCGAAGGCGGCATCTTCAACTTCGAAGGCGGCTGCTACGCCAAGGTCATCAAGCTGTCGCAGGAAGCCGAGCCGCAGATCTGGGACGCCTCCCACCGCTTCGGCGCCGTGCTGGAGAATGTGATCGGCGACGAGCACGGCCATCTCGACCTCGACGACAACCGCCTGACCGAGAATACGCGGTCCTGCTACCCGATCGAGTTCATCCCGAACACGGTCGCCGGCGGCCGCGCTGGCAAGCCGAAGACGGTGGTGATGCTGACGGCGGATGCCTTCGGCGTGCTGCCGCCGATCGCCAAGCTGACCCCGGCGCAGGCCATGTACCACTTCCTGTCGGGCTACACCGCGCGCGTTGCGGGCACCGAGAAGGGGCTGGGCAAGGAGCCGCAGGCGACCTTCAGCACCTGCTTCGGCGCCCCCTTCCTGCCGCGCCATCCGGAAGTCTATGGCCGCATGCTGGCCGAGCGCATCGCCAAGGATGGTGCGCAGGTGTGGCTGGTGAACACCGGCTGGACCGGCGGCGCCTATGGCACCGGCAAGCGCATGAGCATCCAGCACACCCGCGCGCTGCTGCGCGCCGCGCTGGACGGTTCGCTGGCGAAGGTGGAGTTCGTGCGCGACCCGTTCTTCGGCCTGATGATGCCGAAGGCGGTGCCGGGCATTCCGGCCAGCGTCCTGAACCCGCGCGAGACCTGGGCCGACAAGGACGCCTATGACCGCCAGGCGAAGCACCTGGTCTCCCTGTTCGAGAAGAACTTCGAGACCTTCGCTGGCGCCGTCGGCGAGGACGTGAAGGCTGCCGCAATCCGCGCGGCGGCGTAACAAGACGTTCCTCCCCCTCCCCCGCCCGCGGGGGAGGCATGGGGAGGGGGTGCGATGATAAGCGCGCCCTGATCGAAGCACCCCCACCCTGACCCTCCCCCGCTTGCGGGGGAGGGTATAAGCTTCGCTCATGCCCCTCGACGACACATCACGCCGCGGTCGGCGCGACGATGGCCCGCCGCCCGCGCGCAACGTTCTCGGCGGTGTGCTGCTGCCGTGTTCTGTCGCGCCGCTGACGGGCTTCTTCCGCGATGGCTGCTGCAACACCGGGCCGCATGATCACGGGCTGCATGTCGTCTGCGCGCAGGTCACGGCGGAATTCCTCGCCTTCTCCCGCGCGCGCGGCAACGACCTCTCCACGCCGCGGCCGGAGCATGGTTTCGCGGGCCTGAAACCCGGCGACCGCTGGTGCCTCTGCGCCGCACGGTGGGAGGAAGCGCGCCGCGCGGGCCTCGCGCCGCCCGTGCTACTGGAAGCAACCCACATCGCCGCTTTGCAGGTGGTGGAACTGGCGCATCTGAAGGCGCACGCGCTCGACGCCCCCGGGCCTGGCACCTGAACTGTGCCCGCCCCCGCTGCGTTGCGTGCGCAGACGAGGAGGCCGCCATGCCGGCACGGTTGCGCAAGGGCGTGTCGAAGACCGTCGTCTCGGCGAATATCCGCGAGATCGTGCATGACTGGAAACGGGACGGCACCATCGGAGCTAGCCGCCCCGCCACCAAGGAGCAGGCGGTGAAACAGGCGGTGGCCATCGCGTTGGGCGAGGCGCGGCGCACCGCGCGTGGCCAAGCGAAGCCCCCGCCTCCGCCTGCAGGCACCGCAAGCGCACGCAAGGAGAAGGCGGCGCGCCGCCGCGGCTGACCTTCAGCGCTGCTCTGCCAGGATCTCCCGCCAGAACGCCTCATCGGCCTTCCACCAGGCATGGGCGCCGATGGGCAGACGCTGGCCGGCCAGTTGGAAGGCGCGGCGCGGATGCAGCTCGAACGCGAAGTCCAGCGCGTCCCGTGGCGTCGGTACCCGCCAGCCGGGATGGAACAGCGGCGCGTGGCAGGACCAGAACTCGTCTTCGGGCCGCGGGAAGTCGCGCAGATAATCGGCGGCCGCGCGGCCTTGCCGTGCCTGTCGCAGCAGTGTGCGCGCATGCGTCTTGCGGGCGAAGTGCCGCCAGAGATGCGGCAGCGCCGCAAGCCGCGTCATGTCCAACTGCCCGTCCAGAACCGCCAGCGCATCCGAAGGCGACCGCAGCGAAAAGCCGCCATTGCCGACGAGGCGCGGTTGCGCGCCGAGGCCGCTGCGCAACCAGCCATGGTCGAACCAGGGCGGCCCGGCATAGGAAAAGCCGCGCGCAGCCCAGGCGCCGATCCCGTCGCGCAGCAGCAGGCAATCGGTCTGGTAGACCAGCATCTGCCGGTAGCCCGCGAACAGCCGGTAGGGCACGGGCGAGAGCATCAGCGCGTTGTAGGCGGCACGGCTGGCGAAATTGGCCGCCGGCAGCGCGACGACGCGGAAATCGTCGTGGGCAAAGCCGATCTCCATCCCCTCCGGCACCAGCAGGAAGCGCGGATGGTCCTCGCCGAAGCGGCGCAGCGTCTCGAGCGCGAAGAACTCCCGCTCCGTCAGGCGCGGCGTGTGCAGCATGAAGGCGATGGCCAGCGGACCAGCGCCAAGGTCTGGCCAAATGTCGGGCGGCGGCGGTTGCCAGCCGGGCGGCAGGCCCGCGATGCTCACCGGCGGCGGAGGCCCGGGATGGCGGCGGCCAGCGCCGTCACCACCATGAAGCCCGCACCCAGCAGGAAGACGCGGTCGGCGTGGCCGGCATCCATCAGCCAGCCGAACAGCAGCGGCGCGAAGATGCCGCCGATGTTGAAGCCGGTGGAGACGATGCCAAAGGCAGCGCCCGCCTGGCCGGGCGGCGCCGCGGCGCGGACCATCATGTCACGCGACGGCATGCACAATCCGCTCAGCACGCCCGAGGCGCCGAGCAGCAGCACGACCAGCAGACCCGGCAGCGGCAGCAGCGCGACCAGCGCGGTGGCGATGGCCGCACCCGCGAAGCCCGCGCCCGCGACTAGCCCGTGGCGCTGTGTGCGATCGGCGATCGCCCCGCCCAGCAGCACGCCGCTGGCCGAGCCGACGAGATAGGCCGTCAGCGCCGCGCTGGCGAAGGCCATCGACAGGCCATGCGCGGTGACCAGCGCGGCGATGGCAAACGCATTGGTGCCGCTGATCGATAGAGAGATCAGCACGAAGAAGCCGGTGAGGCCGATGATGGCCGGGCTCAGCACGCGCGGCTTCGCGTCACCGGCGGCGGGCTTCGCACGCGCCGGCACGGCGTCGCGCGGGCAGGCGACCCAGACATAGGCAGCGGCCGCGAAGCCGACCAGCGCCGCGCCTGCCACCGCACCGCGCACGCCGAAGAGGGCGGCGAGGCCTAGCATCGCCGCCGGCGCAACCGCGCCGCCCGCATAGCCCGCGAAAGTGTGCCAGGAGAAGGCGCGCCCCATCCGCACCGCGGCGATCCGTGCACCGAGGATTGCGTAGTCCGCGGGGTGATAGACGGCGTTCGCGAGCCCCGCGAAGCCGGCGGCGAGGATCAGCGCGGCATAGGTTCCCGACAGCGCAAAGCCGGCAAAGGCCGCACTGCCGAGCGTGATGCCGGCAGCGAGCACCGTGCGCGCGCCGACGCGATCCACCAGGAAGCCAACCGGCGCCTGCGTCAGCCCCGAGACGATGCTGAAGGTGGTGATCGCCAGGCCCAGCTCGATGAAGCTCGCGCCGAGTTCCAGGTGCAGTAGCGGAAACAGCGGCGCGAAGACCAGGATGTGCAGGTGGCTCACCGCATGCGCCGCCGCGATGGCGAACAGCGTCTGCCTCTCCTGCGTGGTCCAGCCGGCGCCGGTCTCGGTGATCGTCGCGGTGCTCAATGTGCCTCTGCCCAGCTGCGGCCGTGGCCGACCTCGACGGCAAGCGGCACCGACAGGGTTGCAGCGGCTTCCATCACCTCCCGCACCAGGCGTGTGGTCGCCGCGACCTCGGCTTCTGGCACTTCGAGCACCAGTTCGTCATGCACCTGCAGCAGCATGCGCGCACGGAGCCCGGCATCCTTCAGCGCGGCCGGTACGCGGACCATGGCGCGCTTGATGATCTCCGCCGCCCCCCCCTGGAAGGGCGCGTTGATCGCCGCGCGCTCCGCGCCCGCACGGCGGGCGGGATCCTTGGACGCGATCTCCGCAATCCACAGCTTGCGGCCGAAGGGCGTCTCCACATAGCCGCGGGTGCGGGCGTCTTCCTTGAAGCGCTCCATGCAGTCGCGGATGCCGGGATAACGCGCGAAATAGGCATCGATGATCGCGCGTGCCTCGCCGGGCGGAATGCCGAGCCGCGCGCCAAGGCCAAAGGCCGACATGCCGTAGATGATGCCGAAATTGATCGTCTTCGCGCGCCGCCGCGCCTCCTTGTCCACCGCCTTCGGGTCGAGGTGGAAAATGTCGGCGGCGGTGCGGCTGTGGATGTCCTCGCCATGCGCGAAGGCCTGCTTCAGGCTTGGCACGTCAGCGACATGCGCCAGGATACGCAGCTCGATCTGGCTGTAGTCGGCCGAGACCAGCACATGCCCGGGCTCGGCCACGAAGGCGCCGCGGATGCGCGCCCCTTCCTCCGACCTGACAGGGATGTTCTGTAGGTTCGGCTCGGTCGAGGATAGGCGACCGGTGGAGGTGACGGCCATGGCGAAATCGGTGTGCACACGGCCCTGCGCATCGGCCTTCTGCGCCAGCGCATCCACATAGGTGGATTTCAGCTTCTGGATCTGCCGCCAGTCCAGCACGCGCCGCGCCAGCTCCACGCCCTGCGCAGCCAGTTCCTCCAGCACGGAAGCGTCGGTACCCCAGGCGCCGGTGAGTTTGCTGCGCTTGCCGCCCGGCAGCTTCATCTCGTCGAACAGGATCTCCCCGAGTTGCTTCGGCGATCCGACATTGAAGGGGCGGCCGGCCAGCTCGTGACACTGGCGTTCATAGCGCACGAGCTTCTCGGAAAAATCCTCGCCGATGCGCGCAAGCTCGGCGGCGTCGATCTTGATGCCCGCGAGCTCCATGTCGCGCAGCACCGCAACCATTCGGCGCTCCACCTGCTCATACAGCGCGAGCGCCTTCGCCTCACGCAGCCGCGGCTTCAGCAGCGACCAGAGGCGCAGCGTGACGTCGGCATCTTCCGCCGCATAGGCCGTCGCCTTGTCGAGCGGCACCTGGCTGAAGGGGATGCGCGCGCGGCCGGTGCCGGTGACGCTGTCGAAGGTGATCGGCGTATGGCCGAGATGCAGCGCCGCCAGCTCGTCCATGCCGTGCCCGTGCCGCCCGGCCTCCATCGCGTAGGAGATCATCATGCTGTCATCCACGGGCGCGACGGCGATGCCGCCATTCTCCGCCCGGCACAGCACCTCCAGGTCGTATTTCGCGTTGTGCAGCACCTTGAGGACGGTCGGGTCCTCCAGCAGCGGCTTCAGCGCGGCCATCGCATCGGCGAAATCCACCTGCTCCGGCCGCCCGGTGCCCATCAGGTCGCCGCTGCCCTCGTGGCGCAGCGGCAGATAACAGGCGCGGCCCGGGGCGGTGGCGATCGAAAGCCCGACCAGCTCTGCCTTCAGCGCATCGAGGCCGGTGGTCTCCGTGTCGAAGCCGATCACGCCGGCGGTGCGCGCGTCTGCGATCCAGGCGCGCAGCACATCGAGCGTGGTGATCGTTGCATAGGGGCCGAAGGGCGCCTCCTGCGGGGCGGCGGCCGGCGCCGAAGGCTCGGCGGCAGCGGCGCGCACGCTGCGCACTGGCGCAGCGCCATCGCCAAGCCCGAGCCGCGCCAGCAGGCTGCGGAAGCCGTTCTCCCGCAGGAATTTCTCGAGCGTCGCGGGTTCGGGCGCGCGCGCGACCAGCTTCTCGACCGGCACCGGCATCGGCGCGTCCGCGTCGAGCTGCACCAGGCGGCGGCTGATGCGCGCCTTCTCCGCATTCTGCTCCAGCGCCTCGCGCCGCTTCGGCTGCTTGATTTTTCCCGCGTTCGCCAGAAGCGTTTCCAGGTCGCCATACTCGGTGATGAGCTGCGCCGCGGTCTTGATGCCGATGCCCGGGACGCCGGGCACATTGTCGGTGCTGTCGCCGGCCAGCGCCTGCACCTCCACCACCTTGTCGGGCGTGACGCCGAATTTCTCCAGCACCTCTGGCTCGCGGATCGGCTTCTGCTTGATCGGGTCGAGCATCTCCACGCCCGGCCGGATCAGCTGCATCAGGTCCTTGTCGGAGGAGACGATGGCGACCGTGCCGCCCTCGGCCACGAAGGCCCGCGCATAAGCGGCGATCATGTCGTCCGCCTCGTAGCCCGGCTGTTCCACCTTGCAGACGCCGAGCGCTTCCGTCGCTTCGCGGATCAGCGCGAATTGCGGCACGAGCTCCGGCGGCGGGTCGGGGCGGTGGGCCTTGTAGTCGGGGTAGATGTCGTTGCGGAAGGTGATGCGCGCGCTGTCGAAGACGACCGCGATGTGGCTGGCCGCATGCTTCTGCAGGAAGGTCGAAAGCAGGCTGGTGAAGCCATAGACGGCGTTCACATGCGTCCCGTCCGGCCGCGTCATTGGCGGCAGCGCGTGGAAGGCGCGGAAGATGTAGCCCGACCCGTCGATCAGGATCAGGCGCTTCTCCCCTGGCGCGATCGGGGCGACCCCGTTCGCGCCGTTCGGCCCCGGCTCGGCTGCCGCGCTCACGCCCTCAATGACCGTGATCGTCGCCGGCGCCCTCGGCCAGCACATAGGTGCGCGAGCAATAGGGGCAGGTGACCTGCTGGTCCTCGATGCGCAGATAGACCATGGGGTGACCCAGCGCGCCCCCGCCGCCGTCGCAGCCGACGGTGCGGCTTTCGACCGTGATCATCTCCTCCGGCGTCACGCCCGGAAGCTGCACGGGCGTGTAGCCCGTCTGGCGCGCATCGCGCATCGCGATCCCCTGTGCTGGCTGGGCCGGAAGATAGGGGGAGAGGCCGGATCAGGCCAGACCGGGCAGCCGGCTTGAGGCCCGCCGCTGGTCATAGGCCCTGGCATGCAGCAGGGCATGCGCATGGATCTCCCCCGGCACCCCGGCCCGCTCGGCCGCGGCGGTCAGGAAGCCCAGGATATGCTCGCCCTCCGTCCGACCCCCGGCTTCCAGGTCCCGCAGCATGGAGGCGGTGTAGGCGCTGGCCGGGTCCGAGAAGAGTGCGCGGTAGCTGTCGAGGAAGGCCGGCGTCATCGCATGGCCATGCGCCGCCGCGATGGCCGCGTTGCGCTCGAGCAGCGTCACCAGGAAGTCCCGCCCGCCGGCGCGGACGATCTCGCCCACATTGGCGCGCATCAGCACCGTGCCGGCCGCGACGGTGCCGAGATGCACGAGCTTCTCCCACATCCGGCGCTGGATGTCGGGCACGGCCTCTGCCTCCAGGCCCTTGGTGCCACGTAGCGCGGCGGCCAGCGCCGCGGCGCGCCCATCCATGCGGCCATCCTGCTCGCCGAAGGTCAGCCAGCGCCAATCGCCGAGGTGCTTCACCACCCCATCAGCCGTCAGCGTCGCCTGGCATTTCGCCAGCCCGCCCCAGACCCGGCTGGGCCCGAAGGCGGCGTTCAGCGTGTCCATATGCGCGAGGCCGTTCAGCACCGGCAGCACGGCGGCACCCGCTTCCACCGCTGGGCGGATCGCGGCGATGGCGTTGTCCAGGTCATAGGCCTTGCAGGACAGCAGCACGACATCGAAGCCGGGGCCGGCCCCATTGGTCGTGGCCACAGGGCGGGCGATGTCGCCAAGCGGGCTTTCGACGCGCAGCCCATCGCGCGCCAGTTGCGCGGCGCGGCGCGGGCGCGCCAGGAAGGTGACATCCAGCCCCGCTTCCAGCGCGCGCCCCCCGAAATACCCCCCGAGCGCCCCCGCGCCGAGCACCAGCATCCGCATCGCTGTTCTCCCTCTCGCATCTTTCGATGCATCCCGGACATAGGCGCGTTACATCTCGGCGCGCAAACTGAGGTCTCATGCGCCGCCTTCCGCTCCTCCTTGCCGTGATCGCAGCCCTGGGCCTTGGTGCCTGGTGGGTCACGCCGATGGCGCGCCCCTGGCTGCCCGTCTGGGCAGGTGGTGCGACCGAACAGGGCCCGCGGTTGCGGCTCGCGGATGTCGAGCGCGGCCCGATCACAGCCGTGGTCGCAGCGACCGGTACGGTGAACCCGGTGCTGTCGGTGCAGGTGGGCAGCCAGCTCTCGGGCCAGATCCGGGAACTGTTCGCGGATTTCAACACCCGCGTCACCGCGGGGCAGGCGGTCGCGCGGCTCGACACCCGCACCATCGAAGCCCGCCAGGCCGCGGCCCAGGCCGACCTGCAATCAGCCGAGGCCGCCGTCCTCGTGGCGCGGGCGGGGGCGGAGAAAACGGAGGCCGACCTGGCCTCGGCCCGCGCGCAGCTGCTCTCGGCGCGCGCCAGGCTCGACAGCGCGGAGGCGCAAGCGCGGGACGGAGAGGCCGAGTTGCGCCGCGCCCAGGACCTCCGCGCGCGTGGCGTGAACGCCGAGCGCGACCTGTCGCGCGCGCTGTTCCTGGCCGAACGGCTGCGCGCCGATGTTGCCGCCGCCCGCGCCGCCATCGCCCAGCAGGAGGCAATGCTGCTCGGCGCCGAGGCGACGCTGCGCACCAGCCGCGCGCAGATCGCCGCCGCCGAAGCCGCCCAGGCCCAGCGCGCGGCGCAGCTGCAGCAGGTGGAGGTGGACCTCACCAATGCGACGATCCGCGCGCCGATCGATGGCGTGGTGGTCTCGCGCAATGTGGATATCGGGCAGACCGTCGCGGTCAGTCTGCAATCGCCGATCCTGTTCCAGATCGCCGCCAACCTGGAGGAGATGGAGGTCTGGGCGACGGTGGATGAAAGCGACATCGGCCGCATCCGCCCGGGGCAGGAGGTGACCTTCACCGTCGCCGCGCATCCTGGCGTGACGCTGCGCGGCCGGGTGAAGGATATCCGCCTGGCGCCGACCACGGTGCAGAATGTCGTGACCTACACGGTCGTCGTGACCGCGCCGAACACCAATGGGCGCATGCTGCCCGGCATGACGGCGACGCTGCGCATCATCACCGATCAGCGCGAGAACACGGTGCGCGTGCCCAATGCCGCGCTGCGCTGGCGCCCGGCTGGCGCCGCAGCGGATGGCAGCGCCGCACCCGCGCCCGGCGCCGGCCCGATCGAGCAGGCGCTGCGCGAATTGCCCGACCTGACGCCTGCGCAGCGCGCGGAGATCACCGCCGCCCAGGCCGAGTTGCGAGAGCGGATGGCGAACCTGCCGCAGGATGCGGAAGCCCGCCGTCAGCAGGCCCAGGCGGCGCGCCAGCGCCTGACCGCGCGCTTCAACGCGGTGCTGACGCCCGAGCAGCGCGCGCGGCTGGCGGAACTCCGCGCCGGCACGCGCGGCGGCGGCGCGCCGGGCACGGTCTGGGTGGTGGAGGCCGAAGGCACCGCGCCGCGCGCCGTATCAGTGCGCACCGGCCTGACCGATGGTTCGGTGACGGAGATCGTCTCGGGGCTTGAGGAGGGGCTGCGGGTGGTCGTCGGCACCGAGCGCGCTGCCGCGCCGCGTGCCGCCGCCGCTGGGCCGCGCCCCTTCTGATGGCCGCGCTGATCGAGACCGAAGGCCTCACGCGTCTCTACCCCGCCGGGGAAGGCGTGGTCGCGGCGCTGCAAGACGTCACGCTGGCGGTCGAGCCCGGCGGCTTCGTCGCGGCGATGGGACCCTCAGGCTCGGGCAAGTCCACCTTCCTGAATCTGATCGGCTGCCTGGATCGCCCGACGCGCGGGGCCTATCGCCTGATGGGTGAGGAGACGGGTGCACTGTCGCCGGACCGGCTGGCGGAGCTGCGTTCGCGGCGGCTTGGCTTCGTCTTCCAATCCTTCAACCTGCTGCCGCGCGTGGATGCGTTGGCGAATGTCGAGTTACCGATGGTCTATCGCGGCCTGCCGCGCCGCGCGCGCCGCGACCGCGCGGCTGAGGCGCTGGCGCTGGTCGGGCTGGCGGATCGCATGCATCACCGCCCGACGCAGCTCTCGGGCGGGCAGCAGCAGCGCGTTGCGATCGCGCGCGCGCTGGTGAACGGCCCGGACCTGCTGCTGGCGGATGAGCCGACCGGCGCGCTGGATTCGCGCACGGGGATTGAGATCATGGCGCTGTTCCAGGCGCTGAACCGCGGCGGCGTCGCGGTGCTGATGGTGACGCATGACGCCGAGGTCGCGGCCTTCGCCGCGCGCACGCTGCGGTTCCGGGACGGGCGGCTGGTGTCCGATGCGCGCCAGCCGCCGCGGGATGCGGCCGCGGCGCTGGCCGAGCTACGCCAGGACCAGGCGGCGTGAACATCCCGCTCCGCCCCGGCACCTTGGCCGAGCCGCCCGCGGCGTCCGCGCCGGGCCGCGTGCTGCCGCCGTTGCCGCCCACGCGCACCGGTATGGATGCGGCCGAGGCGCTACGCGGCGCCCTGCTGGCGCTGGCGGCGAACAAGCTGCGCGCGATGTTGACGGCGCTTGGCATCTTCATCGGCGTCGCAGCGGTGATCGCGACCGTCGCGGTGGGTGCGGGCGCGCGCGAACAGGTGCTGCGCCAGATCCAGGCGCTGGGTGCCAATGTCCTCGTCGTCTGGGGTGGCGGCGTGAATGTGGGCGGCGTGCGGCTCGGCGCGGGGCAGCGGCAGAATCTGACCTGGGACGATGCCCGCGCGATCGAGCGCGAGGTCGGCGCGGCCGCAGCGGCGTCAGGCAATATCCGCAGCCAGCAGCAGGTGATCGCCGGCAATCAGAACTGGGCGACCGCGGTGCAGGGCTCCGACCCCGAGATTTTCGTGGTGCATGACTGGCCCGCCGAGCGCGGCCGGCTGTTCACGCCGGAGGAAGCGGCGGGCGGCCGCAAGGTGGCGCTGCTCGGTGCGACGGTGGCCGAGATGCTGTTCGGCGATGCCGATCCTGTGGGCCAGGAAATCCGCATCCGCACCACGCCCTTCGAGGTGATCGGCGTGCTCGCGCGCAAGGGGCAGAACGCGCAGGGGCAGGATCTGGACGATGCGGTGTTCATCCCCTTCTGGACCGCGCGGCGATCCATCATGGGCGCGAGCCGCACCTGGTTCCGATCGGTGAACTGGATCGCGGTGCGCGTCCATGAAGGCGAGGATATGCGCGCCGCGGAGGAGGAGCTGCGCGCCCTGTTCCGCCAGCGTCACCGTGTGGCGGCGAACGAGCCCGACACCGTCTCCATCCGCAACATGGCGGAGGTGGCAGCCACGCGCGATGCCTCTGCGCGCACCCTGTCCACTCTGCTCGCCGCGGTCGCGGCTGTGTCGCTGCTGGTGGGCGGCATCGGCGTGATGAACATCATGCTGGTCAGCGTGACGGAACGCACGCGGGAGATCGGCCTGCGGCTGGCCGTCGGCGCGCGGCGCCGCGACATCCTGGCGCAGTTCCTGGCGGAGGCGGTGATGCTGGCGATCCTAGGGGGCCTGGCCGGCGTCGCGGCGGGCATCGGCCTGTCGCATGTGTTGTCCGGGCTGGCGGGCTGGCCGGTGCTGATCCAGTGGGATGCGGTGGCACTCGCTGTCGGCGTCTCGGGCCTCACGGGCTTGTTCTTCGGCTTCTGGCCGGCACGGCGCGCAGCGATGCTGGACCCGATCCAGGCGCTCAGGACGGAGTAGCCGCGCTCAGTTCCCGAACAGCCGCTGGAAGCGCTGCATCAGCTCCGGCAGCGTCAGGCCCGATTGTGTGGGCGCGGCAGGGGCGCTGCCTTCCGGCACGCGGGCACGGTAGCGGGTGAGGGCTTCGCGCGTGCGCTCCAGCGGCAGTTCCGCCGGCTCGGCGCGGTCGGAGCCAGCGCCAAAGCCCACCATGCGCACCAGCACGGTGGAGGCGGCGGGCAGTTCCTCGGCTGCGCGCGCCTGGTCCTCTGGCTTCGGCGCGCAGACCAGGCTGCGGCCTTCCAGTGTGCAGGGCATGTCGTAGAAGCGGTTCGGCGGAAAGCGCAGCTGCGCCGTGCCGGTCAGCGCCAGCAGGCCGCGGCCCGCCCCTTCCAGCGACAGGTCGCGCGCGATCACCACCGGCACCAGCCTCCCGCCGCGTTCCTGCACCTCCAGCAGCAGCGAGGAGCCGGCGCCACCTTGCGCGCGTTCCACCGGTTCGCGGTGGCGCAGCTGGCAATCGGCGCGGTCGGTCATGCGGTCGGCGACGCAGGAGAGCCGCCAGGAGCCGATCTCCTCCGGCGGCACGCCGGCGGGCGTCGTCGTCTGGGCGGCGGCGGGTGCGGCGAGCCAGGCAAGGGTCAGCGCAACCAGGGCGGGGGCGGCGAGGGCATTGGCGCGGTGGGTCATGGCGGGGAAGATAGGATGAGGCGAAGGACAATTCCATGCAGCGGATCAGGCTCCCCGATGGCACCCTCGTGCCGGCGCTCGGTCAGGGCGGCTGGCGCATGGGCGAGCGCGCCGGCGCCCGCCGGGCAGAGGTGGCGGCGCTTCGGCTCGGCCTCGACCTCGGCCTGACGCTGGTGGACACGGCCGAGATGTATGGTGACGGCGGCGCTGAGGAGGTGGTGGGCGAGGCCATCGCCGGCCGCCGCGACGAGGTCTTCCTGGTCTCCAAGGTTTATCCGCACAACGCGTCGCGCACGAAGCTGCCGCGCGCGCTGGAGGCCTCGCTACGTCGGCTGCAGGTGGAGCAGCTCGACCTTTACCTGCTGCATTGGCGCGGCGCCGTGCCGCTGGCGGAGACGGTGGAGGCGATGGAGCGCGCGAAGGCGCAGGGGAAGATCGCGCGCTGGGGCGTGTCCAACCTCGATGTGGACGATTTGGAGGAACTCGGCTCGGCGCTGGGCGATTGCGCCACCGACCAGGTGTTGTGGAACCTGGAGGCGCGGGGCGTAGAGTTCGACCTGCTGCCCTTCTGTGCCGCGCGCGGGATGCCGGTGATGGCCTATTCGCCGATTGGCCAGGGCGGTGCGCTGCTGCGCCATCGCGCGCTGGCCACGATTGCCGCGCGGCATGGCGCGACGCCGGCGCAGCTGGCGCTCGCCTTCGTGTTGGCGCGGCCCGGCGTCATCGCGATTCCGAAGGCGGCGGACCCGGCGCATGTGCGGCTGAATGCGGCGGCGCGCGACATCGTGCTGACGCCGCAGGATCTGGCCGAGCTCGACGCCGCCTTCCCGCCGCCGAAGCGCAAGCGGCCGCTCGAGATGATCTGAGGCCGTGCGCTCAGGCCGGGCGGCGCGCGAGGGCGAGCAGGGCACCGAGGGCGCAGATCATCCCGCCCGACACTTGCCGGAGGCGCCTGACCAGCCCGGGCCGCGCGCCGAGGCCCGCGCGCGCGCGGCCTGCGCCGAGTGCCACCAGCACATCCACGCCCGTGTTAAGCGTGACGGACACCAGGCCGAGCAGCGCGAATTGCAGCGCCACCGGCATCGCGCTGGCCGGGTCCACGAATTGCGGCACGAAGGCCAGGAAGAAGGCCGCGGTCTTGGGGTTCAGCGCCTCAACCAGCACGCCCTCACGAAACGCACGGCGTGCGCCGAGTGCCGAGACCTGCGCGCCGAGGTCGAGCGGTTGGCTGGCCTCCCGCAGCGTGCGCAGGCCGAGCCAGACGAGATAGGCCGCGCCCGCGAGCTTCAGCAGCGTGAAGGCTTCCGCGCTCGCCATCACCAGCGCGGAGACGCCCGCGGCACCGGCCGCGATATGGACCATCCCGCCGATCCCGGTGCCGAGACTCGACGCGATGCCCTCCGCCCGCCCGCCCGACAGGCTGCGCGCGGCGACATACAGGATGCCGGGGCCCGGCGTCATCGCGATCACAAGCGCGGCGCCAAGGAAGACCAGCAGCGGCGTGATCTCGGCCATAGCGCTTACCAATAGCCTTCCATGATCTCGCGCGCCCAGTCGGGTTCGCGGATGTCACCGCGGGGGTCGAAGCCCGACATATGCGGCTTCACATCCAGCACCGGCGAACCGTCCACCGCATCGAGGCCGCGGACGCGCAAGCGAAGCCCGTCCACGCCGAGCAGCCGGCATGTGGTGACGCCGATCCGGTTCGGCCGCGGCGAGCCGCGCTGCGCGAGGATGCCCGCGCGCGGCCAATCCATCCGCCCGCGCGGATGGCGCGCGTTGCGCTCGACCTTCGCGGGGTCGAGACGGTCGAAGACGAAGACAACGACGATGTGGCTGAAGCTGTCGAGGCCGAGCGCGGCATCCGGCCCAAGCTGCGCGGGGTCGAGCACGATCTCGGCTTCCACTGCGTCCCAGGCATCGTCCACCAGCTCGGCGCGCCCGCCGTGGACATGGCCTATGGCGACGATGTCGAGCGTCACTGGAAGATCGGCACCGCGCCGGGGTCCTGGATCACGGGCGGCGGCAGGTCGATGGTGACCGTCGCGGGGTCCACCTTCGGGCCACGGTCGAGGAAATAGGTCACGCTCTCCGGCCAGAAGATCACGATCGCCACCAGCAGCAGTTGCAGACCGAGCCAGGGGATGGCGCCGAGATAGATGTCGCGCGTCAGCACCGACTTCGGCGCGATGCCGCGCAGGTAGAACAGCGCGAAGCCGAAGGGCGGGTGCATGAAGGCCGTCTGCAGGTTGATGCAGATCAGGACGCCGAACCACACCATGTCGATCCCGAGGCTCTTCGCAACCGGTGCGAGCAGCGGGATGACGATGAAGGCGATCTCGAAGAAATCGAGGAAGAACGCCAGGAAGAAGATGAAGATGTTGACGAAGATCAGGAAGCCGGTGGCGCCGCCGGGCAGGTAGCTCAGCAGGTGCTCGATCCAGATGCCGCCATCCACGCCCTGGAAGACCAGGCTGAACACCGTCGCGCCGATCAGGATGTAAATCACCATCGCCGTGATGCGCATGGTGTTCGACATCGCCTGGCGCAGCAGGCTCCAGGAGAAGCGGCGGTTGATCAGCGCCAGCAGGATCGCACCGACCACGCCCATCGCGCCCGCCTCGGTCGGC
>JBIKSZ010000217.1:0-6225 GCA_044348345.1 Roseomonas sp. | reverse complement strand
GGCACCACCCCGGATGGGATGCGCCTGCGCAACAACACCCCCATCTTCGGCGGCTTCGCCGTCTATCAGGAAAACGCCGACACCTCCGGCTTCCGGTTCCGCGCCAGCGTCGCCTATCAGGAAGCGCAGCTCCGCGTCACCCGGAGCGAGCTGACCAACACCGAGCCGGGACAGGGCACCAGCACCCTCGGCAGCCTCGGCTTCGGCGCCGAGGTCAGCTACGGCCTCCGCGATGCCAATGGCTGGGTCTTCGCCCCCTATGCCGGCATCCGCCGTCTTGAGACCAGCCGCGGCCGCTACACCGAGACCACCTCCGACAGCGTCGAGTTCCCGCTCAGCTACAACCGCTTCGGCCAGTACGTCACCAGCGGCATCACCGGCGTGCGCGTGCAAGGTCCGATCGCGGATGGGCTGACCTTCGTCGCGGGTGCCGGTCTCGAATACGACCTCAACTCCCGCCTGGATGCCTATTCGGGCACCAGCACGGTCCCGGGGCTCGAGAGCTTCTCCGTGACCACGGACGAAGACGCCCGCCGGCTGCGCGCCGTCGGCTCCGCCGGGCTGCGCTACAATGTCGCCGCCAACCAGCAGCTCATGCTCGATGCCGGCGTCCGCGAGACGCCCTACAGCGACAAGCCCAACATCACCACCATGGTCCGCTACGCCATGGGCTTCTGACGCAACAACGCGTCGCAGCCCGCAAAGGGGCGTCGGGGCAACCCGGCGCCCCTTTTGCGTGCCGGGCGCCGCAGCGCTGCGGGCCGGCGCGGGACGGGGCGGGCCATAGCCGTCCGGACAGGCCGCGACCAGGGCGGCATGACGCCGGGCGCCCGAACCGCATCATTCGGCCGGCAAGGAGAATCCAGAAAAAAGGAAATTAGCGAATTTTTTGAGGCCTCTGCTTCTCAAATAGACTTGGCGTGATACAAAAAAATCTTGTGAGGAAGCGGAAGGGCCGCCCTCGATCGTGGGACCGAATGTCCCCTCAGCCGCCCCGCGCCGGCGCCGTGGATCAACCCGCGGCGCTCAGGCGCAGAAGCGGCCGGCCCATTCGATCATCATGCGCAGCGTTTCGCACACAAGCCGGCGAAGCGAGGCGACAAGTAGGACGAGCGGAGACGCAAAATGCGCAAGAGTTTTCTGAAGTCTGCGATTTTTTCATTTGTTACGGCCGTATCGATGGTTGTCTTTACAAATCATGCTGCTCAATCTCAGAATCTTGTGCAGAATGGTGGATTTGAGAATGGCACCGCTAATTGGATCCAATCCGGTATTTTAACTACTCCTCTTGGCTCGGGCCGAACCGGCCGTGCTGGTTCGATTAGCGGAGGTTCGTCGATCACACAAAACGTCTCTGTGTCGGCCGGATCTCCTTATAGATTATCTTTTTGGATGCGGATGACGACCTCGAATAGCAACGCCAGTAATAATGGTTGGTTCCAATACGGAGCTTCCAATGTTGCGCAGGGCGTGGTGATGATTTCTGATAACACTATTTCATCTAACGGCAATTGGACAGAATACACAACAGAATTCACTCCTTCTTTTGGGATGGCTATGTTGAATTTTGGAGGTGGTTCTAATGCCGGGAACGACACGTGGTTTCTTGACGACATTTCACTTGTTCTTGTTGTCCCGCCTGCCCCCCCCGCCCCGCCTTCCTCCTCCGCCCCCCCCGTCACGCTTGGCCCCGATGCAGTGAACACCCTGTTCGCGCTGATCGCCAACAGCAGCGCAGTCCGGAGCGTGCTGAACCAGCGCGCCGCCGCCACGACCTATGCCCTCGACTATGACTGCTCGGTCTTCGACGAGTATGGCGTCTGCGTGTCGGTCGGCGCCCGCAATTCGCAGATCGGCGGCGACTATGCCGATAGCGGCGAGACCGCAGGCCTGCTCACTGCCGCCTATCGCGTGACGCAGGAACTCCGCCTCGGCGGCTTCATCGACCAGAACCTCGTCTCCCAAAGCCCGGTCGGCGTGGACCCGAAGAACACCCAGCCCATGCTCGGTGCCTTCGCCGTGTTCCAGGAGAACCAGGACTTCTCCGGCCTGACAGTCCGCGCGGCGCTCGCCTATCAGGAAGGCGATCTCCGCATCACCCGGCCCGAACTGGAGAATACCGAGGCCGGCACCGGCCGCACCCGCACCAGCGCGCTCGCCTTCGGCGGCGAGATCGCCTACGGCGTCCCGCTCGACAGCACCTGGGTGGCGCAGCCCTATGCCGGTCTCCGCCGCAGCGACAGCCAGCGGCAGGGCTATGTGGAGACCACCTCCGATGCCGTCCAGTTCCCCATCACCTACAACCGCTTCGGTCAGACGGTGACGAGCGGCACGGCGGGCTTGCGCCTGCGGGGCGCGATCACGCCGGAATTCAGCATGACCTTCGGCGCGGGGATGGAATACGACCTGGATAGCAAGATGGACCGCTACACCGGCACCAGCACCAGCACCCTCGCCGCCTTCTCCATCAACGCCAGCCAGGAGCAGAACGAGCTGCGGGCCGTGGGTTCGGCCGGCATGCGTTACATGGTGGCGTCGAACCAGGCGATCGCCTTCGACGCCTCCATGCGCCAGCTGCCCTACGGCAACGACCCGTCCATCACCACCATGCTGCGCTACTCCATCGGCTTCTGACGCAACAACGCGTCGCAGCCCGCAGGGGGCGCCGGGGCAACCCGGCGCCCCTTTTGCGTTCCTGCCGCGCGCGTCAGCCCAGCGCCGCAACGCTCTCCTTCAGGACGGTGTCGAGCGCCGTGACGAAGGCGCGGTCCTCATACAGAACGCCTTTCCGGGCGCGGATCTCCGCCCGCCGCTCAGCGCGCAGCGCCGGGTCGCGCGCCAGCGCCACCACCTTGGCGACGTAATCCTCGGGGCTCGCCGCGACCAGCGCCTCCATCCCCATCCGGCCGAGGATCGCCGCGCTGTGCCGCCCGCGCATGAAGTCGCCCGGCAGGGTCACCACCGGCACGCCGGCCTCGATCGCCTCCAGCGTGCTGTTGCCGCCGCTCCAGCCGGGGGAATCCAGGCAGACATCCATCTGCGCCGCCAGCAGCCGATAACCGTCGAAGGAAACCCGCGGCAGGAAGACCAGGTGCCGCGCCGCCTCCAGCCCGGCCGCGGCGAAGGCGCGGTCCAGGCGGTGACGCAGCGCCTCTGTCATATGCGCGGGCTGGCCTTCCAGGAAGACGAACAGCGCCTGCGGCACCTCCCGCGCGATGGCGGGCAGCAGCGCGTCATGCGCGGGGTGATATTTATAGAGAGACTGCAGGCAGCCGAGCAGGATGCGCCCCTCCGGCAGGCCGAAGCCGGCATCGCCCACAACCGGGGGCGGCGGGCGCAGGAACAGCGCAAGGTTCGGCAGGCGCACCAGCTGCTCGGAATACTGCGCCTCGGCCCCCGGCGGCTCCATCAGATCGCTCGAAAGGTAGTGATCCATGCAGGGCGATCCGCTGGTCACCGGATGGCCCCAGGCCGTGACCTGCACCGGCGCCACGCGGTGCAGCGACAGCACGCGGCTCGACGGTGTCATGCCGATATCGGGCAGCATCAGGATGTCGAGATCATCGGCGCGCATCGCCGCCAGCGCGCGATCGGCCGATTCCTCGCGGAAGGTCAGGCTGCGATGCGTGCCAAGCCGCGCGAAGCCATCCGCCACGGGGTCGCGCACCGCATGGAAGGCATAGGTGAAGAAGGCATAGTCGTCCTTCGGCAGCTGCGTGAGCCAGTCCAGCGCCCACCAGGCGGCGTTGTGGCGAAACAGCAGCTCAGACGCGATGCCGAGCCGGATCGGCCCGCCCCGTCGCGGCCGCGCCGCGCGGGGTTCGGCCGGCAGGTCGAGCGCCCCCGACATCACGCCCGCAAGCCGCTGCATCACCGCGCGGTCATCCTGCTGCTGATAGGCGATGTAGAAGCCCGAAGCGCGGAAGGCGGCCCGCCGCAGCGCCGCCGCCACCGCGGGGCTGCGCCGGCCAAGCCGGCCGAGCCGGTCCTCGGCCATGGCCAGCGCCGCGACGAGGCCTTCGCGCTTCGTCGCCACCTCCGCCGCATCGGCATAGATCGCGGGCAGCTGGTCCACGGCACGGAGCGCGGCGCAGATCTCCTCCGCCAGCCGCCCGTCGCGCTCGCCAGACAGCAGCGGTCGCAGGGCGCGGGCGGCCGCCGCTTCGGCCGCCTCTGGCTGGCCCAGCTCCCGCAGCGCGAGCGCCAGATTGTCCTGCGCGTCAGCGAAACCCGGCCGCAGCGCGATAGCGCGGCGGAAGGCCTCGGCCGCCTCGGCCGGGCGCTTCAGTTCGAACAGCGCGGTGCCGCGGGCTAGCTCGGCGCCGGCGTCCTCCGGCGCCAGCGCGGCGGCCTGCTCGCTGCCCGCCAGCGCCTCGGCGAAGCGCCGCATCGCGAGCAGCACGCCGGCGCGGTTGAGATGCGCCTTGGCCAGCCCGGGATTGCGCGCGATGGCCTGGTCGTAAGCGGCCAGCGCGTCCTCGGCGCGGCCGAGGTCGAACAGCGCGGTGCCGCGGGCATTATGCGCCTCGGCCAGATCGGGGCGCCGCGCCAGCGCCGCCTCGGCCGCCGCCAGCGCCTCCGCCGGCCGGGCCAGCGCGCGCAGCGCCGTGGCCCGGCCCGCCAGCGCCTCCGCATGGTCGGGCCGGAGCGCGAGGGCACGGTCGTAGCCCTCCAGCGCCTGTGCCGGCCGGCCGAGCTCGACCAGCGCATTCGCGCGGTTGGCATGCGCATCCGGCTGGTTCGGCGCCAGCGTGATCGCGCGGTCGAAGGCCGCCACCGCATCGGCCAGCCGCCCGAGCCGCGCTTGCGCCGCGCCCAGATTGCCCTGCGCCACCGGGTTGCGGGCATCGATCTTCACCGCCTGCCCGATCAGCCGCGCCGCCATCGCCGCATCGCCCTGCTGGAGCGCCACCACGCCGCGCAGATGCAGCGCGTCGAACAGCTTCGGCGCGACGCGCAGGATCGCCTCGTAGCGCTGCGCTGCCTCGGCCAGGTGGCCGCGCTGGTGCAGGCCGAAGGCCTCGACCAGCGCGGCCTGCAATTGCTGCGGCGTGGGGCCGGGCGGCATGGGGTGGTCTCCGTTCAGCGCGCCGCGCGCGCCACGGCGCTGCGCGGCGGCGGGTCGGACATGATCGTCTTCACGCTACCGCCGGCACGCCGCACCGTCACGGCCGGCACCGCCCAGCCGCCCTGCGCGCCGACCGTCGCGACGGAGCCGACGGCCGCGATCATCCAGGCGCCATCGGGCATGCGCACCAGCAGCGGCCCGCCACTCGACCCGCCGGTCGCGGCGCAGGAATGGCGCGCCATCATCTGGCCCGACGGGTCGCGCCCATAGGCCAGCAAGCGGCAATCGAGGTCCGCCACCAGGCGGTCCGGCCCATCGGCCTGATAGCCGCCAAAGGCCAGCCGCGCGCCCGGCGGCACGGGCAGGGGCGCGATCTCCAGCAGGTGGGCGGCAGGCTGGTCGGGGAAGCCGGTGCCGAGCGTCAGCACGGCCCAATCGGTGTCGGCCGGCACGGCGGGGTCGGGCCGCGGCCCGGGCAGCGCCGCAAAGCCGGGGCCGAACAGGATCTCCGCCACGCCGGCGCGCTGCCCGGGCTCACCGGGGCCGAGGCCGAGCACGAAGCCGAGCTGGCCCGGCTCCAGCCGCGTCGCATCCCGTGGGTTGAGCAGACAATGCGCGGCGGTCAGCACATGGCGCGGGCCGATCAGCGCCCCGGTGCAGCGCCCGCCCGCCGCGCTCACCACCACGCCGACGGAACGCCAGGGCGGCGCGCTGGTGTCCACCACCTGGCGCACCTCGGACGGGCCAAGGCCGATGCGCGGCTCCGGCGCGGCGCAGCCCGCCAGCAGGGCCAGCAGCAGGATGGGCGGCAGGCGATGGGCAGGCCGCGCCGCCAAGGGTCAGGCCCGCGCCGCCTTCAGCGCGGCCTCAGGGTCCACGCGCCCGTCATAGAGCGCACCCCCCAGGATCGCGCCGGCAATGCCCGCCCCCGCCGCTTTCAGCGCCCCCTCGTTCGCGCGCCTCAGCGCGACGATATCCGCCACCGAGGCCAGCCCGCCCGAAGCGATGACCGGGATCGGCACGGTGCGGGCGAGTTCCGCCGCCAGCTCCTCATTCGAACCGGTCAGCATCCCGTCGCGGGCGATGTCGGTGAAGATGATCGCCGCCGCCCCGGCATCGGCGAAGCGCAGCGCCAACTCGCGCGCGGTGACATCCGA
>JBIKSZ010000042.1:0-20147 GCA_044348345.1 Roseomonas sp. | reverse complement strand
TGACCGGCGCGCTGATCGGCGGCGCTGGCGGCGCGGCTGTGGGTGCGCTGACCGGCCGCTGAGCGCGGCGACTTCGCCCCCAGGGGGGCCTTGCCCCAGGTGGTCAAGCGGCGCCTTCGGGCCTATGTCCGCCGGCGCATGAACATCCCCCCCACCATCCCCCGCGTCGCGCTGGTCACCGGCGGCGCGAAGCGGCTTGGCCGCGCCATGGCGCTCGCACTGGCCGAGGACGGCTTCGACGTGGCGCTGCACTACGCCGCCAGCGCCGCGGAAGCCGAGGCCACCGCCGCCGAGATCCGCGCCCTTGGCCGCCGGGCCGTGACGCTCCGCGCCGAACTCGGGCGGGAGGAGGAGGTGGCGCGGTTGGTGCCGGAGACCGTCGCCGCGCTCGGCCCGCTGCGCGTGCTGGTCAACAACGCCTCCACCTTCGAGCGCGATGAGTGGGACGACGCGACGCGCGAGAGCTGGGACCGCCACATCGAGCCCAATCTGCGCGCGCCCTTCGTGCTGGCACAGGCCATGGCGAAGGCGCTGCCCGCGACGGCGGAGGGCGTGGTCGTGAACCTGCTCGACCAGCGGGTCTGGTCGCTGACACCGCATTTCGTCTCCTACACCGTGTCGAAGGCCGGGCTCTGGGCGCTGACGCAGACCCTGGCCCTGGCGCTCGCACCGCGCATCCGCGTGAACGGGATCGGGCCTGGCCCCGCCATGCCCTCCCCGCGCCAGAGCCAGGCGCAGTTCGACCGGCAATGCGCCTCCGTCCCGCTGCGGCGCGGCACCTCGCCCGAGGAGGTGGCGGCGGCGCTGCGCGCGATCCTCGCCCTGCCCGCCATGACCGGGCAGATGATCGCCCTCGATGGCGGTCAGCACCTGCAATGGGCGCCGGTGCGTGACCCGATGGATGCCGTCGAATGACCACCTACGCCCCCGATGCAGAACGCGGCCGGCGCGTGGTGTTCGTCCGCGGGCTCGATCTGATGGCGCGCCTCGGCATCCACCCGCATGAGCGCGCAGGGCCTCAGCGCATCCGGCTGGATGTTGAGTTGCTGGTGCTGGACGACGCCGCCCCGGCAGGGGTGGGGCCGGACGCCTTCGGCCGGGTCGTGGACTATCAGCGCCTGGTCGAGCTGGCCCGGAGCGTGGTCGCGGAAGGGCATGTGCTGCTGGTCGAGACCCTCGCGGAGCGCATGGCCGCGGCGGCCCTGGCCGATCCGCGGGTCGAGCGGGCGCGCGTCACGGTGGAAAAACCCGATGCGTTTCCTGATGTCGCGGGCGTCGGCGTGGTGGTCGAACGGCGCAGGCCTTAGAACCGCAAGGGGCCGAGACGGTCGCTTTGTCCACCGGGACCACGGCCGCGTGAGGAATTTGGCGAAGTCAACCGGAACGTTGGTCTTGACGACGGCTATGTTACTGCCCACGCATAAAAATACTTGCAAATCAATTGCTTGCCGAAATCGCCCAAAATGTGGGCAATGCGGCGTGACTGGCGGATGACAGCCATTCGAGGGGCTTTGCGCCCAGCCGGTCCACAGACTTGTCCACAGCTTCGGTGGACAACGACGCGCATCCCGCGGATCACTGCGCTTTGGCGCGCCACACAAGCCTGGGAGGCGTGATGGACGACACCGCCCCCCCACCCCCCGCCATGCAAGGATTGCAGGCCATCGAGGCCGCGCTGGCCACCTTGCCGCTAGTGCCGGGCGTCTACCGGATGCTCGATGCGAAGGGGGATGCGCTCTATGTCGGCAAGGCGCGCAGCCTGAAGCGGCGCGTCGCGGCCTATACCCGCCTGGCCCAGCTGCCCGAGCGCCTGCGCCGCATGGTGCATGAGACGCGGAGCCTCGAGGTCGTCACGACCGCCTCCGAGGCTGAGGCGCTGCTGCTTGAGGCGAACCTGATCAAGCGCCTTCGCCCGCGCTACAACATCGTCCTGCGGGACGACAAATCCTATCCCTGGCTGGTCCTGACCGAGGACCACCCCTTCCCGCAGATCGCGAAGCACCGCGGCGAGCGCCGCAAGGGCGCCAGCTATTGGGGCCCCTTCGCCTCCGCCTGGGCGGTCAACCAGACGCTGACCGCACTCCAGCGCGTCTTCCTGCTGCGCTCCTGCCGCGACACGGTCTTCGACAGCCGCAGCCGCCCCTGCCTGCTGTTCCAGATCAAGCGCTGCGCCGCGCCCTGCGTGCAGCGGATCAGCCAGGACGACTACGCCGCGCTGGTGCGGGAGGCGAAGGAGTATCTCTCCGGCGGCACGCCGAGCATCCAAAGGCGCCTCGCGGCCGAGATGGAGGCCGCGGCGGAAAAGCTCGAATTCGAGCGCGCGGCGGCGCTGCGCGATCGCATCCGGGGCCTGACCCATGTGCAGGGCCGCGACCGCATCAACCTCGACGGCGTCGGCGATGCCGATGTGGTGGCGCTGCACCAGATGGCCGGCCAGTCCTGCGTGCAGGTCTTCTTCTTCCGCGGCGGGCGCAACAACGGCAACCGGCCCTATTTCCTCTCCCATGCCCGCGCGGAGCAGCCGCCCGAACAGGTGCTCGGCGCCTTCCTCGCGCAGCTCTACGACGATTTGCCCCCGCCGCCGCTGGTGCTGGTCAGCCATGACCCGCGCGAGGCCGCGGTGCTGGCCGATGCGCTCTCGCTGAAGGCCGGGCGCAAGGTCGAGATCCACCGCCCCCAACGCGGCGAGAAGCGCGCCGCCGTAGAACACGCCGCGACCAATGCGCGCGAGGCGATCGAGCGCCGCATGGCCGAGGGCGCGGCGCAATCGGAACTGCTGCAGGGCGTGGCGCGGGTCTTCGACCTCGCCGATGCGCCCGAGCGCATCGAGATCTACGACAACAGCCACATCATGGGCACGAACGCCTATGGCGTGATGGTCGTCGCTGGCCCGGCGGGCTTCCTGAAGCAGCACTACCGGAAATACGGCATCAAGGATGCGAAGCAGGCCGATGGTTCGCCGCTTCGCGGCGGGGACGACTTCGCCATGATGCGCGAGGTCTTCGAGCGCCGATTCGGCCGCGCCCTGAAGGAGGATCCCGGGCGCGACAGCGACACCTGGCCCGACCTGGTGCTGATCGATGGCGGCGCCGGCCAATTGTCGGCGGCGCGGGAGATCCTGAACGAGATGGGGCTGCACGACATCCCGCTGGCGGCCATGGCGAAGGGCCCGGACCGGGATGCCGGGCGCGAATGGTTCCACCAGCCCGGCCGGGAGCCCTTCCAGCTGCCGCCGCGCGATGCGGTTCTCTACTACCTCCAGCGCCTGCGGGATGAGGCGCACCGATTCGCCATCGCCTCCCACCGGGCGGGCCGGTCCAAGACGCTGACGCGGAGCGAGCTGGATGATGTTCCGGGCGTCGGCGCCGCCCTAAAACGTAAGCTTCTCAATCACTTCGGCTCGGCGCGCGGGGTCCGGAACGCCGCGCTTGAGGATCTGGAGAAGGCGCCGGGGATCGGCCCTGCGGTGGCGCGCCGCATCTACCAGCATTTCCACCCGGCCGAGGGCTGAGGACGCGAAGGGGGATTTCGGCGCGCCTGGCCCACTCTCCCGCCTCGCCCGGGCGCAGCCCTTCTGCTACAGCAGGGGCTGCATGCCGACGGATTTGCCGAACCTCCTGACGCTTTCGCGCATCGCCGCCATACCGGTGCTGGTGGTGCTGGTGGCGATCCGTGACCCCTGGGCGGATTTCGCCGCCTGCGTCGTCTTCTCGGTGGCCGCGATCACCGATTACTTCGATGGCAAGCTGGCGCGGGAGCGGCAGCAGATCACGGCCTTCGGGCGCATGCTGGACCCGATCGCGGACAAGCTGCTGGTCGGCGCCGCGCTGATGCTGCTGGCCGGCATGGGACGGCTGACCGACACCGCGCTGTTTCCCGCCATCGTGATCCTGCTGCGGGAGATTCTGGTCTCGGGCCTGCGGGAGTATCTGGCGGGGCTCGCGGTCGGGCTGCCCGTGACGAAGCTGGCCAAGTGGAAGACCGGCTTCCAGATGGGCGCGCTCGGCACGCTGCTGGCGGGCGACACGGCGGCCTCCGTCCTTGGCCTGTCCGTCCTGCCTGTCTCGCTGATCGGTGAATTGATGCTCTGGACCGCCGCGGTACTGACGATGATCACGGGCTGGGACTACCTCCAGGCCGGGCTCAGCCATGCCGGCGCCAGCGCTGCGCAGCCACCGCGGCGCGAGGCGCCGCGGCAGGAGACCGCGCGCTCTTGAGGACGCGGCCCGCCGAGCGCATCTTCCACGCATAGTTTCTGTCGAGAGCCACGATGCCCTTCGCGAACCGGAGCTTCCCCCGCGCCGCGCTGGCCCTGATGGGCCCGGCGCTGCTGCTCGGCGCCTGCAGCGTCGCCGATGGCGTCTCCTCGCCCTTCGTCTCGACGCGCAACAACGTCACGCTCGACAGCCTGACGGCGCAGCGGGTGCGGGGCGCCAACCCCGACTTCGCGCCGATCGCCGCCGAGCCCGGCAATGTCTGGCCGGCGCAGGAAGCGCCCCGCCCGACGCTGCTCGGCAGCCCGGATGAGGCGATGCGGAACATCCCCGACTACCGTCCGTCACTGATCGAAGGCGCGCCGCCCGCGCGCTCGCCGCTCTCCGGCAGTTCGAGCCCCGTGCCCCCGCTCCCGCCGGTGCAGCCGCAGCAGGTCACGCCCGCCATGCCGCCCGCCGTCGCGCCGCCGGCACCGCGCACGGAAGGCCGGGCGCTGGTGGATCCCTCGGGGCAGCCGGCGATCTCGACCGGGCAGGCCGGCCGTGTGCAGGGCTTCACCCAGCCCGGCCAGGGCGGTGGCGCGGTGATCCGCGACGGCAATGTCGAGACCTGGATCGGCCCGGACGGGCAGGTGCGCACCCGGGTCGTCCCGCCGGGCCAGCGCTGAGGCCCTCTGCGTCGTGAAGATTCTCTACTTCGCCTGGGTGCGTCAGAAGGTCGGCTTCGCCGAGGAAGAGGTGGCGCCACCGCCGGAGGTGCGGGATGTCGCCGGGCTGGTCGCCTGGCTGGCGGGCCGAAGCCCTGGCCATGCCGCAGCCTTTGCCGATCCACGCCAGCTGCGCGCCGCGGTGAACCAGGACTTCGCCACGCCCGACGCGCCCGTGGCGCCGGGCGATGAGGTCGCCTTCTTCCCCCCCGTGACCGGCGGCTGAACATGGCTGTCGCGCCGCGCATCCTGGTGCAGGAGGCGCCCTTCGACCTGGGTGCGGAGACGGCCGCGCTGTCGTACGGGCGCGTGGATGTCGGCGGGCTCGCGAGTTTCCTTGGCATCTGCCGCGGCGATGGCGGGCTCACGGCGATGGTGCTTGAGCATTATCCCGGGATGACGGAACGCGCGCTGGAGAAGATCGCGCGCGAGGCCTGCGAACGCTGGCCGCTGACCGGCTGCACCGTCATCCATCGCCATGGCCGGCTGGTACCGGGCGATCCGATCGTGCTGGTGCTGACCGCAAGCGCGCATCGCGTCGCGGCGCTCGAGGCCTGCGCCTTCCTCATCGACTGGCTGAAGACCAAGGCGCCCTTCTGGAAGCGCGAGGAATTCGCCGGCGGCGAGGCACGCTGGGTCGAGGCGAAGGCCGAGGACGACAAGGCCGCGGCGCGCTGGGCGCGCTGATGCGCCTGCTGGCCCTGCTCGGCGGCGGGCTGCTGCTGGTCTGGCCGGCTTTTCTCAACGGCTACCCGCTGGTCTTCAGCGACACCGGCGCCTTCCTGCACCAAACGCTGGGTCCGCTCGTCATCTGGGACAAGCCGCATGTCTATGGGCCGCTGCTGCATGCCTTCCATTGGCGGCTGAGCCTGTGGGGCCCGCTGCTGGCGCAGGGGGCAATGCTGTCCTGGCTGCTCTGGCTGCTGCAGCGCAGCCTGCGGGGGCGGGCGACGCCCTGGCTGCACCTTCTGGCCTGCGCGGGGATCGCGGCGCTGACCACCGCGCCCTTCACCGCCGCGCTGCTGATGCCCGACATCTTCGCCCCCGCCGTGCTGCTGGCGCTGCTGCTGCTGGCCTTCGCGCGGGAGGCAGTGTCGCGCGCGGAGGCCTGGGGGCTCGGGCTGGTCGCGGCCATCGGGATTGCGGCGCATCTCTCACATCTGCCGCTGGCGGCCGCGATCATCGCGCTCGCGCTGTTGCTGACGCGGCGCCTTGCGCCGGCGCTCCGCGCCACGGCGCCGCTCATGGGCGCGGTGCTGATCCTGCTGGCGACGAATTTCTGGGGGCATGGGCGCGCGGTGCTCTCGCCGCATGGCGCGACCTTCGCCCTGGCCCGCCTTCAGGCCGATGGCCCCGCCGCGGCAGTGCTTCGCGCGCGCTGCCCGGATGCCGGCTGGTATCTCTGCGCCTTCGCGGACCAGCTGCCGATGGACAGCGACGCCTTCCTCTGGGCGCCGGACAGCCCGGTGAACCGCGCGCCGGACGGCACGCCGCGCTTCCTTGGCGGCGCGATGCTCTCGGCCGAGGCGGGGGAGATCGTGGCGGTGACGCTGCGCACCCATCCGGTCGAGGTCGCGCAGGCGATGCTGCGCAACATGCTGGTCCAGATCGTCACCGCGACGGCGGGCGACACGCTCGTCGCGGACCATCTGGCTGCTGCGGTGCGGCCGCGCATCGCCGAGGGTTTTCCCGCCCGCGAACTCGCCGCCTATGACGCCGCACTGCAGCCGCGCGGGCGTCTGCCCGATGCGGCCGCGGCCTTCCTGTGGCCACATGCGCCGGTGCTGGTGCTCGGCGCGGGGCTGGCGCTGCTCGGCTGGTGGCGCGCGGCGCGGAGGCACGATCTGCGCCAGCTTGGCCTTGTGGTCGGCGTGCTGGTGGGCGTGACGGCGAACGCCTTCGCGACCGGCGCGCTTTCCAAGCCGCATCTGCGCTACGAGGCACGGATCCTGTGGCTGATGCCGGTCGTCGCAGCGCTGGCGCTGCTGCCCAGGCGGCCATGACGCTCTTGGCGATCCTGGCGGGCGCGCTGCTGCTGGCCTGGCCCGCGGCGATCAATGGCTATCCGCTCGTCTTCATCGACACCGTCTCCTACCTCAACCACACGACGCTGCCGGAGACGCCCTGGGACAAGACCCAGGCCTATGGGCCCTTCCTGCACCTGGTTCATTGGCAGGTCTCGCTCTGGCCGGCGGTGCTGGCGCAGGGGCTGATGGCCTCACACCTGATCTGGCTGGCGCAGCGCATGGTGCACGGCACGGCGACGCGGGCCGCGCATTTGATGGTGTGCAGCGCGCTCGCGGCGCTCAGTGCCGCGCCATGGTTCCTGGCGACGCTGATGCCGGATGCGCTGACGGCGCTCGTCCCGCTCGCGCTGATCCTGCTGGGCTTCGGGCAGCTGAGCCGGGCCGAGACCGCCTGGGTTGCGCTGGTTGGCGCGCTGGCGATCGCGGCCCACCTGTCGCACCTGCCGACGGCCGCGGCGATGGTCGCGCTGACGACGCTGCTGGCGCGCCGGACAGGGCCGGTGCTGCGTGCAGCGCTGCCGCTCGGCCTGGCCTTGGCCTTCCTTGCGACCTCCAACCTCCTCGCCTTCGGCCGGGCGACGCTTTCGCCGCACGGATCGGTCTTCCTGCTGGCGCGGCTGCAGGATGACGGGCCGGCGGCCGCGGCGATCCGCGCGCGCTGCACCTCCTCTCCGCCGGGGGCGGACTGGCATCTCTGCGCCTTCGCAGATCGCCTGCCGATGGACAGCGACACCTTCCTCTGGGACGGGACGAGCCCGCTGAACCGCAACGCGGATGGATCGCCGCGGGCGATGGGCGGTGTCGCCGGCGCTGCGGAAGCGCGGGAGATCATCGCCGCGACGCTGCGCGAGTACCCTGGCGCGGTCGCGGGGGCGATGCTGCGCAATGCCCTCACGCAACTGCTGAAGCCGCGCGTCGGCGATACGCTCGGCAACGAGCATCTGGCGCTGTCGGCGCGCATCCCGATCGCGCGCAGCTTCCCGGCCGGGGAACTCGCCGCCTTCGATGCCGGCTTGCAGATGCAGGGCGCGTTGCAGGCCCGCGCCGCACCGTTCCTGGCGCTGCATATCCCGGTGCTGCTGCTGTCGCTGGCCGCTGCGCTGTGGCTGCTCTGGCGGGCCTTGCGGGCGCGCGACACGCCGCGCGCGGCGATGCTGGCTGGGGCGTTGCTGGCCTTGCTGGCGAATGCGGCCGCGACCGGCGCCCTCTCCAAGCCGCATGAGCGCTATCAGGCGCGGATCGTCTGGCTGCTGCCGCTGGCCGTGATGCTGGGCGCATTGCCTACCGCGCGGCGGGATGCGGTGCCGTAAACGGCACCGCACCCGTCGGGTTACCGGATCAGCCGGCGAGCTGCGCTGCGACCTGGTCCGGCGCCATGCGCACCAACGCCTCGTAGTCCTTCAACAGCGTTTCGGTGATGGCACCCGGCGTGAAGGTGAGGTCGCCCACCTGGCGCACCGGCGTCACCTCGGCCGCGGTGCCGGCCAGGAACACCTCGGTCGCCTTCGCGAGATCCGCCTGCGGGATGGTGCGCTCCACCACCTTGAGCTGGCGCTTCTTCGCCAGCGCCATCACGGTTCGCCGCGTGATGCCATCGAGGAAGTTGATCGGGGTCGGCGTGTGCAACTCCCCATCGATCGCCAGGAACACATTGGCGCCCGTCCCTTCGCTGATGTCGCCCTTCCAGTCGAGCATCAGCGCATCGTCGAAGCCCTCGGCCTCGGCGGCGTGCTTCGACAGCGTGCCGATCATGTAGAGGCCGGCGGCCTTCGAGGCGGTCGGCGCGGTCTCGGGGTGCGGGCGCTTCCACTTCGCCCAAGCCAGGCGCACGCCCTTCATGCGCTTGTCGCCGAACAGGTTCGGCCAGGCCCAGGTGGCAATCGCCAGGTGGATCTTGGTCTGCTGGGCGGAAACCGAAAGCTGCTCCGCACCACGCCAGGCGAGCGGGCGGACATAGCCATCCGTCAGGCCGTTCTTCGCCAGCGTCGCGATGCAGGCCGCGTCGATCTGCTCGGCGGTGTAGGGAATCTCGAAGCCGAGGATGCGGCCCGACGCGATCAGGCGGTCCGTGTGTTCGCGCAGCTTGAAGATATGCCCGCCATAGGCGCGCTCACCCTCGAAGACGCCGGAGGCATAGTGCAGCCCGTGCGACAGCACATGCAGCCGCGCATCGCGCCAGGGGACGAATTCGCCATCATACCAGATCCAGCCGTCGCGGTCGTCGAAGGGCACCAGGGCCATCGCGGCATTCCTCCATTTCTGTCCTTGGCGATCCCAGCTGCTCCCCGCAGCAGGTCGCTACGCATCCGCAAGCGGCTGTCCTAGTATCGGCGCCGGGCCGCGACATGCGATGGGCGAAGTCTGGCGTGGCGGAGGAAAAGCGTCAACAATGCTGACCCAATACCGGCAGGATGGGACCGCATGACCGGCATGACCCGACCGGCCCCGCTGCGGGAGGCCATGGCGCCGGAGCCCGGCGTCAAGGATCTGCCCGCGGGGCGCAACCTGCTCTTTCTGCGGGAAGAGGAGCTTCGCCTTGCGCAGGACCTGCTGTTCTTCGGCTACCGTGACTTCACCGCCGGCGCCGACCAGATCCTGGCCGATCTCGGCATGGGGCGGGCGCATCACCGCGTGCTGCATTTCGTCGGGCGGCGACCGGGGATCACCGTGGGCGAGCTGCTCGGGATCCTCGCTATCACGAAGCAGTCGCTCGGGCGCGTGCTGACGCCGTTGGTCGAGGAGGGCTACGTCACCCAGGCGCCTGGGCGCGCCGACCGGCGCCAGCGGCTGCTGTCGCTCACGCCGAAGGGTGCGGCGCTGGAACGGCGCCTGTTCGAACGCCAGCGCGAGACGGTGATGGCCGCCTACCGCGAGGCCGGACCGCAGGCCGTCGAAGGGTTTCGCCGTGTCATGCGCGGCCTGATGGGCGCGGAGGCCCGCGCCGCGCTCGCGCGGCTCGAGGCGCCGGGCCCGGAGGGCGCCGGATGAGCACCGCCACCGAGATACCGGAACCGCCGCACCTGCTGGTCGTGGATGACGACGCGAGGCTCCGCGCGCTGCTGCAGCGCTTCCTGGACGAGCAGGGGTTCCGCGTGACCGCCGCGGCAGATGCCGCGGCCGCACGGCGGGCGCTCGCATCCTTCGCATTCGATCTTGTCGTTCTCGACGTGATGATGCCCGGCGAGAGCGGGATCGAATTGGCCGCCAGCCTGCGCCGGGAGGGGCAGGAGGTGCCGATCCTGATGCTGACCGCGCGCGGGGAGCCCGATGACCGCATCGCCGGCCTCGAGGCAGGCGTGGATGATTACCTGGGCAAACCCTTCGACCCGCGGGAGCTGGCGCTGCGCATCCGCACCATCCTCCGCCGCGCCGCGCCGCCGCCGGTCGAGACGACGGCCGGGCCGGTGCAGCTCGGCACGCGCTGGTTCGACCCGCAGCGCAACGAGCTGCGCGGGCCGGAGGGCAGCATCCGCTTGACGGGCGGAGAGGCCGCGCTGCTCGCCGCCCTCGCGGCCCGACCGAACGAGATCCTGAGCCGCGAGGATATTGCCGCCGCCCTCGGCACACCCGAAGCCGGGGAGCGAGCGATCGACGTGCAGGTCACGCGGCTTCGGCGCAAGATCGAGCCCGATCCGCGAGAGCCGCGCTTCATCCAGACCGTGCGGCACCGCGGCTATGTGCTGCGGCCGGGGCTCTGATGCCGCGGGTCGAGAAATTCTTCCGCGCCCTGATGCCGCGCGGGCTGCTCGGGCGCAGCCTGCTGATCATCCTGCTACCGCTGCTGATCGTGCAGGTGATCGCGCTGCAGATCTTCTACGGCTCGCATCTCGATGTCATCTCGCGCCGCCTGGCGGCCGCGCTGGCGGGCGAGCTGAGCCTGGTGGTGGAGCTGCTGCAGCGCGACCCCTCGCCCGAGAACCGCGCCTGGGTGTTCCGTGAAGCCGCCTGGCGGCTCGACATGGCGCTGGCCTTCGAAGCGCGTGCGACGCTCGGGCAAACCCCGGACCGCGTGGCCTCGCTGCCACTGCTGCCGCTTGAGTACGACCTCGCGCGGGCGATGGCCGAGCGCGTGGCACGGCCCTTCGACGCCGATTGGACCTCCGACCCACGGAGCGTGATCATTCGCATCCAGCTGCCCGACGGCGTGCTGCATGTCGAAGCGCCGCGCAAGCGGCTGTTCAACGCGACGCTCTACCTGTTCATGATCTGGCTGGTCGGCTCGGCGCTGCTGCTGTTCACCATCGCGGCGCTGTTCATGAAGAACCAGGTGCGCGCGATCCGGCGCCTTGCCGGTGCGGCGGAGGCCTTCGGCCTCGGGCGCGACACCGGCCAGATCAAGCCCGAGGGCGCGGCGGAGGTGCGCCAGGCCGCCCAGGCCTTCAACCGCATGCAGGAGCGCATCCGGCGCTTCGTGGCGCAGCGCACCGACATGCTGGCCGGCATCAGCCACGATCTGCGAACCCCCCTCACCCGCATGCGGCTTGGCCTCGCGATGCTACCGCACGACCCGGCCGCCGAGGCTGACGTCGCTGCTATCACCCAGGATGTCGAGGAGATGGAGCGGATGGTCGCCGCCTATCTCGCCTTCGCGCGCGGGGAAGGTGGCGAACAGCCGCGCGCGGCGGACCTTGCCGAGATCGTGCGCGACGTGGCGCAGAAGGCGCGGCGCGACGGGGCGGAGGTGGCGGTGGACACGCCACCCGCGCTCATGCTGCAGCTTCGCCCCGATGCGCTGCGCCGGTGCCTCGCGAACCTGCTCGACAATGCGCGCAAGCATGCAAGACGCATCGCGGTGGCGGTCAGCGAAGTCCCGCGCGAGGTGGCGCCGGGCGGGCGTCCGGCCGGTGGCTGGGCGCAGGTGACGGTGGATGATGACGGCCCGGGCATCCCGGCCGCGCAGCGCGAGGAAGCGTTCCGCCCCTTCGCCACGCTCTCGGCCGGCGGCACGGGATTGGGGCTCGCCATCGCGCGCGACATTGCGCGCGCGCATGGCGGGGACATCGTGCTGGAGGAAAGCCCGCTCGGCGGGCTCAGGGCCCGCGTGCGATTGCCGGTTTAGGGCGGTGTCGGCGGGTCAGCCGCCGCCCTGCTTCTGGGCCATCTGCTTGACCTCCTCCATCGCCTCCGCGAAGCGCGTGTTCAGCAGCGCCAGCGCCTCCGCATTCGACTTCTGGATGAGGTCGGCGATCTCCTTCATGTTCGTGACCGCGCGCTCATAGCCGGCCTTCAGCAGCTCGGCTTGCTGCGCGGCGCGCGCCTGGGGGTTCTCGGTGCCGCCCATGCTGCGCATCGCCTCGGTCATCTCGCCAACGGCGGACTGCACGATCTCCATATGCCGCCGTGCCACGGCCTGCGCGCCTTCCAGCGCGATGCGGTTGGCGGCCGAGAGCGCCTCAAGATTACGACGCTGCGCCTGGGCCAGGCCTTCCAGATCCGCGAAATGCGGCAGGCGGAACTCGGCGAAGGCCTTCATCATCTCGTCGGGCTTGATGCCGAAGCGGTCGGACATGGCGGGAACTCCTTGCTTGCGGGCCAGCCTATCCGAGGTCGCGCCCGCCCCCAAGCGGCCTCTGCGTCACGCTGACGTGCCGTCCCCGTCGGAGACCAGCGGGGCGCTGCGGTCGCCATCGGCCAGGCCGAAGCTGCGCGCGGCCTGCTCGGCGCGCTCCAGCGCGCGGTCGAGCGCGGCCATGGTGGGCCCCAGCTCCTCGGAGGTGTCTGTCGACCAGACATGCACCGCGCGGATCCACACCGCCGTCAGCCCGGCCGCGCGCAGCCGGCCCTTGAGGCCAGTGCTGTCGACCTCGGCAAGCTCCAGCATGCGTTCCATGCAGCGCTGGAAGATCGGCGCCATCGCGCCGGCCAGCACCGCGTCGGTCAGCATCTCGCGCATCAACCGCCGGAGCCCATCCTTGTAGGGTGCCAGCGCATCGAGGCCGCGCATCAGCACGTCGAACAGCCGGTCGCGCGGCGTGCCGCCCTGGTCCGGCACGGTGCCGGCCGCGACCTCCTCCATCACGACCTCGCCGAAGCTGCGGAGCAGCCCGAGGCGGGAGGGGTAGCGGGCCAGCAGCTCTGCCGCCGGCAGCCCCGATTCGGCCGCCAGCCGCGTGACGCTCACCCCGCGCCAGCCATGCGCCGCGACGACGCGGAACAGGGCCTCAACAAGGTGACGGTCGGAAGGAGCGGTGATGTCCATGGCCGAATGTTGGGGATCGCGGGCTGTTTCGCCAAGCGGCTTATGAATGGGCGGACACAGTATGGCGCCCCGGTCGGGCACGCAGCTCGTCCAGGATGCGGCCGAAGACCTGGTCCCAATCGCCGGCAATCTCCTGCCGGAACAGGCGCAGGCTGGGATACCAGGGCGAATCCTCCCGCCCCAGCAGCCATCGCCAATCCGGAACGCGCTGCAGGATCACCCAGGTCGGCACGCCGAGCGCCCCGGCGAGATGCGCCAGCGAGGTGTCCGAGGTGATGACCACATCGCAAAGCTGCATCACGGCCGCGCTGTCGAGGAAGGCCGCGCCGGGCGGGTCGAAATCGGCGCCGAGCGTCTCGACCGTGCCGGCCGGCAGGTCCTGCAGCTGCGCCTCGCCAGCGCCTCTGTGGAGGCTGATGAGCCGGACCCCCGGCAGCTGCGCCAGCGGCAGAAACTGGCTCAAGGAAAAGGACCGGCCTACATCGGTGGCCCCGGTGCTGCCCTGCCAGTTGATGCCGATCTTCAGGCCCTCCGATCCCAGCCGGCCCGCCCAACGCGCCACGCGCTCGGCCGGTGCCTTCAGATAGGCAGGCCAGGTGGGAATGCTTGCCAAGGTGGTGCCGAGGGCCAGCGGCAGGCTGTGCAGCGGCGCATGCAAATCGAAGGCGTCGGGCTTCTGCTCTGCGCCAATCACCACGATGTCGGGGTGGAGGTCGCGCAGCAGGGGCACCAGCGCATCCTGCACCGACATGACGACCTTCGCGCCGCGCTCGCGGGCCAGCAGCGCGTAGCGGCAGAACTGGATGGTGTCGCCGAGCCCCTGTTCCGCATGCAGGAACAGCCGCTTCCCGGCGATCGGCTCCCGGCCTAGCCAAAGCGGTTGGCGAAAGCTGCGCGTGGCGACGGGATCGCCCTTGCGCTTGCGCCACTCATGCTCCGGCCAGCCTTCCTCGAAGCGGCCGAGCAGCAGCCATGCGAGGCTTCGGTTCCAGCGGGCATCGGCGTAATCGGGCCGGCGGTCGATGGCGTAGGTATAGCTCGCGATCGCGTCCTCGAAGCGTTCGACCGCCATCAACACTCGCGCGCGGTTATAGGCCGCTTCCGTCAGGCCGGGATTGAGCGCCAGCGCGCTGTCGAAGCTTGCGAGCGACTCCTCCGCCCGCCCGAGATCCTGCAGGGCCGCGGCCCGGGTGGCGTGCGCGGTCGCAAGGCCGGGCGCGAGGGTGATCGCGCGCTCAGCCGCCGCGAGCGTGTCATGCGGCCGGTCGAGCCGCAGCAGGACATTGGCCCGGTTGCCATGCGCCTCGGCGAAGTTCGGCCGGAGCGCGAGCGCCTTGTCGCAACTCTCGAGCGCCTCCGCCATGCGGCCGAGTTCCAGAAGCGCTCGCCCGCGGTTCAACCAGGCCTCGGCGTAATCGGGCCGCAGTGCCACCGCCTTGTCGTAGCTGGCCAGGGCCGGCACGAACCGGCCGAGATCGGCCAAGGCATTGCCGCGGTTCGAATAGGCCTCGGCAAAGCCGGGCTGTTGGGTGATGGCCTTGTCGAAGGCCTCGACCGCGCGGGTGAGCTGCCGGGCTTCCCGCAGGCCATTGCCGAGGCTGTTCCAGGCGGCTGGAAACTTCGGGTTCAGCTTGAGCGCCCTGCGGACCAGGGCGATTCCCTCCTCCGCCTGGCCCTGCTGGAGCGCCGCGACACCGCGCATGTGCACCGCGTCGTGATGGCGTGGAACCGCCTGGATGACGGCGTCATAGAGCCGCGCGGCAGCCTCCAGCCGGCCCTGCTGGTGCAGGGCGACCGCCTCGAGGAACGCCGCATGGGCCTGCCGCGCCTCCGGACCGAGGGGCAATCCAGGGCCGGCCACCATTCGTCACCTTCCAGTCTGCTGTCGTCGCCTGTGGTCCCGACGGCGCTGGGCCGCAGGACGGCGGGCACCCCCGGAAAATGAGAGGTTTTCAGTTTCAATCAAGGCGTTCAGGTGCGAAGCCCGGCCGAAGAGTGGTCAGGCGGGCTGCCGTCCTGGGCTCACCCCGCCAATTCGCGCGAGCGCGCGGTGGCGGCCGCGATGGCGCGGGAGATGTGGTCGGGCCAGGCCGTCTCCTCCATCAGCACCGCGAGTGCGCGTTCCGTCGTGCCCTTGGGGCTGGTCACGTTCTTCCGGAGCTGCGCCGCATCCTCGGCACTCGCCGCCAGCAGCGCGCCGGAACCGGCGACCGTGCTGCGGGCCATGCGCCGGGCGAGGTCGGCCGGGATGCCCTGCTCCACCGCGGCCTTTTCCAGCAGCTCGGCCAGCAGGAAAACATAGGCCGGCCCGCCGCCGGAGACGGCGGTGACCGGGTCGAGCAGCCCTTCCTGATCGACCCAGGCGATCTCGCCGGTCGCGCCCAGCAGCGTGTCGGCCAGCGCCTGCTGCGCCGCGCTCACGCCCGGGCCGGCGCAGGCGACGGTGAAGCCCTGGCGCACCGCGGCGGGGGTGTTGGGCATGGCGCGGACGACCGCTGCCCCATCCCCAAGCAGGCCGCGCATGCCGGCGACGTTCTTGCCCGCCATGACCGAGACGAAGACCGCCTGGCCAGCGAAGCGGGCATAGTGCGGCAGGGTCGCGGCGGCTTCCTGCGGCTTGATCGCCAGCACCACGGCGGCCGGCGTAAAGCCCGCCGGGATCGCGCCCGGCTCCTTCACCAGGATCGCACCTTCCGGCGCCGCGGCCAGGAAGGGGTCCACGATCACGGCCTGGGACAAGCCGCGCTCACGCCAGCCAGCGAGCATGGCGCCGCCCATCTTGCCGCAGCCGACCAGAAGCAGGGGAGGAAGGGTGTCCGTCATGGCGGCACAGTTGCCGCCATGACGGCTGGGCGCAAGCGGGGTGTTAGGCTTCCCCGACGCAGTCCAGCATCGCCGCCTGCAGCGCCTCGGCCGGGGCCTTGCCGCCCCAGAGCACGAACTGGAAGGCCGGGAAGAAGCGCTCGCATTCGGTCAGCGCGATATCCACCATGTCCTCGAGCGATTCCGCGGACGCCCCAGGCGCGCCGCGCAGCAGCACGGAATGGCGGAACACCGGCACGCCATCATCGGTGTCGAGGCCGAAATGGCCGATCCAGAGCTTCTCATTGGCCAGCGCCAGCAGCTCGAACAGACGGTCGCGCTGGCCCGACGGCACCTTCAGGTCGAAGGCGCAAGAGAAGTGCATGGCGCTGATCTCATGCGACCAGGAGAAATACAGGCCGTAGTCGCACCATTTGCCCGGCGCCTCCGCCGCCATCTCGGCGTCGTTGCGGCGGTCGAAGGCCCATTCATTGGATGCGATGATCTGCTCGACGATGTCGAGCGGGTTGGCGGAGCGCTCGTGGCTGTCGTGGCCGAGATAGGCGGACATGCGGCACCTCCTTCGCCCGGCGGGGTGCGTGTGCCGACCCCCCGCCGGCACCGGCCCCGAAGGCCTCCCCTGTGGCAGCCCCTAGGGGTGAATACCCCCTCGAGACCCGAAGTGTTGGGGCTCCCAACCCCGAATCGCCACCACCCGTAGATTACGCGGGGGGAAAACACCGCCGCAAGGCTCAGCTTCGCGCCGCCACAACAACTTGGAGGGAAGGCTTCAGGGGCCGTCTTCGGACCGGGGCGCATCCTCGCGCCCGCCGGCCTCCAGCTGGGCCAGACGCTGTTCGAGCGCGGCCACCCGTTCGGCCAGGGCCTCGGCCTGCTCGCGGCCGCGGCGGGCGACTTCCAGCGCGGCGTCGAGGTCCTCGCGCCGGACCAGATCCAGGCGCTGGACCATCGCCTCGGCCTGGGCCTTGGCCATCGCCTCCACCTCGGCCCGCATGGCCGCCATGATGGAAAAGGCGCCGCCGGCCATGCCGGCCAGGTCGTCGAAAATCCCCCGACGCGCCCCGCGACCCATCCCGCCCTCGCCGCTTCCGGTGCCCATCGCCATCACGACCTCCTTGCCATCCCTGCCCTCGGCTTGTGGAGCGGGGCGCCGGATGCCTATACCCCGATGCCGGCCCGAGGGCAGCCCGCCCCCGCCAAACCCGGCCCCAACGCGGCACGGAGCCTCGGAAACACCGATGTATCTGGTCACTGGCGGCGCCGGTTTCATCGGGTCGAATCTGGTCGCGGCGCTCGCCGCCCGCGGGGCGGAGGTGGTGGTCGTGGACCGCCTGCGCGTCGGCGAGCCCGGGCGCGAGAAGTGGCGCAACCTGGCGAAGCACGGCATCGCCGGCCTCCTGCCGCCCGAGGAGGCCGAGGCCTTCCTGGCGGCAACGCCCGGGGTCCGGGCGGTGCTGCATATGGGCGCGATCAGCGCGACCACCGCGACCGATGGCGATGTGGTGGCGGCGACCAACCTCACCCTGCCGCTGCGGCTCTGGGCCGCCTGCGCGGCGCGGGGCATCCCCTTCATCTACGCCTCCTCCGCCGCGACCTATGGCGACGGCTCGCTCGGCTTCGAGGACGACCTGCGGCCAGCCGCGCTGGCGGCGCTGCGCCCGCTCAATCTCTATGGCTGGTCGAAGCTCGCCTTCGACCGGCGCGTCGCGGATATGCTGGCGCGCGGCCTGCCCGCGCCGCCGCAATGGGCGGGCTTACGCTTCTTCAACGTCTATGGGCCGAACGAGTACCACAAGGGCCGCATGGCCTCGGTGCTGTTCCACAAATTCCACGAGGTGCAGGGCGGCGCGCCCGCGCGGCTGTTCCGCTCCGACCGCGCGGGCATTGCCGATGGCGCGCAGCAGCGCGACTTCGTGCATGTGGATGATTGCGTCGCGGTGATGCTCTGGCTGCTCGATAATCCGCAGGTGAGCGGGCTGTTCAACCTGGGCTCCGGCCGCGCGCGCAGCTTCCTTGAGCTGGTGCAGGCGATGTTCGCCGCGATGGGCGAGGCGCCGCGGATCGAATTCGTGGACATGCCCGCCGACCTGCGCGGCAAGTACCAGTACTTCACCGAGGCGCCGCTCGAGAGGCTGCGTGCCGCCGGCTTCACCGCGCCGATGACGACGCTGGAAGAGGGCGTCGGGCGCTACGTCCGCGATTTCCTGCTGCGCGACGACCCGCATCGCTGAACGCCCGATGCTGCCCGCCATCGCCTTCCCCGCGATCGATCCCGTCGCGATCGAACTCGGCCCGGTGGTCATCCGCTGGTATGCGCTGGCCTATATCGGCGGCATCGTCGCGGGCTGGTGGATCGCCCGACGTCTGGTGGCGCTGGCGCCCGTCGCATCGTCGAAGGAACAGCTGGACGATGCCGTCACCTGGGTGACGCTCGGCATCATCCTCGGCGGGCGGCTTGGCTATGTGCTGTTCTACCGGCCCGGCGATTACATCAGCGCACCGTGGGAGGCGCTGTTCCTCTGGCAGGGCGGCATGGCCTTCCATGGCGGGATGCTCGGCGTGGTGGTGGCGCTGTGGTGGTTCTGCCGGCGCAACCGGCTCGACCCGCTGCTGCTGGGCGACCGTGCGGCGACGGTGGTGCCGATCGGGCTGCTGCTCGGGCGGCTGGCGAATTTCGCCAATGGCGAGTTGTGGGGCCGGGTGACGGATGTGCCCTGGGGCATGGTCTTCCCCCATGGCGGCCCACTGCCGCGCCACCCGAGCCAGCTTTACCAGGCGTTCCTCGAAGGGTTCTGCCTGCTGGTGCTGCTGCAGATCCTGGTGCGCATGCCCGCGGTGCGCGCGCGGCCGGGGATGCTGACCGGCGTCTTCCTGGCCGGCTATGCCGTGGCACGGCTGCTCGGCGAGATGTTCCGCCAGCCGGATGCGCATCTTGGCTTCCTCTTCGCCGGCGCGACGATGGGGCAATTGCTGTCGCTGCCGATGCTCGCCGCCGGGGTCTGGCTGATCCTCCGCGCGGCGCGGCGTCCGGCCCTGGCATGAGCGCCGAGCGGCTCGACCGCTTCATGGCGCGTGCGGTCGCCGCCTATTACGCGCGGCCGGCCAGCCCCTTCGGCCGCGCAGGCGACTTCACCACCGCGCCCGAAATCTCCCAGGCCTTCGGCGAGATCCTCGGCGCCTGGTGCGCCGTGACCTGGGAGAGGATGGGCCGCCCGGACGAAGTGATCCTGGCGGAGGTCGGTCCGGGCCGCGGGACGCTGATGGCCGATGCGCTGCGTGCGGTTGCCCAGGCCGCGCCCGCCTTCCGCGCCGCGGCGCGGGTGCATCTGGTGGAAGCCTCGCCCAGCCTGCGAGAGGCCCAGGCCGGCGCCCTGCCCGGCCAGGTCGCGGCCTGGCATGACGACATCGCCACCCTGCCGCCAGGGCCGCTGCTGCTGCTCGCCAATGAGTTCCTGGACGCGCTGCCGATCCGCCAATTCATCCGCCGCGGCGATGCCTGGCTGGAGCGCCACGTTGCGGATGGCGCCTTTGTCGAGCTGCCCGCCGCCGAGGCGCCGCCCCTGCCGGAGACGGCGCCCGAGGGCGCTGTGCAGGAAATCTGCGAGCCCGCGCTTGGCTTCGTCCGCACGCTCGGCGCGCGGCTGGCCGCCACGGGCGGCGCGGCGCTGCTGGTGGATTACGGCTACGCCCTGCCGGGCTTCGGCGACACGCTGCAGGCGATGCGCGCGCAGGAGACGGGGCTCGACCCGCTGGCCGAGCCCGGCTCCCGCGACCTGACGGCGCATGTGGATTTCGCCGCCCTGGCCGAAGCCGCCCGCGCGGCCGGCGCCGCCGCCTGCGGCCCGCTGCCGCAAGGGCTGCTGCTGCAACGGCTTGGCCTGATGACCCGCGCGGCGATGCTGGCCCAGGCGCGGCCGCGGCTGGCGGGCGACATCCTCTCGGGCGCCGAGCGGCTGGTCGCGGCCGAGGGCATGGGACGCCTGTTCAAGGCGCTCGGCCTCTGCGATCCCCGCCTGCTCCCCCTGCCCGGATTCGAGGACGCATGAGCACGCCATTGCTGACGGCTGGCCTTCCCTTGCCGCACGGTTTCTTCACCCGCGCGGGCGGCGTCTCAGCAGGGCGTTTTGCCAGCCTCAACTGCTCGCTGTCGGGCCGCGATGATGCCGATGCGGTGCGG
>JBIKSZ010000216.1:0-6259 GCA_044348345.1 Roseomonas sp. | reverse complement strand
TCGGCGCGACCTGCATCTGCTGCGCGCGACGCTCGGTGTGTGGCTGGCTGGGCGGGGGATCCATTCGCCCGGTCATGCAACCATGCCGCCCTTTCGCGGGACGGAATGACCGTTCTGCGGTCATCCGCTGGCCAAAAAGCAACTCCAGGTTGCGCAAATCCTTGCATCCGAGCCTTCCGCCCCTGCATGCTGCCCCCAACTGGAAGGCGAGGCACCGTGTCGGCGCAGACCGGCCCCACACAGGACAGCGCGCGGCCCGGGCTGCTCCTGCCCTTTCCCACCCGCATGCCCCCGCGGCTGCACCTGGCCCCGCCGGTGCTCGCCGGGGCGGAGCTGGCCTGCATCCGCGCGACGCTCGATGCCGGCTGGCTGGCCCCCGCTGGGCCAGCGCCGGCCGCCTTCGAAAACGCGCTGGCCAGCGCGACGGGTTTCGTGGGGGTGCTCGCCACCGCCTCCGGCACGGCGGCGCTGCATCTCGGCTATCGGGTGCTGGGTGTCGCGCCGGGCGATGAGGTCTGGGCGCCGGCGCTGACCTTCATCGCCACCATCGCGCCGGCGGTGCAACTGGGCGCGGTGCCGCGCTTCCTGGACGCCAACGGGCCCGGCGGCACGCTCGATCCTGGCCTGGTGGCGGAGGCGCTGTCGCGCGCCGCGCGGCGTGGGCGGCTGCCGCGCGTGGTGGTGGCGGTGGACAGCTACGGCCAGTGCTGCGACCTGCCCGGCCTTGTCGCGGCCTGCGAGCGCTGGGGCGTGCCGGTGCTGAGCGACAGCGCCGCCGCGCTGGGCGCGACCGGGCGAGCCGCGCGCCATGCCGGGCGTGGCGCGCGGCTCGCGGTCTTCTCCTTCAATGGCAACAAGATCGTCACCACCGGCGGTGGCGGCGCGTTGGCGTCCGACGACACCGCGCTGCTCGCCCGTGCCCGCGCGCTCGCCGGCCAGGCGCGCGAGGCGGCGGCGCATTACGAACATGAGACGACGGGCTATGCCTATGGCCTTTCCTCGGTGCTTGCCGCGATCGGGCTGGCGCAACTGCCCGACCTGCCCGCGCGCGTCGCGCGGAAGCGCGCGATTTTCGCCGCCTATGCCGCAGCACTCGGTGATCTGCCCGGCATCGGCTTCCTCGCCGAGCCTGGCTGGGGCAGCGCCAATCGCTGGCTGAGCGTCGCGCTGATCGAGCCCGCTGTGTTCGGCGCGGACCGCGAAGCGGTGCGCCGCGCGCTGGACGCCGCTGGCGTGGAGAGCCGCCCCGCCTGGAAACCGCTGCATTTGCAGCCCGCCTTCCGCAATGCGCCCTGCGAGGGCGGTGCGGCGGCCGCGGCCTTCTTCGAGCGCGCGCTGTGCCTGCCCTCGGGCTGCGGCATGACGGAGGTCGAGCAGGCCCGCGTGATCGAGACGATCCGCAGCTGTGCCCGGCCTTGACCGCGGCACGCTGTCGGCACCGCCGGCGCTGTCGCGCCGCGCGCTGCGCATCCTGTATCTGCATCAGCATTACTCGCGCCCCAGTGGCAGCACCGCGACGCGATCCTTCCGGCAGGCGCGCGCGCTGGCGGAGGCCGGGCATGCCGTCACGCTCGCCTGCGGCCGCTACCAGGGCGCGGAGACCGGGATCGTCGCGCCCTTCCGCGCGGGGCGGCGCCGTGGCGCGCCGGATGGATTCGACGTCGTCGAGTTCGACATCGGCTATGCCAATGCGCAGTCGCTGGTTGCGCGTAGCGGAGCCTTTCTGCGCTTTGTTGCGGCGGCATCGCGGCTTGCGCTCGGTTCGCGCTGGGATCTGATCATCGCCTCCTCCACGCCGCTGACAGTGGCGCTACCGGCGCTGATGGCGCGGCGGCTTCGCGGTACGCCCTTCCTGTTCGAGATCCGCGATCCCTGGCCGGACGTGCCGCGTGCGTTGTCGGCGCAAGGCGGTGGCGTGCCAGGGCCGGTGCTGGCGGCGATGGAGCGCCTGGCCGATGCCGCGTGTCGCCGCGCGACGCAGGTGGTCGCGCTGACCGAGGGCATGGCCGCCACCGCCATTGCGCGCGGCGCCGATCCGCGCGCGGTGCAGGTGCTGCCGCAGGGTGCGGAGCTTGACCTCTTCGGCCCGCATGCTGCGCCCTGGCGGCCGGAAGGTGTGCCGCGCGAGGCGGTGCTGGCGGTCTATGCCGGCGCGCATGGCGCGGCGAATGGGCTCGACCAATTGCTGGATGCGGCAGCGCTGCTGCGCGGCACGGCGCTGCGCCTGCTGCTGGTGGGCGAGGGCGCCCGAAAAGCCGCGCTGATGGCGCGCGCCGCGGCCGAAGACCTGCCCGTGCAGTTCCTCGACCCGCTGCCGAAGCCGCGCGTTGCGGCGTTGCTGGCCGGCGCTGATATCAGCCTGTTGTGCCTCGCGCCGGTGCCGGCGCTGGCCGAGCTTTCGGCGCCGAACAAGCTGGCGGAGGCGCTGGCGGCCGGCCTGCCCGTTGTCACGAATGTGCCCGGCAACGCGGCGCGGCTGTTGGCGGAGGGCGATTGTGGCATCGCCGTGCCGCCGGATGACCCGCCCGCCCTGGCCGCCGCGCTGCGGCATCTTGCCGAAGATCCCGCGCGCCGCGCCGCGATGGGGCGCGCGGCGCGGCACCTGGCGGAATCGCGCTGCGACGCGCGGCGCATCGCGCAGGATTTTGCCGCGCTGGTCGAGCGTGCGGCGATGCGATGAGCGGCCTTGTCCTGATGCTGTCCGCCGCCCATCCGGCCGAAGATGTGCGCATCGTCGTGAAGGAAGGCGCGGCGCTGGCGCAAGCCGGCTGGCGCGTGGTGCACCTCGCGCCCGGCGCTGCGGCGGGAAGGCTGCACGGCGTGGAGCTGCGCGGCCATGGCGGACCAGCGCGCGGCTGGCGCGCGCGGATCGGCGGTATCCCGGCGTTGGCGCGGCAGGCCGCGGCGCTGCGCCCCGTGGTGATCCATGCGCATGAGCCCGATTCCTGGGCGGCCGCGCTGCTCGCCGCGCAGCGGACAGGTGCGCGCGTGGTGCTCGATGTGCATGAGCATTATCCCTCGCGCCTCGATGCGCGCCTGCCATGGCTCCTGCGCCCTGTGGCGCACGCGCTGATCGCGGCGCTGTGCCGGCTGGCGGCGCTACGCGCCGATGCGGTGGTCGTCGCCAAGGATGGGCTCGATGCGCCCTTCGGGCGTTGCGTCCCGGTGCGCAACTACGCCGAGGATGCCGGCGTGGCGCCGCGTGTGCACGCGCCTGGGCTGCTGCGCCTGCTGCATCTCGGCGCGCTCAGCGCGGCGCGCGGGGCCTTCACGATGCTGGATGCGCTGGCGCTGCTACCCGATGCACGCCTGGTACTAGTCGGGCGCTTCACCGATGGCAGCGAGCGCGCCTTCGATGCGCGCGCTGTGGCGCTTGGTGTCGCCGCGCGCATCGAGAAGCATGGCTGGCTGCCGCGCGCGGCAGCGCTTGAGCAGGCCGCGCGCTGCGACATTGCGCTGGTGCTGTTCCAGCCGGGGGTCGAGAACCACCGCCTCGCCCTGCCGCACAAGCTGTTCGACGCGATGCTCTGCGGCCTGCCGGTGATCGTGCCCGCCTTCGCCGAGCAGGTGGCGCACATCGTCGCCGAGTCAGGCTGCGGTGTTGCGCTCGACACTGCGGATGCGGCGGGTGTGGCGCATTCCGTCGTAGCCCTGGCCGATCCAGCACGGCGCGCGGCGCTTGGCGCGCGCGGCCATGCGGCGGCGCGCGCACGCTTCGCCTGGGCGGCAGAGGCGGTGCGGTTGGTCGCGCTCTATGCTGCGCTCGCGCCGCCTACCAGCCGAGACGCACCAGCATCCGCCTGAGGCCGCGGCGGAGCCGCGCGGGCAGGGGGGTCGCCGCCGCCTCGCGCTCGTCACGGCCGGTGCGCTTGCCGCGATTCCAGGCGAAGTCGCGGCGCATCATCTGCGCGCGGTCTGGCACGGCGAATTCCAGCGTGATGGAGCGTCGTGGCATCGCGGAGGTGTTGGGCCCGGCGCCATGCAGCGTGCGCGAATGGTGCAGCACCGCATCGCCGGCCGCGAGCGGCACCGCGACCGCGGCCGAGATGTCGGGCGCGACCGTGCCCAGCGCATGCGCGCGGCGGTCGCCGCCGAAGCTCGCATGGTCCAGCAGCGGGCCGAGATGGCTGCCGGGCACATAGGCCATGCAACCCATCTGCTCATCCACATCCTGCAGCGCGATCCAGCAGGAGACCGCGACATGATAGGGCGTGCCGACGGTGAAGGACGCCTCGTCCTGGTGCCACGGGGTGGCTGCGCCATCGCGCGGCGGCTTCATGATGGCGAATTCCCAGACCAGCTCCGCGCCCGGCAGCAGCGCACTCGCCGCGGCCTGCGCGTTCCGCCAGGTCGCGGTGCCGCTCAGCCAGGGCGCCTGGCGCGATGGCCAGGCCAGCTGCGGCAGGCGCGGCCTTTCGAAGCGGTCCTCTGGGTCGAGCATGTCGAACAGATCGCCACGCTCCCAGCCCGCACGGGTTTCGAACAGGCGGTCATAGAGCGCGCGCAGCGGCTCCAGCTCCTCGGGCGGTACCACGCCGCGCGCGACCACGAAGCCATCGCGCGCAAAGGCGCTGGTGGCCGTATCCTCCAGGCCCGCCACCAGCGGTACCCGGCGCTCGATATTCATTTCTTCGCTCCCGGCCATACGCCGATTCAGGTGCGGGAGAGATTAGAGCGGCCGGCGGCGCAGCGGCCGTCACGGGTCCGTGCCTGACGGAGAGTCGAACGATCCGGCTTGTGGTGTGCGCCGCGTGGCGCGCGTCAGGGCAATGTCTGCAGCTGGCGTTCAACCACCGCGCGCCAGGGCGCATCGCGCGGTGCATCGGCCAGCAGCGCCTGCCAGACGCTGCGCGCATTCGCCGGCCGCCCGGCGCGCGCTTCCGCGAGCCCCGTCAGGAAGCGGAGCCTGGGATCGCCCGGCGCATTGCCGAGCGCGCGCGCCAGTAGCGTGGCGGCCTCGGCGTGGTTCTGCAGCTCGATATGCAGCTCCGCCAGGTCGCCTGCGAGTTGCGGGTCGAAGCGGATGGCCATGGCGCGGTCCCAGGCCTCCACCGCCAATTCCAGCCGGCCGCGATTGCGCTCGGCATTGCCGAGCAGCACGAAGCCCTGTCGCGCCGGTTCGCCATTCGGGTCGAGCTGCGCGATGCGGCCGCGCAGCGTGCTCAGCATCTGTTCCTCCGCCTCCATCTGCTGGCGGCGCAGGTCGTAGGGGGCGGAGGGCATCTCCGGGATGCCACGCACCATGTAGAGGCCGATGGCCGCGGCGGGCAGCAGGAACAGCGCGGCGGCAACGATGGCCGCGCTGCTGCGTCCTGCGCTGGCGGCATCGTCCTTCGGCGCGGTGAGGATGCGGCGCTGCACTTCGAGCGTCGCTGCCGTGTGCGCGGTGGCATCCAGCCGGCCGGCATCGCGTTCGCGGTCAAGCTCCGCCAACTGCGCGCGATAGAGCGCGAGATCGGCTTCCGCCCGACCGCGCGCGCGCGCGGGCCGGAACACCACGACCGCAAGCGGCAGCATCGCCAGCAGGGCGAGCGCGCCCACGAGAAGCCATATGGTCATGTTTTACGCCTCAGGCGCCGGCGCGCGCTCCGCGCGCGTCGTGCGAATAGCACGCCGTTGGCGTGACGCTCGCCACACTTGTGGCGGGCCGCGTTCGCGGCCTCGGCCAGCGGTGCTGGCCGCATGTCGCGCTTTTGGAGCGGTATCAAGCGCGCGTTCCATCCTGCGGCGGCAGGCCGAGCGCGGCCAGCCGCTTGCGCTCGTCCTCGGTGAGCGGCGCTGGCGCGCCAGCGGCCGCGGCGGCGCGGCGGCGCATCGCCAGGATCAGGCCGAGCCCGGCGAGCACCGCGACCACGGGCGTCGCCCAGAGGGCTGCGGTGGACCAGGCGAAGGGGGGCTTCATCAGCACGAAATCGCCATAGCGCGCGCGGAGGAAGGTCTTCACCTGCTCGTCGCTGTCGCCGGCGCTGATGCGCTCGCGCACGATCAGCCGCAGGTCGCGCGCGAGGCCGACTTCGCTGTCTTCGATGGATTGGTTCTGGCAGACCATGCAGCGGATATCGCGCCCGAGCTCCCGCGCACGCGCTTCCTGCGCCGGGTCGGACAGCATGTCGGCGGGGTTGCTGACGGCGTGGGCGTGCAAGGGGGCCAGGAGGAGGAGGGCAGCGGTCAGGGCGGCTCTGATCTTCGCACCCCCACCCCGACCAGCCTGCGGCGCCGCGGCAGTGCCGCGGCCCCCCGCGTGCGGGGGAGGGAGACG
>JBIKSZ010000041.1:0-20395 GCA_044348345.1 Roseomonas sp. | reverse complement strand
GCAGCAAGGCGAGGAATGCGCGCCGCCGCCGCCGCCGCCGCCGCCGCCGCCGCGGCAGAGGCTGGCATGACCGCCTTTCGCGACCGCGCCTTCGACTGAAAGCCTGGCGCGCGGCCTCCGTGCCATGTGGGCCCGAATGGACGCGCGAGCGGCGGAGGTCTTCCGATTGACCGTCGCGCAGAACGGCGCAGCCGATGCCGGACTGCCTCGCCATGACCGGCGCCGCGGACCCGATCCGGTTGGGCCGCGGCCTGTCGCGCGTTTCCCTTTGCCAAATCGTTCTGAATAGCTATCGTTCTGCATCCGGAGATTGTGGCGTTCGTCCCGCATGAGCGCGGCGACTGAACGGCGAAGGCCCCGGATGGGCGTCTGCGACGCGAAGGATGGACGCCCACCATAACATTGGGAGGGATCAACCTTGCGACGACATCTGCTTTCCGCGCTGCCTGGCGCGCTTCTTGCGATGGCAGCCCTGGCTTCGCCCATGGCCGCGCAGGCCCAGGGCGGGCCGAACCTGACCAGCACGACCATCGTGCAGGGCCGGGAATTCGTCTGGGACATGGCCTTCCTGCCGGACGGCACCATGTTCTTCACCGAGAAGTGCCGCGGCCTTTCCGTGCGCCTGCCTTCGGGCGCGACGAACGCGCTGCTCGGTATCGGCGGCTCGCAGGGCTACGCCGACACGGCCGCCGATCTGTTTTGCGACGGCCAGGCAGGGTTGAGCGGCGTGGCGGTCGATCCGAACTTCGCGCAGAACAGCTTCATCTACATCTACTCGGCGTCCCGCATGACGGCGCCGGGCACCAACCGCGTGCTGCGACTGACCGTGAACGCCGACTTCACGCGGGTGGCCAACCGCACCGACATCGTGACCGACATCGCCTACAAGCCGAACCGCAGCAACCATCCCTTCGGCGATTCCGGCGCGCACAATGGCGGGCGGCTCCGCTTCGGGCCGAGTGACGGCTTCCTCTATGTGACAACCGGCGACATCCACAGCGGCCCCGGGCCACAAAGCCCGACCGTGATCGCCGGCAAGGTGCTGCGGATCGACCGTGACGGGCGGGCCGCCCCCGGCAACAACGCGCCCGCGGGCTTCGATGCGCGCATCTTCACCTATGGGCACCGCAACCCGCAGGGCATCTGCTTCCGCCCGAGCGACAACCGCCCCTTCACCGCCGAGCACGGCCCCTGGCACACCGACGAGGTGACGGCTCTGGTGGCCGGTGGCAATGGCGGCTGGGATCCGCGCCAGAACGTCAACGGCCGCGGCGAGTGCCCCGACGGCTATTGCGGATACAGCCCGAACCAGATGGGCGCCATGCCGCCGGCGGAGCGGTCGGCCTTCATGCCGATGACCGACCTGCGCGCCTTTCCGAACGCGATGCGTCCGGCGTGGGTCAATGACGGCCTGTCGCAGGGCATGTCCTCCTGCACCTTCCTGAACGGTGCGCAATGGCGCGACTGGAACGGGCGGATGGCCGTGACCTATCTCGGCATCGGGATCCATGGGACGCCGGTGGGCAACCGCATCGATATCCTGGACATCTCCGCCGACGGTCTCTCCTCGACACGGACGAGCGTCCCGCTGCCGATGCCGGCCACGCGCTTCCGTGCCGCCGTGCAGGGGCTGGACGGCCATCTCTATCTCGGCACGGATACGGGCGAGATCTTCCGCCTCAGGCCGAACTGAGCCTTGCCGCCAGCCGGCCGCGGGGTGCGTCATGCGCACCTCGCGGCCGGTCACGACCGTGTCTTGGCCGCAGGCCCGGATCGCGGGCGCCGTCATCGCTTGCGCGACACCCGCTGCGGTGCGCGCAGGCAGGAACGGTCCCGCCCGCCGATCCCGCATCCGGCCGGTTCCGTTGCATTACCGTCTTTCTCGGACGTCCCAGCATGAAGGCCTCGCCCATGATCGCGTTGCGTAACCTTGCCTTGGTTCTTTGCGCGCTCGGCGTATCGTCGCCAGCCTTGGCCAGCGCCGAGCTGGCGCGAAGCAAGAACTGCGTTGCCTGCCACCATGCCGAACGCCGGATGATCGGCCCCGCCTACAACCTGATCGCCGGCCGCTATGCCAATGACAGCGCCGCGGTCGCCACGCTCGCCACACGGATCATGGCGGGCGGCGGCGGCAACTGGGGGCCGATGCCGATGCCCGCGCAGCCGAATGTCTCGCGGGAAGAGGCCGAAGCGCTGGCCGCCTGGATCATGTCACTCCGGTAGCGTCGCCCTTGCCGAGGTCAGGACGGCGCTGCGCGACGCTCGGCGCGGCCGCCGCGGAGACGCGATGGGCGCAGCGGTCTGGAAGCCCCGCCACCCGGCGAAGCCCCAAAGGTGGTGCGGATGATCGGCGAGCATGCCGGCTCGCCCGGCACGTCCACCAATCCTTCAGCCGTCGACCTTTAGGTTGAGCCCGAGAGCGGTGTTGATGTAATATCAACTTGCTCGGCTTTTCGGGCAGGAGCTTCGTGCTTTGAGATTCATCTCGTCTTTCGGTCTCGGCGCCACATCGCGGGCCGAGCGTGATTGGTGGATCGACAGCGCCGAGGCGGTCGGTACGACCTCTGTCTGGCCGTTCAACCTGCCGGCCTTCAGCATCGATCTGACCGACCAGGGCATGGTCGCGACCCCCCGCCAGCCCGCGGACGCAGCGGCTGGCGGCCAGGGCGGCTCGCCCGGCGCCACCACATCCGCGCCTTCGCGCGCCCCGGCCGAGATCCTGGTGCAATTCGCCCCCGGCATCGGCGAGGCCGCCCGTGCCGAGGCGCTCGACAGCTTCGGCGGGCAAGCCGTCGAGGTGGTGCGCGGTGACCTGCCGGGCCAGGACGACGGCTACCTGCTGCGGGTGGAACTGCCCGCCTCGGTCAGCGCCGACGACGCCATCGAGCTGCTGTCCCACCGGCCCGAGGTCGACTTTGCCGAGCCGAACTGGACCGTGTCGGTGAACGCCATCTCCAACGACACCGGCTACACCAATGGCTCGCTCTGGGGGATGTATGGGGACGCCACGACCCCGAAGAACGCCTTTGGCAGCCAGGCGGGCGAGGCCTGGGCCAAGGGTGCGATCGGCTCGACCAAGGTGGTGGTCGGCGTCGTGGACACCGGCATCGCCTACACCCATGCCGATCTGTTTCAGAATGTCTGGCTGAACCAGCGCGAAATCCCGATCTCCTTCCGCTCCAAACTGGCCGATGTGGATGGCGATGCGCTGATCACCTTCCGCGACCTGAACAGCGCCGTGAATGCGTCCTTCGTGAGGGATTTCAACGGAAATGCCCGGATCGATGCCGGCGACCTGCTGAACGACATCCGGTGGGAGAATGGCCTCGACGAGGACGGCAACGGGTATCGCGACGACCTTATCGGCTGGGACTTCGTTAACAACGACAATGATCCCTTCGACGACAACGGCCATGGCACGCATGTCAGCGGCACGATCGGCGCGAAGGGCGGCAATGGCACGGGCGTGGCGGGCGTCGCGTGGGATGTGCAGATCGTCGGGCTGAAATTCCTCGCGGCGAATGGTTCGGGCGCCATTTCCAACGCGGTCAAGGCGATCGACTACTTTACCGCGGCCGGCGCGAAGGCGGTCGGCCAGGATTTCGTCGCGACCAACAATTCCTGGGGCGGCGGCGGCTATTCCTCGGCGATGCAGGGCGCCATCGACCGGGCCGCTAAGGATGGCATCCTGTTCGTGGCGGCCGCCGGCAACTCGGCGGTGAACACGGACACAACCGCCAATTTTCCATCCAACTACAGCACGCTGGCCAGCGCCGGCTATGAGGCGGTTATCTCGGTGGCCGCCCTCACAAGCACGGGCGGGCTCGCCTCCTTCTCGAATTTCGGTGCGAAGACAGTGGATCTCGCGGCGCCTGGCGCCTCGATCTATTCGACCCTGGCCAATGGCGGCTATGGCACGTTGAGCGGCACCTCCATGGCCGCGCCGCATGTGACGGGGGCGATCGCGCTCTACGCCGCGCAGAATGCCGGCGCGACGGCCGACGATATCCGCGATGCGCTGGTGGGATCGGTGATCGCCACCTCCTCGCTGGCGGGCAAGACGGTGACGGGCGGGCGCCTCGATGCCGAGGCGATGCTGCGCTTCGACACCGGCGCGCCGCCCCCACCCCCGCCCCCGCCGCCCGGGTCCTTCATCTACGGCACGACCGGGAACGACAGGCTTGTCGGCACGGCCGGCGCCGACACGATCAGCGGCGTGCCGCAATCGGGCACGTCTCTCGGCCGGGGCACGATCGATGTCCTGACCGGCGGCGCGGGCAACGACCTCTTCCTCTTCGGCGATGCGCGCGGCGTCTTCTACAATGACGGCAACGCCCGTAGCGCGGGCACCGGGGATTATGCCCGGATCACGGACTTCCAGGCGGGCGACAAGATCCAGCTCTCCGACGATGTCGGCGCCTATTTCCTCCGCTCGATGAACATCGGCGGGTTCAGTGGGATCGGGATCTACGCCGACACCGACGGCAACCGGCGCTTCGGCTCGACGGACGAGCTGATCGGCCATGTCGTTGGCGTCAGGAGCCTGTCCTCCACCGACTTCCTCTTCGCCTGAACGGGCTCGGGTGACGGCGAACGCCGTCACCCGCGGGCCTGCCCCGGGGGGCGTCCGCGATGGCGGGCCCATGCCCGGCTCACATCACCCTTGCCCCGCACGGCCCGGAAGCGCATCTCCGGGCCATGGCCGTGCCGCTGATTCGCCTGCTGCCGGAGACCACCGCCAACCGCATCGCCGCCGGCGAGGTGGTGGAACGCCCAGCCGCAGCCGTGAAGGAACTGGTCGAGAACGCGCTGGATGCCGGCGCGACGCGCATCGCGGTGACGCTCGAAGACGGTGGGATCGGCCGCATCCTGGTCGAGGATGACGGGGTGGGCATGACCGCCGCCGACCTCGAGCTGGCGGTGGAGCGCCACGCCACCTCCAAGCTGCCCGAGGAAGCGGCGCTGTTCCGCATCGCCACGCTTGGCTTTCGGGGCGAGGCGCTGCCCTCGATCGGCGCGGTGGCGCGGCTGACGCTCACCTCCCGCCAGGGGGAGGGGGCAGCGCATGCCATCACGGTGGAGGGTGGGCGCAAATCGCCGGTCACGCCCGCCGCCGGCGCCCCCGGGACGCGGGTCGATGTGCGCGACCTGTTCTTCGCAACGCCGGCGCGCCGCGCCTTCCTGAAATCACCCCGCACCGAGGCCGAGGCGGCGGTGGAGGCGGTGCGCCGTCTCGCCCTGGCCTGGCCCGAGGTCGGCTTCCGCGTCGAGCTCGATGGCCGTGCCGTGCTTGCCCTGCCGCCGCAGCCGCGGGAGGCGCGGATTGCCGCCCTGCTCGGCGCGGAGTTCGCCGCCGCCGCCCTGCCGGTCGTGGCGGAGCGGGCGGGGATGACACTCACGGGCTTGGCGGCCGCGCCGACCCACACGCGGGCGACCGCGGAATTCCAGCATCTGGTCGTCAACCGCCGGCCCGTGCGCGACCCGCAGCTGCGCGCGGCGCTGCGCGTGGCGTATCGAGAGCTGATCCCGCGCGGGCGGCATCCGGCGGCGGCGCTGTTCCTCGACCTGCCGCCGGAGGCGGTGGATGTGAATGTCCACCCGATGAAGACCGAGCTCCGCTTCCGGGAGGCGGAGGGTGTGCGGGGCATGCTGATCTCCGCGCTGCGCCGGTCGCTGGCGGTCGGCGTAGCATCCGTGCCAGGCGCGCAGCCGGAGAGCGCGGGCATGCCCTTCGCCGAGGCCGCGCCCGAGGTCGCTAGCCCCGGCTTCGCGGAAGCTCTGCCGCCCCTGCCCGCCTGGCAGCCCCTGCCGGGATGGCGGCCGCAGCCGGTTCCGCCGCGTCCGCCGGCGCCGCGCCTGCCGCTCGGCTTCCGGCCGGGTCCCGCCCCGGCCCAAGCCCCGCCCCCCCTGGAGCCGGCGGAGGAAGGCCCGCTCGGCCGGCCCGTCGCGCAGCTTTTCGCCACCTATGTGCTGGCAGAGGCGCCGGATGGCGCGCTGTTGCTGGTGGACCAGCACGCCGCGCATGAGCGCCTGACCCATGAAGCGCTGGCCGCGCAGCTGGCCGGCGGCGCGGTGCGCGCCCAGCCGCTGCTGCTGCCCGAGGTGGTGGAGCTGCCCGGCGCGGATGTCGCGCGGCTGCTGGACGCGGCCGAGGCGCTGGCGCGGCTCGGGCTGGAGATCGAGGGCTTTGGGCCTGGGGCGGTGCTGGTGCGCGCCACACCCGCCTTGCTCGGCACGCCGGAGGTGAAGCCGCTACTGGCGGACCTGGCCGAGGAACTGGCCGAGAGCGGGGAGGCGCTGGCGCTCGCGGACCGGCTGGATGCGGCAGTCGCACGGCTCGCCTGCCACGGTTCGATCCGCGCCGGGCGGCGGCTCGGGGGGGCGGAGATGGCCGCCCTGCTCCGCCAGATGGAGGCGACGCCGCGCGCGGCCACCTGCAGCCATGGCCGCCCCACCTTCATCCGGCTGGGCCGGGCGGAACTCGAAAAGCTGTTCGGCCGGCGCTGAACGGGTGTAGCCTGCATCGTCACGACGGAGCGCAGCCCAATGCGCCTGATGCAGCTGATCTACGTCTCCCGCCCCTTCGGCTTCGAGGGGGGCACGCTCGATGACATCCTGCTCTCCGCGCGGCGGCACAATGCCGCGAATGGCGTGACGGGCGCGCTGATCTGCCGTAACGATGTCTTCCTGCAGATGCTGGAAGGCCCGCGCAGCAAGGTGACGGAGACCTTCGCGCGCATCCTGCGCGACGATCGCCATGTGGAGGTCTCGCTGCTGTGGTGCGGCGATGCGCCCTTCCGGTCCTTCCCCGAATGGTCGATGCGCGACGATCCGGTGCAATCCTGGATGTGGAGCCGGGAGGAAATGCGGGAGGTGGTCCGCGGGGCCTCCGCCGAGCAGGCGCGGCAGATCTTCGCGCGCCTGGCGCGCGACCCGTGGCGCGAAGAACCCCGGCTGCATTGACGCAAGGCGGCGCTGGCGGCAGTTGGGGCGCATGCCGAAGATCCAGGCCGCCCAGGTCGCCGTCACGCCCTTCCAGCAGAATTGCGCCCTGATCTGGGATGCGGAGAGCGCCCGCGGGACGGTGATCGACCCCGGCGGCGATGTGCCCCGCATCCTGGAGGCGATCGCGCGCGGCGGCTTCGCTGTGGATCACATCCTGCTCACCCACGGGCACCTCGACCATGCCGGCGGCGCGGCCGAGCTGCAGCGCGCGCTGGAGGCGACGCAAGGCGCGAAGGTGCCGATCCTCGGCCCCGACCGGCGCGACGAGGCGCTGCTCGCGGGCATTGCGGCGCAGGCGGCGCAATACGGCATCGATGGCCTGGCCGATTGCGTGCCCGACCAGTGGCTTGCGGAGGGCGAGACGGTCGCCATCGCGGGCAAGGCGTTTGCCGTGCTGCATTGCCCGGGCCACACGCCGGGGCATCTGGTGTTCGTCTCCGCCGCGCTGGGCTTCGCGGTGGTGGGCGATGTCCTGTTCCGCGGCTCGATCGGGCGGACGGATTTCCCCTATGGCGACCACGCGGCGCTGATCGCTTCCATCAAGGACAAGCTGCTGCCGCTGGGTGATGAGGTCCGCTTCCTCTGCGGCCATGGCCCGGGATCGACCTTCGGCGCGGAGCGGCGATCCAACCCCTTCCTGCAGTAATCCGCCGCGCCGTTCAGCGCGGGCGGAGAATCGCCACCGCCTCGACCGTTGCGGCGACCTGGATGTCCTCGGCCACCGCGACGGGCGGCGCGGCGCCGGCGGAGCGGGCGGCGGCCATGGCCATCATCGGGCGCGGGCCGCGGTCTGGCGCATCGATCCGCACCTCGCGCAGGCCGACGACCACGAGGCCGAGCTGCGCGGCCACCGCATCTGCCCGGCGCCGGATCGCATCCAGCGCCAGCTGGGAGGCCTCCTCTCGTGCCGCGCGCTGGGTGTCGCGCCGCAGCGTCCAGTTGAGCGAGCCGAGCGCCAGGCCCTGTTGCTGCAGCGCGCCCGCGAGTTCGAGCAGTGCGGCGCCGTTGCCGCTGCGGAGCGTCAGCTGCTGGCTGGCCTGCCAGCTGCCGCCATCCTGCACCCGTGTGGTCCAGTAGCCGCCGGTGGTGGCGCTGACGCCTGGCACCGCGGCTGCGCGCGCGACCGCCTGCGCCATGGCGCGGTTCACCGCCTCCTGCACCGTGGCGGCCGAGCCGCCGCGCGCCTCCGCGCGGAGCACGGCCACGACCTCGTCCGGTGCGCGCGCGACCTCGGCTGTCTCGGCCAGGTGCAGCGCCGTCTCTGGCAAGGGGGTGATGCCCGGCGCGGGCTGCGCGTGGGCGGCGGGTGCGGCCAGCAGGGCGAGGGCGGCCGGCGCGACGAGCAGGGCAAGGGCGGCGAGGCGGCGCATGGGTCCTCCTGTTCCGCGGCGCAGGGGAGCCGTGCCACGTGGCGGGAGCATGGCATGAACGCGGCCGCCGGAGAGGCCAAGATTGTTGCCACTCCGGGCGGATCGGGCGATTCGTCCCCCCCTGGTCGCAGCCGCCGCACCGCGCGATCATGCCCTGACACAAGGGAGAGACGCCCCATGCTCCGACGCCACGCCATGCTGGCCGCGGCCGCACTGGCCCTGCCATCCGCCGCACGCGCGCAGGCCTGGCCGACGCGACCCGTGCGCATCGTGGAACCGGGCGCGCCGGGCGGTGGGAACGACACCACCATCCGCCTCTTCGCGCCCCATCTGGAACGCGCCTTCGGCCAGTCCTTCGTGGTGGACAACCGCCCCGGCGCGGGAGGGCGCGTGGGCGTGGAGAATGTGTTCCGCGCGGCGCCCGATGGCAGCACGCTGCTGCTTGGCAATGCCGGTTCCAACGGCATCAACGCGGCGATCTACCGCGACCTGCCCTACAATCTCGAAACCGACTTCACGCCCATCTCGTTGCTGGTGACCGGGCCCAATGCGCTGGTGGTGAACCCGCGCGTCTTCCCGGTGCAGACGGTCGCTGCGCTGATCGCGGCGATCAAGGCGCAGCCGCGCAACCACTACAATTATGGCAGCGGCGGCGTCGGCTCCTCCGCGCATCTCTCGGCCGAGTTGTTCAAGAAGATGGCGGGCGTGGAGATGGAGCATATCCCCTACCGCGGCGCCCCGCAGATGGCCCAGGCGGTGATCACGGGCGACGCGCCCTTCCTGATCGGCAACCTGGTCAACGTTATGCCCTTCGTTGCCCGCGGTGAGGTGCGGCTGCTCGCCGTGTCCAGCCTGCAGCGATGGCCTGACCTGCCCGACGTGCCGACGCTCGACGAAAGCGGCCTGCCGGGCTTCGAGACCATCGCCTGGAACGCGCTGTTCGGCCCGCCCGGCCTGCCACGCCCTATCGTGGACCGCTTGGTGCAGGAAGTGCAGCGCATCGGCCGCCTGCCGGAGGTGCAGGAGCGCGTGAAGCTGATCGGCGGCCAGGTCGCGACCGGCACGCCCGAAGAGCTGATGCGGCGCGTACGCAGCGACATCGCCAAGTGGCGCGACCTGGCGCAGAGCGCGAATATCCGGGCCGAATGATGCGCATCGAAGCGGTCGCCTTCCGCGGCATCAACGTCACGCCCAAGACCAATTGGTGCTTCCTGGAGGTGCGGACCGAGGATGGCCGCACGGGCCTTGGCGAATGCACGCTGGCGAACCAGGAACCGCTGCTGGAGGCCGAGGCCGCGCGGCTGGCCGCGAATGTCACCGGCGCGGATGCGCGGCACCGCAACCGGCTGGCACGGCTGATCCCGCATGCGCCGGGGGGCTTGGTCGCGGCGACCGTACTCTCGGCCTTCGACCAGGCGCTGGCGGATCTTGCGGCGCAGCGCGCGGGCCAGCCGCTGCACCTCGCGCTCGGCGGGGCGCTGCGCGAGAGCGTGCCGCTCTATGCCAACATCAATCGCGGCGCGAACCCACGCAGCCCCGAGGGCTTCGCGGCCGCCGCACAGCGCGCCGTGGCGGCGGGGTTCGGCGCCGTGAAGCTCGCCCCCTTCGACCCGCTGGTGTGGGAGGACGGGTTCTCCCCGGCGAACCGCGGGGCTTACGCCGAAGGGCTCGCGCGCATCGCCGCGGTGCGGGCCGCCGTGGGTTCAGGCATCGAGGTGATGGTGGATGCGCATTGGCGCTTCTCGCCCGGCGGCGCGGCGGGGCTGATCCGCGACGTGGCGGAGTTCGGGCTGTTCTGGCTGGAATGCCCGATCGCGGACGCCAACCTGCCCGAGATCGCGCGGCTGCGGTCGCTGACCAATGCGCGCGGCATGCGGCTGGCGGGCGCGGAGACGCTGGCCGGGCTTGCTGCCTATCGGCGCATGGTGGAGGCGGGCTGCTATGACGTGCTGATGCCGGATGCGAAGCATGCCGGCGGGCTTGAGGAGATCCGGCGGATCGCCGCCCTGGCGCAGACCGCGGGCGTCGAGATCGCGCCGCACAACCCGACCGGGCCAGTCTGCCACGCCCATTCCGTGCATCTCTGCGCCGTCATCCCGAATTTTCTCCTGCTGGAAGTGCAGTTCGGGGAGACGGAGGCCTTCTTCGAGATGGTGGAGGGCGAGAGCCTGCGCTTCGTGCAGGGTACGGCACCCCTCCCGCAGGCGCCGGGGCTCGGCATCCGGCTGGGCCCGGGGCCGCATGCGCCCTGGCAGCGTATGGACCGGCCGTGGCTCGACCCCCGGCTCGGGTGAGGCACGGGGCATGATCGCGCCCTGGGTGGCGGCGAGCGCCGTGGCCGCCCTGTTCCAATGCTGGCGCACCGCCCTGCAGCAAAGGCTGCGCGGCGAGCTGTCCGTCAATGCGGCGGGGGTGGTGCGGTACCTCTATGGCGTGCCAGTCGGGCTTGTCCTGCTGCTGGGCTATGGCGCGGTGGCGGGGGCGGGCCTGCCGCAACTGACGCTCTGGGCGCTGTTGCTGTGCGCGCTGGGCGGCTTCGCGCAGATCCTCGGCACCAACCTGCTGATCATGGCCTTCGGCCACCGCAACTTCGCCGCCGGCACGGCCTATGCGAAGACCGAGGCGGTGCAGGCGGCGGCGATCGGCGTGCTGCTGCTGGGGGAGCACCTGGCGGCCCTGTCCTGGCTCGGTATCGCGGTGGGTGTCGGGGGGGTGCTGTACCTGTCGCTGGCCGGGCGTGGCACGTCCCCGGGCGAATTGCTGCGGGGCATCACCCAGCCGGCCGCGCTCTGCGGGATCGGCGCCGGATTCTGCTTCGCCTTCACCAGCGTGATGATCCGGGCGGCCAACCAGGACATGCCGGGCGCCGACCTGATCCATAAGGCGCTGCTGCTGCTGGTCGTGACCAATGCGCTGCAGACGCTGATGCAGGGCACCTGGCTGGCCTGGACCGAGCCGGCCTCGATCCGCGCCGTCTTTGCCACTTGGCGGAACTCGGCCCAGGTTGGCGCGCTGTCGGCGCTCGGCTCGGCCTGCTGGTTCTCGGCCTTCGCCCTGGCGCCAGTGGCGCTGGTGCGCGCCGTGGGGCAGGTGGAGATCCTCTTCACCCTGGCCTTCAGCCGCTTCTATCTGAAGGAAAAGGCGAAGCGGGCGGACATGATCGGTTCGCTTGTTGTGGTGGCCGGCGTTGTGCTGGTGCTGCTGGGCAGTCGCTAGCAAGCCATTGATCGCGCACGACAAGCCGAGCCCCGGCCGAGGCGCCTGACCGGGTGCCCGGCGCGCTTTGGGGCAGTGCAGCATATTTACGTGCCGCATAGCGCATGGTAAGGCGCCGCCGCCGCTGCGGGGGGTGGCTTAACGCTCTCCCCTCACGCGCATCCTCGTGCCGCGCCGACACCAGGCGCGCCGCCAGATACAGGACCGGGACCGTTGGCCTCCGCCACGACGACCAGCACGGCCTCGCAGGAGGCCCCCAGCCCGACCGGCCTTGCCGAGCGCTATGCGCTCGCGCTGCTCGGGATCGTGGACGATCTGCGCCAGAAGGAACCGGGCGCAGCCGACCGCATCGCCGCCGACCTCGAGACGCTGTTCCGCCTGTGGCGCGAGGATGCGGGCTTCCGCGCCTTCGTCGCCGATCCGCGGCTCGATTCCGGGGCGCAGCGCCGTGGCGCCTTCGCCATCATCGCCAAGGCGGGCATCGGCATCGAGGTGCGCAACCTGGTCGGCGTGCTGATCCATAACCGGCGCCTTGGCGCCCTGCCGCAGGTCGCGGCTGCCTTCGGGACGCAGCTGGCTGCGCGCCGTGGCCAGCAGATCGCGCAGGTCGTCACCGCCCATCCGCTTTCGGCCACGCAGCGCGCGCAGATTGTCGCGCGGCTGACGGAGGCCGGCTTCTCCGGCGTGCAGCTGCAGGAACGCGTGGACCCCTCTCTTCTCGGGGGGCTCGTGGTCCGCATCGGCTCGCGCCTCTACGACAACTCGATCAAGTCCAAGCTGCAGCGACTGCAGTACGTGATGAAGGGGGCTGCCTGACATGGATATCCGTCCTGCCGAGATCTCGGAGATCCTGAAGCAGCAGATCGCGGGCTTCGACGCTGAGGCCAACGTGGCCGAAGTGGGCACCGTGCTGACCGTCGGTGACGGCATCGCGCGCGTCTACGGCCTGCAGAACGTCATGGCCGGCGAGCTGGTGGAGTTCCCCTCCGCCGGCCTCAAGGGCATGGCGCTGAACCTCGAGACCGACAATGTCGGCATCGTGATCTTCGGCGACGACAAGTCGGTCCGCGAGGGCGACACGGTCAGCCGCACCGGCTCGATCGTGGACGTGCCGGTGGGCAAGGGCCTGCTCGGCCGCGTCGTGGACGGCCTCGGCAACCCGATCGACGGCAAGGGCCCGATCGTCGCCGACAAGCGCACCCGCGTTGAGGTGAAGGCGCCCGGCATCATCCCGCGCAAGTCGGTGCATGAGCCGATGCAGACGGGCATCAAGGCGATCGACGCGCTGATCCCGATCGGCCGCGGCCAGCGCGAGCTGGTGATCGGCGACCGCCAGACCGGCAAGACGGCGGTGATCCTCGACACCATCATCAACCAGAAGACGATCAACGCCGGCGACGACGAGTCGAAGAAGCTCTACACGATCTACGTCGCGGTCGGGCAGAAGCGCTCCACCGTCGCGCAGCTGGTGAAGACGCTCGAGGAAAACGGCGCGATGGAGTATTCCATCGTCGTCGCCGCCACCGCCTCCGACCCGGCGCCGATGCAGTACATCGCGCCCTACACCGGCTGCGCGATGGGCGAGTTCTTCCGCGACAACGGCATGCACGCGGTCATCTTCTACGATGACCTTTCGAAGCAGGCCGTCGCCTACCGCCAGATGTCGCTGCTGCTGCGCCGCCCGCCGGGACGTGAGGCCTATCCGGGCGACGTGTTCTACCTGCATTCGCGCCTGCTGGAGCGCGCGGCGAAGATGAACGACGATTTCGGCGCGGGCTCGCTGACGGCGCTGCCGGTCATCGAGACGCAGGCCGGCGACGTCTCCGCCTATATCCCGACGAACGTGATCTCGATCACCGACGGGCAGATCTTCCTGGAGACGGAGCTGTTCTTCAAGGGCATCCGCCCCGCCGTGAACGTCGGCCTGTCGGTCTCGCGCGTCGGCTCCGCCGCGCAGATCAAGGCGATGAAGCAGGTCGCGGGCAAGATCAAGCTTGAGCTCGCCCAGTACCGCGAGATGGCGGCCTTCGCACAGTTCGCCTCCGACCTCGATGCGACGACGCAGGCGCTGCTGGCGCGCGGCGCGCGTCTGACGGAGCTGCTGAAGCAGCCGCAGTACAAGCCGGTTCCGGTCGAGGAGCAGGTGGCGGCGATCTTCGCCGGCACGCGCGGCTATCTGGACCGCATCCCGGTGAACAAGGTCGGCGAGTTCGAGCGGCGCATGCTGTCCGAGATGAAGACCCGCGCGCCGGAGATCCTGGGCTCGATCCGGACCGACCGCGAGATCAAGAAGGACACCGAGGCGAAGCTGGTCGCTTTCCTCGACGACTTCGCCAAGACCTTCGCCTGATCGCGGCCCGGATCTAGGGGAAGGCGAACCTATCCCATGCCCAGCCTGAAGGCGCTTCGTGGACGGATCAATTCCGTGAAGTCCACGCGGAAGATCACCCAGGCCATGAAGATGGTCGCGGCGGCCAAGCTCCGCCGTGCCCAGTCTCAGGCCGAACAGGCGCGTCCCTACGCCGAGCGGATGGAGCGCATGCTCGCCTCCCTCGGCGCCTCGGTCGCGGGCAGCCCTGACGCGCCGAAGCTGCTGGTCGGCACCGGCGGCGACAAGGTGCAGCTGCTGGTCGTCGTCACCGCCGACCGTGGCCTCGCCGGTCCGTTCAACACCAATATCGGCCGCTTCGCACGCACCCGCATCCGCGCGCTGGAAGCCGAGGGCAAGACCGTCAAGGTGCTCTCCGTCGGCCGGAAGGGCGCCGCCTATCTCAAGCGCGAATTCCCCCGCCACATCGTTGGCGAGGTTACCTTCATGGGGAAGAAGCGCATCGGCTTCGAGGACGCGTCCGAGATCGCCGACCGCATCACCGCGATGCTAGAGGGCGGCGAGTTCGACGCCTGCACCCTGCTGTATAACCGCTTCCAGAGCGTGATCACGCAGGTGCCGACCGAACAGCGCCTGATCCCCGCGCCGCTGCCCGAGGCGAAGCCCACCGAAGCGGCGGGCGCGCAGGCGCTCTATGAATACGAACCGGCGGAGGAGGAGATCCTCGCCACGCTGCTGCCGCGCAACCTGGCGATCCAGGTCTATCGCGCCCTTCTGGAGAACAATGCCGGCTTCTACGGCAGCCAGATGAACGCGATGGACAACGCCACGCGCAACGCCGGCGAGATGATCAACAAGCTCACGCTCAACTACAACCGTACGCGACAGGCCAACATCACCAAGGAGCTGATCGAGATCATCTCCGGTGCCGAGGCGGTCTGAGGAGCACGAACCAGCCATGAAGAACAATGTCGGCAAGGTCACGCAGGTCCTGGGCGCCGTCGTGGACGTGCAGTTCCCGTCCGAGCTGCCCGCCATCCTGAACGCGCTCACCCTCAAGATCGGCGAGCAGACGCTGGTGCTCGAGGTTGCTCAGCACCTCGGCGAGCGCACCGTGCGCACCATCGCCATGGACACGACCGACGGCCTGGTCCGCGGCACCGAGGTTACGGATACCGGCTCTGGCATCGCGGTCCCCGTGGGCAACGGCACGCTCGGCCGCATCCTGAACGTCATCGGCGAGCCGATTGACGAGCGTGGCCCGGTGGTGGCGGAGAAGATGTACACCATCCACCGCGAGGCGCCGCTGTTCGAAGACCAGGCGACGAGTGCGGAGATCCTGGTCACGGGCATCAAGGTCATCGACCTGCTCGCGCCCTACCTGAAGGGCGGCAAGATCGGCCTGTTCGGTGGCGCTGGCGTCGGCAAGACCGTTACCATCCAGGAGCTGATCAACAACGTCGCGAAGGCGCATGGCGGCGTGTCCGTCTTCGCCGGCGTCGGCGAGCGTACGCGTGAAGGCAACGACCTCTATCACGAGATGTGCGACGCGGGCGTCATCAAGCTGAACGAAGGCAACACCGACGGTTCGAAGGTGGCGCTGGTCTATGGCCAGATGAACGAGCCGCCGGGCGCGCGGGCGCGCGTGGCGCTGTCGGGTCTGTCGATGGCGGAGTACTTCCGCGACGAGCAGGGCCAGGACGTGCTGTTCTTCATCGACAACATCTTCCGCTTCACCCAGGCGGGCGCGGAAGTGTCGGCGCTGCTCGGCCGCATCCCGTCGGCGGTGGGCTATCAGCCGACGCTCGCCACCGATATGGGCGCGCTGCAGGAGCGCATCACCTCCACCAAGAAGGGCTCGATCACCTCGGTGCAGGCGATCTACGTGCCCGCCGACGACCTGACCGACCCGGCGCCCGCGACGTCCTTCGCGCACCTCGACGCCACCACCGTGCTGTCGCGCTCCATCGCGGAGATGGCGATCTTCCCGGCGGTGGACCCGCTGGACAGCACGTCGCGCGGCCTCGACCCGCGCGTTGTTGGCGAGGAGCACTACCGCGTCGCGCGTGAAACCCAGCGCATCCTGCAGACCTACAAGTCTTTGCAGGACATCATCGCCATCCTGGGCATGGACGAGCTCTCGGAAGAGGACAAGCTGGTCGTGGCGCGCGCGCGCAAGATCCAGCGCTTCCTGAGCCAGCCCTTCCACGTCGCCGAGGTCTTCACGGGCTCGCCGGGCGTGTTCGTGAAGCTCGAGGACACGATCCGCAGCTTCGCCGCGATCATCTCCGGCGAGTATGACCACCTGCCGGAAGCCGCCTTCTACATGGTCGGTACGATCGAGGACGCGGTGAAGAAGGCGGAAAGCCTGAAGGCGGCGGCGTAAGCCGCCGTCCCGAAAGGACAGCACCATGGCGACCTTCCAGCTCGAACTGGTCAGCCCCGAGAAGCTGCTGCTGAGCCGCGCCGTCGAGATGGCGGTGCTGCCGGCGGCCGAGGGCGAGATGGGCGTGCTGCCCGGCCACGCGCCGATGATCGTCGCACTCCGCGGCGGTGTCATCAGCGTAACGTCGAACGGCCAGGTGACCGACCAGCTCTTCGTCGGCGGCGGCTTCGCCGAGGTGACGCCGGAGCGTTGCACCGTCCTCGCGGATGAGGCGACGCCCGTGGCCCAGCTGTCTCGTGCGGATGCCGAGGCCCGTGTGCGCGACGCCGAAGCCGCCTACAACGCGGCGGCGGGTGAGACGCCGGAAAAGCGCGACGCCGTCATGGCCCGCCTCCTCTCGGCGCGTGCCATGCTGCAGGCCGCCCAGGCCGCCTGATTGCTCCCCCCGCCCCACTCCGGGCGCTTGAAACCGGAAGCCGTCCACAAAACATAGGGTTGTGGACGGCTTTCGCGTTTCAGGGGGGACCATGAAGCACTGGCGAATCGAGCAGGTGGCCTGGGACCGCTTCGATCCGTCCACGCTGGATCCCGACGTTGTGCCGCTGGTGAAGGCGGCCGCGATGGTAGAGCGCAATGGCGATGACTATGCGCTCTATCTGAAATCCGTCTTCCGCGACGATCCCGACTTCCAGCAGGCGGCCGAGAACTGGGCGGTCGAGGAAATCCAGCACGGCGACGCGCTCGGCAAATGGGCGATGCTCGCGGACCCGGCTTGGGATTTCCACGCCGCCTTCGCGCGCTACCGCGAGAGCTTCAAGATCGACACCAAGGCCGATGCCTCCATCCGCGGCAGCCGCACCGGCGAGCTGATCGCGCGCTGCATGGTGGAGACCGGAACCTCCAGCTACTACACCGCGCTCGGCGAAGCGTCGCAGGAGCCGGTGCTGCAGGAGATCTGCCGCCAGATCGCGGCCGACGAATACCGCCACTTCAAGCTCTTCTACGACCACATGAAGCGCTACCTGGCGCGCGAGAACCTGACCTTTGTGCAGCGCCTGAAGGTCGCGGCGGGCCGCATCGGCGAGAGCGAGGATGACGAACTCGCCTATGCCTATCACTGCGGCAACGAGCCACTCGGCACGCCCTATGACCACGATCGCTGCATCGCGGCCTATATGGGCCGGGCGATGAACCACTACCGCTTCCGCCATGTCGAGCGCGGCATGGGCATGATCTTCAAGTCGATCGGCCTGGAACCGCGCGGGCGCCTGTCGGACCTGGCGGCGAAGGGCGCCTGGCGCCTGCTGCAATGGCGCCGTGAACGCTACCGTCAGGCGTTGCTGAAGGCCGCGAACGAGAACGCGGCGTCGTCGGTGCGGGCGGCGGCTTGAGAGCGTTCTCGGGGAGGGACGATGTCCCTGCCCGTGGCCGCTCTACCCAGAAACTGGCACGCCCTTGCTGGTGCTGTATTCGAAGTGCAGCGCTTCGCCAGGGAAGACGCGCGGGTGGATGGCGTGGGCGGCCATGGCGGCTTCGGAGAAGCCCTGCAGGATCAGCTTCAGCTTGCCCGGATAGGTCGCGATGTCGCCGATGGCGTGGACGCCCGGGATGTTCGTCTCGCAGGTCGCGGGCGCGACCTCGATATGCTTGTGCGCGATACCGAGGCCCCACTCCGCGATCGGGCCGAGTTCCATCGAAAGCCCGAAGAAGGCAAGCAGGTGATCGGCGGGGATCGCCTTCACCTCGCCCTTCAGAGTGGCGACCTCGACCGCGTCCAGCGCGCCGCCCGTGCCTTGCAGCGCGTGCAGCTGGTAGGGGACGGCCATCTCGATCTCGCCGCGATCGGCGGCCTCCTTCAGCTGCGCGGCGCTTTCGGGGGCGCAGCGGAACTTGTCGCGGCGATGCACCACGGTGACCTTGGCGGCCACCGACTTCAGGCTCAGCGCCCAATCCACCGCGCTGTCACCGCCGCCCGCGATCACCACGCGCTTGCCCCTGAACTCCTCCCGCCGCGCGACCATGTAGCGCACGGCGCCGGAGGCCTCGTAGGCCGCAAGGCCATCGAGCGGCGGGCGGTTCGGGCCGAAGGCGCCGGCGCCGGCGGCCAGGATCACCGCCTTGCAGGCCACCGTGTCGCCCGCGCTAGTGCCAAGCTCGAACCCGCCCGCAACCTGGCGCAGCGTCTCCACCCGGCGGCCGAGCAGCATCGTGGGGTGGAAGGGGGCCGCCTGCTTCTCCAGCGCAGCGATCAGGTCGGCGCCGGCGATCTCGGGGTGGGCGGGGATGTCGAAGATCGGCTTCTCGGGGTACAGCGCGGCGCATTGGCCGCCGATGGCCTCCAGCGTGTCGATCACCACGGATTTCATGCGCAGCATGCCGCATTCGAACACGGCGAAGAGCCCGACCGGCCCCGCGCCGATGATCGCCACATCCGTCTCGACCCTGGCGGACATCTTGCTGGATTCCTCGAACAAAGGTGGGTGACCTAGCGCAGCGCCGCCGCGCGATCAAACCGCGAACCCGCCGCTTGTGCCGGCCCCCTGCAAGAGGGCAGATTGCCCGCATCCCCGCATGCACAAGCCCGTGACCCTGCCGCTTGCTGATTCCGCCGCGACCGAGGCGCTGGCCGCGCGTCTGGCCGCGCGCGCGCGGCCGCGCGATTCGATCCTGCTGGAAGGCCCGCTCGGGGCCGGAAAATCCACCTTCGCCCGCGCCTTCCTGCGCGCGGCCAGCGGCGATCCGCGGCTGGAAGTGCCCTCGCCCACCTTCACGCTGGTGCAGAGCTATGAGCTGCCGATCGGGCCCGCCTTCCATTTCGACCTGTGGCGCCTGGACGGTCCGGCGGACCTCACGGAACTCGGCTGGGACGAGGCGCGGGAGGGGATTGTGCTGGTGGAATGGCCCGACCGGCTGGGCGCGCTGCGGCCGGCCGATGCGCTGACCATCGCGCTGGAACCGGGTGCGGAGGAGGACAGCCGAATCGCCACGCTGACAGGCTGGCCGGGCCGGCTGGAGGGGGTGCTGTGAGAGAGGGCGCAGAGGATTTCCTGGCCTTGCACGGCTTCGGCGCAGCGCGGCGGGAGGCGCTGCCCTCCGATGCGTCCTTCCGGTTCTATGTGCGGCTGCAGGGCGGCCCGCGCCCGGCGCTGCTGATGGACGCGCCGCCGCCGCAGGAGGATGTGCGGCCCTTCCTTGCGGTCGGCGCGCATCTGGCGGCGATCGGCGTCTCGGCGCCGGAGGTGATCGCGGCCGATGTGGCGCGCGGCTTCCTGCTGCTTGAGGATCTGGGGCACGAGACCATGGCGGCGCAGCTGGATGCGGGCGCTGATCCGCTGCCGCTGTATCTGGCGGCGGCGGAAGCGCTGGCCGCGCTGCACGCCGCGCCGCCGCCCGCGCAGCTGCCCGCCTGGGACGCCCCGCGCATGGGCGAGACCGCGGCGGCGACCTTTCTGCAGTGGTGGTGGCCGGAGGTCTTCGGCACGCCGCCCGCGCCGGAGATCACCGCCGAATTCCACGCGGCGATGGCGCGCATGCTGGCCCCCTTCGCGGCGGAGGGCTTCGTGCATCGCGATTTCTTCCCGGCCAATCTGATGCCGCTGCCCGCGCGCGCCGCGCCGCGCCATGTCGGCATCATCGACTTCCAGGACGCCGCGCGCGGCCATCCTGCCTATGACCTCGTTTCGCTGGTCGAGGATGCGCGGCGCGATGTCGCGCCCGCGGTGCGGGATGCGGCGGTCACACGCTATCTGGCGCTGCGGCCTGACCTTGATCCGGCAGAGTTCCGCGCGGCGATGGCGGTGCAGGCGGCGCAGCGGCATCTGCGCGTCGCTGCGCTCTGGACGCGGCTGGCGCGGCGCGACGGCAAGTGGCACTACCTGCGCCACGGCCCGCGCTGCTGGGCGCTGCTGGAGCATGCGCTCGCGCACGCGGCCACGGCGCCGCTGCGGGCGTTTCTGGATGCGCATGTGCCAAGCGGGCTGCGCGCCAACCCCGCATCGCTGAGGGAGCAGGCGGCATGATCACGCCCACACATGCCATGGTGCTCGCCGCCGGGCTTGGCACGCGCATGCGGCCGCTGACTGACGACAA
>JBIKSZ010000040.1:0-20471 GCA_044348345.1 Roseomonas sp. | reverse complement strand
AGGTAGCTCGCCTCAAATGCCATCCTGCCGGCAAGGATGTCCTCAGCAAAGGATGCTGCGAGGATCGCCGATATCGCGAATGCAAGCAGCACGAGCCGCGCCTGCACCAACTCCAGGTATCCAAGACCCGCGACGCCGTCAGGATGAATGGCGACCAGTCGGAGATCCTGCCGCGCGACGAAGACAAGGAAGCGGTACCAGAGGAACAGGTGCAGCAGCCAACGGAGCAGCAGGAAGCGGACTACCGTCAGGCAGACGAGTAGGTACCACTGTCCAGCCAGGCTGTCGGCGCCTGCTAAACCCGGCGTGTAGGATGCCGTCGAGCCGGGAACGACCTCCCGCGGCGCTGCCAGCATCAGCGCCGCGATGAGCAGGCACGCTCCCTCGGCCAGCGAGGAATCCCGCCAACGGGCCGACCGCTCGATCTCTGCCTGCATGGCCGGCAAGGCGGACTCCGGCATGATCCCCATCCGCACGAGCCCCTGCCCGAACATCGCCATGCGGGGATTGGCGAGTGTCTCGCACACGAAGAGCATCGGGATGGCCACAAGAATGCGGACATGACCACCGACGAGCGACCAGGAGAAGATCTCGTCGCCCGCACCGTCAACAAGCTTTAGCACGAACCAGACGAGCCAAAGGAAGACTGCGATCGCGAGGCCGAGCCGTACCGTCTCGCCCTCCCCGCGCACGAGGCCGAGCCAGCCACCAAGCCGGTGCAACGGTCCTCCGATGATGGAGAAATCATGGGCGGCACCACTCACATGCATCGGGCTCTACCCCCTGCATCACTATGCACATCCGCTCCACTATGGGGGCTGCTTCTCCGCCGGAGCGTCGGCGCGGAATCGTCGCCGACTCATCGCGCGGTAGCCAAGAAAGAGCCCTGGGCGTTCACAGACGTCCATCATGAACGCGGTTACGAGAACGATATCCGGATTCCGCTGGGCAAATCGCGTCACGGCTTCGAGACACTTGCTGCCCAGCACGAGCGCAGAAGATGCAACGCTGCACTCGCGGCAGGTCATTTGCCGAAAAGGGATAACGTCTTTCGTGTCGGCACGTGCCGGCCCTTGGTAGCGTCACGTCATCAAGCCACGCACCAAGTGCGGCGGCGCATGGCTGGCGTGGACGAACCGGATGCGGTGCGGACGGCGGCACGCATCCTGCCATTCGACGCGCGCGACGCCCATCCGGGACGATCAGGCATCGGAGGAGCGGATGAAAGTCATCATCGTGGGCGGCGTTGCCGGCGGGGCGTCGTGCGCAGCGCGGCTACGGCGGCTGGACGAGAAGGCCGAGATCCTGATGGTGGAGCGCGGTCCCTACGTCTCCTATGCCAATTGCGGCCTGCCCTATCACATCGGCGATGTGATCAAGGAGGAATCGAGCCTGCTCGTGGCCAGCGAGCAGCTGTTTCGCGATCACTTCGCCATCGATGTGCGCACCGGCTGCGAAGCCGTCGAGATCCTACCGAAGACGAAGCAGATCAGGCTGCGCGACGTGAAGAGCGGGGATGTGACCACGCATAGCTACGACAAGCTTGTGCTATCCCCCGGCGCGGTATCCGTGCGCCCACCGCTACCCGGTATCGACCTGCCTGGTATCTCCCACGTCCGGACGGTGCCGGACGCGCGGGAAATCCGGCGCTGGATCGAACGCGGCACGGCCTTCCTGTCCGGCATGGACAAATACTCCGGCTTCCAGACGGTACGGCCGAAGACGCGGGCCGTGGTGGTCGGCGGTGGATTCATAGGCCTCGAGATGGTCGAGAACCTGGTCCATCGCGGCTTCGACGTCACCCTCATCGAGCTGGCCGAGCAGGTCATGCCGCCCATCGATCCAGGGAATGCGCGGATGGTGGAGGCGCATCTCGCGCGGCACGGCGTCCACCTCACGCTCGGGGACGGCGTCGCCGCGTTCGAGCAGGACGCGGGCGGCGCGATTACCGTCCATACGAAATCCGGCAAGGTCCATCCTGCCGATGTCGTGATCCTCGCGCTCGGCGTGCGTCCGGATACCGCGCTGGCGAAAGCGGCCGGCCTCGAGATCGGCGAGCGCGGCGGGATCCGCGTCGATGAGCGGATGCGAACCAGCGACCCCGACATCTTCGCCGTCGGCGATGCGGTCGAGGTCAAGGATCACGTGACGGGGGAATGGAGCCTCGTCGCATTGGCCGGGCCGGCGAACCGGCAGGGGCGCATCGCGGCGGATGTGATCACGGGACGCGACTCTCGTTTCCGAGGGACGCAGGGCACCTCGATCATCGGGCTGTTCGGCGCGGTGGTCGCCTGGACCGGCGCCAGCGAGAAAGCGCTGCAGCGGCTCGGCAACACGGATTACGAGAAGATCTACCTCTATCCGAATTCGCATGCCGGCTACTATCCGGGCGCCAAGCCGATCGCTTTGAAGGTCATCTTCCGGAAATCCGACGGGCTGCTGCTCGGCGCCCAGGCACTCGGCGAGGACGGTGTGACGGCGCGCGTCAATGCGCTCGCGGCGCTGATCCAGATGCACGCGACGGTGTATGACCTGGAGGAGGCGGAGCTGTGCTACGCGCCCCCCTTCGGCAGCGCCAAGGACCCGGTGAACTTCGGCGGCATGGTCGCGGCGGATGTGCTGCGGGGGGACATGCCGCTCAGTCACTGGAGCACCGCCCGAGGCGGCTTCCTGCTCGATGTGCGCGAGCCATTCGAGCTTGCGGTGGAAAGTGCACCTAGCGCGCTCAACATCCCGATCGGCCAGCTTCGCGCGCGCCTTGGCGAGCTGCCGCGCGACCGCGAGATCAACGCGATGTGCCGTTCTGGCCAGCGCGCCTATCTCGCGACGCGGATCCTCCTGCAGAACGGATTCAAGGCCAGGAATGTCTCGGGAGGAATGCTGTCGCTCGCGCACAACTATCTACTGCATGCGAACTGACTGGCCGAGCGGACAGATGCCGGCCCCACCGCACATGTGCGCCGCCAAGCCACTGCAGTGCGGACATGCAAGCTCTTCGGCCCGCCAGCCGATACGGGAGACGTCATGGACATCAGCAGCATGGCCGGGGAACAGCCCGAGAGCGGCACAGCGGAACCATTTCGGCGGCATGAACACCGCGTTCTCGTCCTGCAGGGCGGTGGCGCGCTCGGCGCCTACCAGGCGGGCGTCTATGAAGGCCTCGCTGGTGCGGGCTTCGCGCCGGACTGGATCGCGGGCGTGTCGATCGGTGCCATCAACGCGGCGCTGATCGCCGGCAACCCACCCGAGCGCCGGATCGAGCGACTGCGCGAATTCTGGAGCCGCGTCTCGGCCCGATCGACTGTCGTGCTGCCGGCCGGGATGGATTCCGCCCGGCCCTTCATGAACCAGATGAGCGCCGTCTCGGCTGCGGTCTTCGGGATCCAGGGCTTCTATCAGCCGCGCGCGATCCCGCCGCATCTTGCGCCAGCCGGAAGTCTCGGCGCCTTGAGCTACTACGATACGGAACCGCTTCAGGCGACGCTCGAGGAGTTGGTGGACTTCGATGTCATCAACCGGGGCGACGTACGGCTGTCACTTGGGGCGGTGAACGTACGCAACGGGGAGTCGATCTATTTCGACAGCAGGACGCACCGCATCACGGCAAGCCACGTTATGGCCAGTGGTTCGCTGCCGCCCGGTTTCCCGCCGGTCGAGATTGATGGCGAGCATTACTGGGATGGTGGGATCATGTCGAACCGGCGCGGCCCTTATGGCACGCGCCCGACTCAGCCGCCCGGGGCTGGCGCCGCGAGGGTGGCGCGGACGCGGGCCGCGAGGCCGCCGGCCGTGATGATCGCTGCGACCTCACCCTGAAAGGGCGGGAAGCGCCAGGATTGCGCGCCCTGGCGGATCACACCGGCGGCGATGTCGATCTCCGCTCCCTCGCCCGCGGCCAGCGCGCGCGCCGCCTCGGGCGCGACAATGACCGGCAGCGCCAGGTTGATGGCGTTGCGGAAGAAGATGCGCGCCGCGCTTTCGGCGATCACGGCGGCGATGCCCGCGCCGCGCAGCGCCAGCACCGCATGCTCGCGCGACGAACCGCAGCCGAAGTTGCGGCCGGCCACCAGGATGTCGCCCGGCGCGATGCGCGCGGCGAAGCCTGGGTCGAGACCTTCCAGGCAATGCGTGCCCAGGACCGCCTGATCCCGCAGCGTCAGGTAGCGGCCAGGGATGATGACGTCGGTGTCCACATGGTCGCCGACCCGATGGATGCGCCCGGCGATGCTCATGCGATGCCTCCCGCAGCCTGGCCCACGACCTGTTCGGGCGGCACGATCTCACCGGCCACCGCCGCGGCGGCGGCGACCCAGGCATTGGCCAGATAGACGGCGGAGTCCGGGTGGCCCATGCGGCCGCGGTAGTTCCGGTTCGTCGTCGCCAGCGCCACCTCGCCGGCGGCGAGAATGCCCATATGGCCGCCGAAGCACGCGCCGCAGGTGGGTGCCGAGACCGCCGCCCCGGCCTCGGCGAAGATGTCGAGCAGACCTTCCGCAAGAGCCTGGCGCCAGATGCGCTGCGTCGCGGGCACCACTACCATGCGCACATGCGGCGCAACCTGACGGCCGCGCAGCACTTCGGCCACCTGCCGCAGGTCGGTGAGCGTGCCGTTCGCGCAATTGCCGACATAGACCTGGTCCACGCGCGTGCCTGCGATTTCGCCGACCGCCGCGCCATTCGCCGGCGATGGCGGCCGCGCCACCATCGGCTGCAGCGCATCGAGGTCGATCGTCATGTGGCGGAGATAGGTCGCACCTGGATCGGCCAGTACGGCAGCGCGCGGTGCCATGCCGCGTGCCGGCATATCGGCCAGCGAGGTGGCGTCACCTTCGAACACGCACCAATCCGCGCCGGCTTCCACCGCCATGTTCGCAACGGCCATGCGCGCATCCATCGGCAGCGACGCAACGCCCGGCCCGCCGAATTCCAGCGCGGCATCGAGCGCGCCGTCCGATCCGATGCGGCGGATCAGCTCCAGGATCACATCCTTGCCGCTGACGAAGCGCCCGGGGCGCCCGGTCAGCTCCACGCGGATCGTCGCCGGCACGCGCAGCCAGAGCTTGCCCGTGGCGAGTGCGGCCGCGAGATCGCTCGATCCGAAGCCGATGCCGAGCGCGTTGAAGGCGCCGGCCGTGCAAGTGTGGCTGTCGGCGCCGAAGACGATGTCGCCATGCCCGACCAGGCCGAGTTCGGCGATCAGCGTGTGCTCGATGCCGCCGCGGCCCGGGCCATAGTGATGGCGCAGGCCGTACTGCTCAGCGAAGCGCGCGGTCAGGCGCAGTTGCTCGGCGCTTTCCACATCCTTCGCCGGGGCGAAGTGGTCGGCGACGAGCACGATGCGCTCGGGGTCGAAGACGCGCTGCGCGCCCATCACCGCGAACTGGTTGAAGGCCAGCGGGCCGGAGATGTCGTTCAACAGCACGACATCGGGGCGGATGGTCGCGATCGCGCCGGGCACGACCTCGCCTTCCAGCGCGTGGGCGGCGAGGATCTTCTCTGTGATGGTGCGCGGCGTCATGGGCTTCGCTTCAGGAGGCGCGCCGGACCTTGGCCGGATTGGCCTCGTCCCAAACCTTCTCGGGCATCGGCAGACCTTCGAAGGTCTCGCGGCCGAGCGCGCCGTTGGGCGCGATGCCGAGCCCTTCCAGCACCCACATGAACTGCCGGACGTGCTGCCCGGCATGCCAGACCGTGCGTTCCAGGAATTCGTGCATCGTCTGCTCGCCGTAATAGACGTCAGCGCGGCTTGACCAGTCGCGGTCGCGGCCAGGGCCGTCGAACCATGCGTCCATGCGGCGGCGCATCGTCTCGGCATAGGCGATGAGCTCGGCGCGGCCGGACTGCGCGGGTTCGGGCACGCGCATATAGCTGTCGAAGGTCAGCGGGATGCCGTCCTCATGCTCAAGGAAGGCGTCGGCGATGTTGGCGATGTGCCAGCCTAGCTGGGCGAAGCTGCGCGGCCGGTTCGGCAATTCGCGCGCCAGCGCCTCATCCGGCATCTGCGCGATGAAGCGCGCGGTGCCAGCGAGCAGGGCGTCCAGGCGCCGGCGCATCTCCGGCACCGGCAGCATCTTCGGCGCGCCATAGGCGATGCCGCAGAGCTGCGCGACGTCGCGCAGGATTTGGCCATTCGCCCAGGCATCGCCGCGCGTGACGATCGGCACCTGCTTCAGGCCGAAGCGGTCCAGCTCCTCATAGGCGCTCTCATCCTCGAGCACGTTGCGCGACAGGAAGGGAACGCCGTGCTTCTGCAGGAACTCCTTCGTGCGCAGACAGGAGGAGCAGCCGGTCATCCAATAGACGCGGATGGCATCATCCACCGTGGTCGTTCCCATCCCTCGTTTCCTCTCGTCACGCCGTCTTTGTCGTGAGGCCGGCCAGGTAGGCGATCACCTCGTTGCGCCCGACAACATCACCATACTTCGCGTTGATGTCGAAGAGGTTGGCGTCATGCGGCCCGTCATGGCGGTCGCCGACGCATTCCTGCGGCACAACGACTCGGTAGCCATGCTGCACGCCATCGAGCGCGCCGGCCCGCACGCAGCCGCTGGTGGAACAACCCGCGAGGATCAGCGTGTCCACGCCGAGCGCGGCGAGCATGGGCGCGAGCGGCGTGCCAAAGAAGGGGCTGGGATACTGCTTCACCAGCACAACCTCCTCCGGCAGCGGCGCGACCTTTGGGTCAATCTGCGCCAGCGGCTCGCCGGCGACCATCTTCCGCAGTGCCGGGACCTTGCGCACGAACCAGCCGCCATCGGCGCCGGTGGGGTGGTACTCGACGCGGGTGTGGATCACCGGCACGCCGGCCGCGCGCGCCGCGGCCAGCAGCGGCACCGTATCGGCGACCGCGCGCACCACGCCTTCGGCGAAGAAGGGCGATCCGGGGGTCGTGTAGGCCAGCGTGAAATCGATGACGATGACGGCCGGCTTCGCGCCGTAGCCGACCTTGCCGTCGAAGACGCCGACATAGTTCTGTTCGCGCGTCACGGTCATCGTGGTGTCTCCTCAGGCCTCATCGGGAAAATGGCAGGCAGCGAGATGCGCCGCGCCGCCCGCCGGCGCCAGCGCCGGGTCATGCTCCACGCAGGCGCGCGGCAGGCGGGCGCCGGCCACCTCCAGCGTGTCGCCGCCACGCGCTGCGACAAGCCGCGCACGCGGGCAGCGTGGATGGAAGCGGCAGCCGGTGGGCAGCGAGGCTGCACTGCCGATCTCGCCGATCGGGCGGATGCGCGGCCTGCCGCGTTCCCGTTCCGGGTCAGGCCGCGGCACTGCCGACAGCAGCGAGACGGTGTAGGGATGGCGCGGCGCGCTGTAGAGCGCATCGCGCGGCGCCATTTCCACCACGCGGCCGAGATACATCACCGCGACGCGATCGCTGACATGGCGCACCACGGCCAGGTCATGGGCGATGAACAGGAAGGCGACACCAGAACGGGCCTGGATATCCGACAGCAGGTTCAGGATCTGCGCCTGGACCGAGACATCGAGCGCGCTCACCGGCTCATCCAGCACGACCAGCGCCGGGTCGAGCGCGATGGCGCGCGCGATGCCGATGCGCTGGCGCTGGCCGCCGGAGAACTCATGCGGATAGCGCGCTGACATCGCCGGCGACAGGCCGACGCGGCCGAGCATATCGGCTGCGCGGCGAGCGGCTTCGGCGCGCGGCACGCCATGGGCGAGCATCGGCTCCGCGATGATCGCGCCCGCCGTCATGCGCGGATCGAGCGAACCATAGGGGTCCTGGAAGACCATCTGCATGCGCGGCCGCAGCGCCCGCAGCGCACGTGACGTGGCTGCGGTGACATCCTGCCCCTCGAAGCGCACGCGCCCCGCACTCGGTTCGATCAGGCGGAGCACCAGGCGACCCAGCGTGCTCTTGCCGCTGCCGGTCTCGCCGACCAGGCCGAGCGTCTCCCCGCGCGCGAGCGTGAAGGAGACGCCGTCCACCGCCCGCACCTCCGGGCGCGGCGCTCCGAACAGAGCGCGGCCGCCGCCGAAGCTGCGGCGCAGCGCTTCCACTTCCAGCAGCGCGCTCATGCCATGGCCTCCAGCGCGCCCTGGCGGTGGCAGGCGGCCAGATGCCCGGTGCCGGCCAGCTCGGGCCGCGTGCTGCGGCAACCGGCGGCATCCGACACCGCGAAGCAGCGTGGCGCAAAGGCACAACCCGGCGGGCGCCGCGCCGGCTCGGGCGGGTTGCCGGCGATCGGCGCGAGCTTCGTGCCGCTCGGCGCATCCAGTTCCGGAATGCTGCGGAACAGCGAGATAGTGTAGGGATGTCGGGGGGCCGCGAAGACCTCCGCGACCGTGCCGGTTTCCACAACGCGCCCGGCATACATCACCGCGACGCGGTCAGCCTGGCGGGCCACCACGCCGAGGTCATGCGTGATGAGCACCATCCCCATCCCCTCCGCCGCGCGCAGATCGCCGAGCAGGTCGAGGACCTGCGCCTGCACCGTGACATCGAGCGCCGTGGTCGGCTCATCCGCGATCAGCACGCGGGGGCCGAGCGCGATGGCCATGGCGATCAGCACGCGCTGCCGCATGCCGCCCGAGAATTGATGCGGGTAGTCATCCACGCGGCGCGCAGGATCGGGGATCTGCACCCGCGCGAGCAGCGCTACCGCCCTCTCCCGCGCCGCGCTGCGGCTGATGGGCAGATGGGCCCGCAACACCTCGGTGATCTGCTCGCCCACGGTGAAGACCGGGTTGAGGCCGGTCAGCGGGTCCTGGAAAACCATGCCGATGCGCGCACCGCGCCGGCGGCGCAGTTCCGCTGGTGGCAAGGTCAGCAGATCCTCGCCCTCGAGCAGCGCCTGGCCGGCGATGACGCGGCCGGGCTTGGGCAGCAGGCCAAGCGCGGAGGTAAAGGTGACCGTCTTGCCCGAGCCGCTCTCGCCGACGACTGCCAGCGTTTCTCCGGCGCGGACGGAAAGCGAGACGTCCTCGACCAGGCGCACCGCGCTCTTTTCACCCGGGACAGCGGCGGTGAGGCCGCGGAGTTCGAAGGCGGCGGTCACAGCAGCTTGCCCGTGTTGCGGCGCATCTGCGGATCGAGCGTGTCGCGCAGCCCGTCGCCGAGCAGGTTCAGCACGACAACCGTGTAGGCGATGCAGAGCCCGGCGGAGAGCGAGATCAGCGGGTTGCTCGTGATGGAGGTCTGCCCCTCGGCGATGACGTTGCCCCAGGTCGGCGTCGGCGGCTGCACGCCAAGCCCGAGGAAGGAGAGACCCGCTTCCGCCAGGATGGCCGTCGCGGCGCTGACGGTCGCGACCACGATCACCGGCGGCAGCGCATTCGGGATGACGTGGCGCAGCACGACCTTCCAGGGCGTGAGCCCGATGGCGCGCGAGGCCTCGATGAAGGGACGCGGGCGGATGGTCAGCACGACGGAGCGCATTACCGCGGCAACGCGCGGAGTATAGGCGATCGCGACCGCGAGGATGATGCTGTCGAGCGTGTTGCCCCGCGCTGCCACCAGCGCCAGCGCCAGCAGGAAGGAGGGGAAGGCGAGCAGGATGTCGATCACCGCGACAAGCGCGCGTTCCAACCAGCCGCCAGCATAGCCCGCCACAGCGCCAAGGATGGTCCCGAGACTGAGCGAGATCAGCACCACGAAGAAGCCGACCTGCAGCGAGACCTGCGCGCCATGGATCAGGCGCGAGGCGACGCAGCGGCCGAACTGGTCGGTGCCGAGCCAGTAGGTCGCCGATGGCGGCGCCAGATTATTCATCAGGTCGGTGCGCGTTGGCGAATGCGGCGCGATCCAGGGCGCGAACAGCGCCACCACGACCAGCAGCGCGATGCCGATCGCGCCGATCATGAAGCCCGGATGGCGCGTGTAGCGCCGGATGGCGGCGCGGCGGCGCGCGGCGGCCTCAGCGGCGGCGTCGATCTGTTCGGCAGTCGCGCTCATCGGCGGCGGAGCCTCGGGTCGATCGCGCCATAGAGCAGATCAAGCGCGGTGTTGAGCAGCACAACGGCAGCCGCCAGCACCAGCACGCCCGCCTGCACCAGCTGATAGTCGCGCGCCAGGATCGCCTTGAGGATGGTGGAGCCAAGCCCGGGGCGGCTGAACACCGCCTCGACCAGGATCGCGTTGCCGAGCGACCAGGCGAAGGTCACGCCGATCACCGCCAGCACCGGGATCAGCGCGTTGCGGAAGGCCAGCTTCCAGACGATGCGACGTTCCGGCACGCCCATGGCACGCGCGACGCGGATATGGTCCTGCCCGAGCACTTCCAGCATGGCCGAGCGCGTCAGCCGCGCGATATAGGCCGCGACCGAGAGGCCGAGCACGAGCGCCGGCAGCGCCATGTGATGCAGCGCGAGCCAGAAGCCCGGCTGGCTGGTTGCGCCAAGCGCAGGAAACAGCCCGAGCGCGTGGGAAAAGGTAAGGATCGCCACAAGCCCGACCCAGAAGACGGGGAAGGAGATGCCGCCGAGCGCCACGAGCATCACGGCGACATCCACCGCGCTGCCCTGGCGCACTGCCGCGATGATGCCGAGCGGCACGCCCGCCAGCACCGCGACCAGCATCCCCGCCACGGCCAGCGCGGCAGAAGGCGGCACCGCCGCCCAGATCTCCGCCAGCGCCGGCTGGCCGGTGACAACGGAATTACCGAGATCCCCCTGCGCCGCACGGGCGAGGAAGACGAAGTATTGCTGCCAGACCGGCAGATCCAGGCCGAGGCGCGCGCGCAAAGTGGCGAGCGCCTCGGCGGTTGCGAAGTCGCCCAGCATGTAAAGGGCGGGATCGCCCGGAATGGCCCTCATCAAGAAGAAGGCCACCGTGACGATCCCGACCAGCGCGACGGCGAGCTGACCGACGCAACGGGCGACGTAGAACAGCATCAGGCGCCGCGCAGCGAGACCGGCGAGACATTCACCGTGAACAGGCTGTTCTGCACGAAGCCCTGCACCGTCGGGCCATGCGCGATGAACAGCCGGTCCGCGTAGAGCGGGATCACGGGCAGGTCGTCCATGGTCTGGCGCAGCAGGCGGTTATAGACCGCGCGCCGGCCGGCCAGATCCGGCGCCCGTGCGGCTTCCGCCAGCAGCTCGTCCGCGCGGTCGTAGCGCGAGGTGTTGAGCCCCGGCGGATGGCTGCGCGTGTGGTACAGCGTGACCAGCGGGCTGTCCGGGTCGGGCGGGCCGACGACGGCGGTGATGCAGGACTGCACATTGCCGCTGCTGCGCGCCTGGACATAGGCGCCACGCTCCAGTACGCGCACCGTCGCCTGGATGCCGACCTGCTGCAGATCATTCGCCACCGCGACCGGGAAGCGGTCGAAGGGGTTGAGGCCGACAGTCGTGATCTCGAAGCGGAAGTTGGAAACGCCCGCCTCGCGCAGCAGGGCGCGGGCGCGGTCGGGATCGAAGGCGTAGCGCGGCACGCCGTCTTCGCTGAATTCCTGGAAGGTCGAGGTGAGCACGCTGGTCGCCTCGAACTTGGTGCCGCGGAAGAAGCCGTCGATCAGCGCGCGGCGGTTGATCGCATGCGCCATCGCGCGGCGCACGCGCACATCGCGCAGCGGCCCAGCGGTGGTGTTCAGCACCAGGTTGACCGTGTTGTTCGCCGGCCGGTCGAGCACGTTGATGCCCTGCGCGCGGCGCAGCCGCTCGATCACTTCCGGCGTCTGCAGCGCGTAGAAGATGTCGAGCTCGCGATTCTCCAGCGCGATGGCCGCGGCCGTCTCGTCGCGCACGATGCGGAAGATAACATCCGTCAGGGTGGAGGGACCGGCGAAATAGGCCGGGTTCGCGGTCAGCCGCACCTCATTGCCGGTCGTCCAACGGTCGAAGACGAAGGGCCCGGTGCCGATCGGGTTCATGCTGTAGCGCTCGCCGATCTCGGTGACAGCGCGGCGCGAGACGATCCAGCCCTGGTTGAAGGCGCAGAGCTTGTGCAGGAAGCCGGAATTCGGCTCGTTCAGCACGATGCGGACCGTCATCGGGTCCGGTGTCTGGACTTCCTTGATGCTCGCAAGCTGGCCGCGATAGAGGCTGCCCGTGGCGGGGTCGAGCACGCGCTCCAGGGAGAACTTCACGTCATCCGAGGTGAAGGCGCCGTAGTTCTTGTGCCAGGTGACGTTCGGCCGCAGACGGAAGGTCCAGACCGTACCATCGGCCGAGACCTCATGGCTGGTCGCGAGATCGGGGACGATCGCGTTCGTCGCCTGATCATACTGCACCAGGCCGTTGTAGATGTGGCTGGCGATGGACTGGTTCTCGTTCTGGAAGATCCGCGCCGGATCCAGCTGCGAGATGTCCGAACCGAAGCGCACGCGCAGCGTGCGCGAGCCCTGCGCCAGCACCGGCGCGCCGAAGGCACCGCCCAGCGCGAGACCCGCCGCGCCCGTCAGCAATCCGCGCCGGCCGAAACCGGGCAGCATTCGCATCTCATCCATTCTCGAGCTCTCCCTTGTTGTTCAGTGGCTCCGCGGCCGGGTGCGCCGGCCGGAGTTCCTTGGGCCAGTCGCGCGGCAGTCGCGCGGCGGCAGCGGCCATCGCGGCGGCCAGCTCGGCCGCGCGCTGCGCGTGGCGGTCGGGCGCCGTCATGCGGGCCTCCGCGCACGCCAGGGGGTGGCGGCCTCATAGGCCATGGCAAGGCGAAACAGCGCGGCCTCGTGCCCCGCGGGCGCCATCGCGTGCCAATGCAGCGGCAAGCCGCCGCGCGAGAAGCCGTTGCATTGCACCAGCGCCGGCAGGCCCGCGAGGCTCGCCGGCGTCAGCATGGTTTCGCTGGTATAGGCGGTGGATTCGGGCTCGACGCCAAGACGCGGCGGCAGGTGCAGCGCGCCGAGGCTGAGGATCACGTCATGCTCGGCCCAGAGCTTGTCCATCGCGTCCGTGAAGGCGCGCCGAAAACGCTGCGCGGCGAGGTAATCCACCGCGCGCACGCCGATGCCAGCCAGCAGCTTGTCGCGCAGCGCGGCGCCCATGAGCTCGGCGTTGTCGCGCAGATCCTGTTCATGGATCGCCGCGGATTCCGCAGCACCGATCAGCCGCGCCGCGTCGAGGCAAGCCGAGGCTGGCCAGGGAAGCGCGACATCGTGCAACTGCGCGCCAAGGCGGGACAGGACCGCAAGCCCCTCCTCCAGCGCGGCAGCCAATTCGGGATCGGGGGCGGGGAAACCAGGCCCAGGGTCGCGCAGCACGCCGATGCGCAAGCCGGCCACACCGGCGCGGCCTGCGGCGCGCAGCTGCGTGCCGCAGACGGCGTCGAGCACGATCGCGACGTCCTCGGCCGTCCAGGCGATCGGGCCGGGGCGGTCCATCGAGAAGGTGTTGGGCAGCGCGCCATCCAGCGGCAGGCGGCCTGGCGTCATCACCACGCCGCAGCAGCCGGTGGCGGCCGCGGGAAGGCGGACGGAGCCGGTGGTGTCGGAGCCGATCGCGAACAGCGCCATGCCGGTGGCGACCGCGACGCCCGCGCCGGTCGAGGATCCGCCGGTGAAGCGCGTCGTGTCCCAGGGGTTGCGCGCGGGCGGGGCGGGCAGGTCGAAATGCTCGGCGCCGGTGCCGGTGCCGTACTCCCAGGTGGCCAGCTTGCCGAGCAGCACCGCACCGGCGACGCGGATCTGCGCGACAAGCGCAGCGTCGGCGGATGCAACGCGGCCCGCGCGCAGGCGCGAATTGGCGGTGGCGGGCAGGCCGGCGACGTCGAAGGTGTCCTTGATCGCCCAAGGGATGCCGCCGAGCGGCCCCTGGCGCGGCGCGGCGGCGGCCTGCTCGGCGCCGGCCGCGTCGAGATGCAGCACGGCATGCAGCGCGGGGTTGCGGCGCTCGATCGCCTCAAGGCAGCGGGCGAGCAGGGCGGCCGGGGTGAGGCTGCCGGCGGCCAGCGCGCCGAGGGCGTCGGAGAGGGTGAGCGGCACTGATTGTATGCAACTCGTATGCAAGATGTTGCTCATGCCGCCTGCCCCGCGACATGCCCGCGCGCCATGCCGGCCAGGAAGACGGCGCGCCCGGCCTGCACATGCGCGCGCATCACGGCGCCGGCCCAGGCCGCATTGCCGGCGGTGATCGCGGTGATCATCTCGCGGTGCTGGTCGAGGCTGCGGCGCAGGCCGCCAATATCGAAATTGCGGAAGTTCCGGACCACCATCGGCGTCAGCGCCAGGCTGGCCAGGATGGCGCGGCAGCGCTGCTGACCGCTCATCTCCCACAGCGCCTCATGGAAGCGGAGGTTCGCGCTCGACACCACCTCGAGCGCCGCGAGGTCGCCGGCCGGCATCGCGGCCTCCGCGGCCTCACAGGCCGCCGCCATGACGGTCAGGGGGCGGCGGTCCGGCGCGGTCGCCGCACGCTCGGCGGCATGGGATTCGAGCAGCGCGCGGAGGTCGAAGATCTCCTCGATATCGCGCACGGACCATTCGGTGGCGAAGGCGCCCTGGTTCGGCACGACCCGGAGCCAGCCCTCCGCATCCAGGCGGCGCAGCGCCTCTCTTACCGGGGTGCGGCTGACGCCGAGCTGCGCGGCAAGCTCCTCCTCCCGCAGGTGGGAGCCCGGCGGGTAGGTGCCGTCGGTCAGCCGACGACGCAGCGTCAGATAGGCCTGTTCCCAGGCGGTCGCCATGCCTCTCCCCAGCTGCTGCGAAGCCCCATGCCCCCCCGGGGAAGCCCCAAGGACCACTCTTGCAGCATGCAGTGCTTTTGACGTTGTATGCAACGAGGAACGCCAACGCAAGCCAATGTTACGCCGGCTTCATGGAGATCAACATGCCCCGCCAGTCGCTGAAGCCCCTTCTCGCCCGCGGCAAGTGCCTCGTCGCCCCGGGCGTCTTCGACCTGCTCTCGACGCATATCCTGAACCAGCACGGCGCCGAGGCGACCTACATGACCGGCTTCGGCGTCACCGCGTCGTATCTCGGCCTGCCCGATACGGGGCTTGCGACCTACACCGAGATGCTCGACCGCGCGCAGCGCATCGCCACCTTCTCCAAGGCGCCCGTGATCGCCGATGCCGATACCGGCTATGGCGGGCTGCTGAACGTCGCGCACACCGTGCGCGGCTATGAGAATGCCGGGATCGCCGCGATCCAGCTTGAGGATCAGGAATTCCCGAAGAAGTGCGGCCACACGCCGGGCCGCCGCGTCATCCCGCTCGCCGACATGGTGCGCAAGATCCAGGTCGCGGCCGATGCACGTTCCTCGGCGGATTTCCTGATCATCGCGCGCACCGATTCGCGCACCTCGCTCGGCCTCGATGAGGCGCTGCGCCGCGCGGAGGCCTTCGCGAAGGCCGGCGCCGACATCCTCTTCGTCGAAAGCCCCGAGAGCGAGGCGGAGATGGAAGCGATCGGGCGCGCCTTCCACCAGCCGCTGCTGGCCAATATGGTCGAGGGCGGGCGCACGCCCGTCCTGCCGCGCGCGCGCCTTGCGGAGCTCGGCTTCCAGGTTGCGATCTACCCGGCCGCCGGCTTCCTCTCGACCTCGGCCGTGCTCGATCAGATGTACCGGCACCTGACCACGACGGGCAGCAGCCTCGATGCGCCGGTGCCGGTCTTCGACTTCAAGAAGCTCACGGAGATCATGGGCTTCCCCGAGGTCCACGCCTTCGAGAAGCGCTGGGCCGAAACCAACTGAAACGCGGGCGGCGTGTGCGCTCAGCCTTGATCGCCCGCCGCCCAGCGTGCCTCCGCCGCCATGGCGGCGGAGGTGCCGACCACCTCGTCGCGCAGCGTGGACGGGGCGAGTTCGGTGGCCATCGCCGTGCTGTCCCCGGCCTGCAGCACCGTCGCGAAGGCGCGCGCCATGCCGGCAATCGCGGCACGCTGCGCATCGCCGGGATAGATCACGATGCGCAGCCCGAGGGCTGCCATCTCACCCAGCGCCATCGGCAGGCCGCGTGCGCTCATGCTGGCATTGAACAGGAGCGGTGCGGGCGCGAGCCGTGCGGCGGCCGCGCGGATGCTTGCGGCATCCTCGAGACCCTCGACGAAGGCGATGTCGGCGCCAGCCGCGAGATAGGCGCTCATCCGCGCCAGCGCCGCTTCCAGCCCTTCGGCCTTCAGCGCATCGGTGCGGGCGATCAGCAACGGCCCATCGGGCGGGCAGGCCGCGCGCGCCGCGCGCAGCCGCGCCAGCATCTCGGCCTGCGGCACCACCTGCACGCCTTCGAACAGCCCGCAGCGCTTCGGGAAGGGCTGATCCTCCAGGTGCAGCGCCGCGACGCCAAGCCGCGCGAAGCGCCGCACCGTCTGCGCGACGTTCAGCAAGCCGCCATAGCCCGTATCGGCATCCGCGATCACGGGTACAGGGCCCGCGGCGTCCACGATCTCGCCGATCCGCGCTTCCATCTCCGCCAGCGCCAGGATGCCGAGATCGGGATGCCCCGCGGCGCGCGCGATGGCACCGCCCGAGGCATGCAGCGCCGTGGCGCCGGCGGCCAGCGCCAGCTTCGCCGAAAGCCCGTCCCAGACGCCGGGCGCGAGCACGGGCCTCGCGACAGCCGCCTGCATCAGCGCGCGAAGGCGCGCAGCGGCGCTTGTCTCGGTCATCACCTGGTCTCCGGCAGCAGCCGCCGGCTCCGCGTTGGGGGCGCCGCGTTGGGACGCCACTTGCACACGGGCCTGCGGTTCGATATGGCGAACACAGTTCGGAGATGACCGGATGCCACCCGCCCCCGTCAAGTCCGCCACACGCGCGCTCGATGTGCTGGAGCTGCTGGCGCAGCAGCAGCAGCCGCTGGCGCATGGCGAAATCGCGCAGGCGCTCGCCATGCCGAAGTCGAGCCTGACGGAACTGCTCACCACCCTCGAAGCGCGCGGCTATGTGGCGATGGAGGCCGAGCGCTACCGCCTCGGCCCCGCGCTGCTGTCGCTCGCCGGCACGCTGCTGCGCCGGACGGATGTGGTGCGCGTCGCGCAGCCCATCATCGCCGCCTTGATGACGCGCACCAGCGAATCCGCCGCGCTGGTGCTGCGCCAAGGCACGGAGGTCGTGGTGGTCTGCAAGGAGAATTGCGACCAGGCGATCCTGGTGTCCTCCCAGCTCGGCGAGCGCAGCCCCATCAACAACTCAGCTGGCGGCAAGGCGATCATGGCCTTCCTGCCGAAGCCGGACCAGGAATCCTGGCTCGCCTCGGGCAAGCTGCGCCGCCAGACGCCGCATTCTGTGACGGACCCGGAGGCGATGCGGCGCGAATTGGCAGCCATCGCCCGGGGCGGCATCTCCTACAGCCGGGAAGGCATGTTCCCTGGCATCGTGGCCATGGGGCTGCCGGTCTTCGACGCCATCGGAAACCCCTGCGCGGGGCTTTCGGTCGCCGTGCCCACACTGCGTTTCGACAAGGCGCGCGAGACACGCGTGGCCACGGCGCTGCGCACTGCAGCCGCGGACATCTCCGCGGCCCTTGGTTTCAAGAAGAACGGGAGGAGATCCGCAGCGTGACAAGCGGACAGACCATCGCCGAGAAAATTCTCTCGCGCATCTGCGGCCGCCGGGTGGCGGCGGGCGAGATCGTGATGCCGGAGGCCGAGCTGGTCACGGTGCATGACTGGTACACGGTGAACGCCTTCCGCACGCTGGAGGAGTACGGCGTCAAGCGCGTGCACGACCCGGCGCGCGTGCTGCTGGTCACCGACCACGAGCCGCTGGCGGTCTCGCCGCAGGCCTTCGCGCGCCAGCAGGCGGTGCGCGGCATCGCGCAGCGCTTCGGCGTGGCGCATCGCGATTCCGGCCGCGGCGGGCTCGGCCATGTCTTCCCGGTGGAAGAAGGGCTGGTCACGCCGGGCATGTTCGTCTTCGCCTATGACCCGCATGTGACGAATTACGGCGCCATCGGCGCGCTTGGCGTCGCGGTGCTGACCGAGATTCCGGAAGTGCTCGCCTGCGGCTCCGTCTGGCTGCAGGTGCCGGAAACGCTGCGCGTCGAGATCACTGGCCGCCTGCCCTTCGGCGTCTTCGCCCGCGACGCGGCGCAGAAGCTGATCGGCTCCCACGACGCCGCGCTGTTCGAGGATGCGGTGGTGGAATTCGGCGGGCCGGGCCTGGCCGCGCTGCCAATGGATGCGCGGCACACGCTCTGCAACACGCCGGTCGAACTCGGCGCCGTCTCCTCCGTCGTGGAGCCGGATGCGCGCTGCCTTGAGTATGTGCGCGCCCGCGCGCAGCGGCCGATGCACGCGGCGCTGCCCGACGCCAATGCCAATTACCGCGCGCGCGTCACGCTCGATCTCTCGGCGCTCGCGCCGCAGGTTGCGCTGCCGCCCACGCCCGACAATGTCGTTGACGTGACAGAGGTGGCCGGCCGGCCGATCGAGCACGCCTTCATCGGCTCCTGCGCATCCGGGATGCTGGATGATCTGCGCGTGGCGGCGAGCGTGCTGCGCGGGCGCCAGGTGGCGCCGGGCGTGCGCTTCATCGTCACACCGGCGACGCAGCAGGTTGCGGTGGACGCCACGGCCGAGGGGCTGATGGAGGTCTTCCACCGCGCCGGCGCGATGGTCACCGCGCCCGGCTGCGGCGTCTGCGCGGGCGGGCGGATCGGCGGCGTCGCGGCCGGCGAACGCTCCATCGGCACCGGCACGCGCAACGAGCCGGGGCGGCTCGGCGCGCATGAGGCAGTGCTCCATATCGCAGGCCCCGCGACCGTCGCGGCCTCGGCCGTTGCGGGCGCCATCACGGACCCGCGCCCCCTGCTGCGCGAAGCCGGCTGGAGGGAAGCGGCATGAGCGAACTCGTTCTGCGCGGACGCGCCTGGGTCTATCCCGACAATGTCGCCATCGATGGCGACCTGATGGCGCTGGAATGGGCGCTGAAGCGGGAGACGCGGCCGGAGGTGCTGAAGGACCACGTCTTCGCCGGCCTCGACCCCGATTTCCCGAAGCGCGCGCGGCCGGGCGACATCGTCGTGGGCGGCCGCCGCTTCGCGCAGGGCAACGCCCACATCCAGGGCATGATCGGCCTGAAGGGCTGCGGCGTCGGGCTGGTGGCGGAGAGCATCCCCATCGGCTCCTTCCGCAATGCGCTCGCCGCCGGCCTGCCCGTCCTGCCGCGCTGCCCCGGCGTGCGCGCGATGTTCGAGAATGAGGACGAGATCGAGGTGGATTTCGCCGCCGCGCGCATCCGCAACCTGACGCGCGGCACGGACGCCACCTTCCCGCCCTTGGCCCCCCACCTGATCGAGATGCTGCGCGCCGGCGGCTGGGGGCCTATGTTCCGCCGCCGCCTCGACGCGCAAGCCGCTGCCTGAACCTAGGAGAGAACAGATGACCTCCACGCGTTTCCATCGCCGCGCGCTGCTGGCCGCCGCCGGCGCGCTGCCCGCATCGCTCGCCCTGCCCGCGCTGGCGCAGGCCTATCCCTCCCGCCCGGTGCGGGTGGTGGTGCCCTTCCCGCCCGGCAACACCAGCGACATCCTGGCCCGGCTGGTCGCGGAGGATCTGCAGGCGCGCAATGGCGTGACGGTGGTGGTGGAGAACCGCGCCGGCGCCTCTGGCGCGCTGGGCGTGCAGGCGGTCACCGGCGCGCGGCCGGATGGCTATACGCTGCTCTGCACCACGCAGTCGCCGCTGGTGGTCAACCCGCCGCTGACCCGCAACCTGCCCTATGACCCGATCCGCGACCTCACGCCGATCGGCGTCTTCGCGCGCAACGGCTTCGTCCTGTGCGTCTCGCCGAACTTCCCGGCGCGCACCATGGCAGAGGCCGCCGCGGTGCTGCGCGCCGCGCCCCCGGGGCGCTTCACCGCGGCCAATCCGGGCCTCGGCACGATGAGCCATCTGGCGATGGAACTTCTCGGCCTCTCGCTCGGCACCAAGATCGAATCCGTGCCCTATCGCGGCAGCGCGCAGGCGTTGACGGACCTCGCCGCGGGCCGCGTGGACCTGATGATCGACGGCTTCGCCTCCGCCGTGCCGCAGGCGCGCGGCGGCACGGTGCGGGCGCTGGCGCTGATCCAGCCCGGCCGGTCGGATCTGGTGCCGGAAGTGCCCGGCATGGCCGAGAGCGGCGTGCCGGAACTCGCCACCATGGAGGCGCTGTCCTGGACCGCGATGCTCGCCCCCGCCAACACGCCCGCCGAGGTCGTCAACTGGTGGGTCGAGGCGCTGCGGCGCGTGATGTCGGATGCTGGCATTGCGCGGCGGCTGGCGCAGACCTTCATCGGTGCCTTCCCGCCCGAGGCGCCGGCCGCCTTCGGCGCCGAGATCGCGCGCGATCTGGCGAAGTGGACCCGGGTGGTGCGCGAAGCGCGGATCGAGCCGCAGTAATAGCCAGGCGTCACGTCCTTGCATCCAGCGCGGCAGGCCGCGCCATCCAGGCCCTGAGGCCGGATGGCGCGGCGAGGCAAACCAGCTCTCCGCACCGCACGCCGCACCGCTCCCATCGCCGGCCATACCGGTAACGATAACGTTCCATTCCGACTTCGCTCCGAGATGCGCCGATCGGCGCATTGCGTTGTTCGCAGCGCGCGCGGCTTGCGCATGCCGCGCCGGCTCATAGCCTTCCAGGCAACAACAACCCCC
>JBIKSZ010000215.1:0-6367 GCA_044348345.1 Roseomonas sp. | reverse complement strand
GCGTGACCCAGCGATATTTGAGGCTGAGCCTGGACAATGCCGCGTAGCCGCCGATGAACGCGTGGCGGCGCACCGGATGCTCGGCAACTTGGCGCCCACCTCGCCTTAGCCAGGCGCCGCACATCACGGGCGTCAGCAGCCGCGCGACGAGCAGTGAAAAGAACACCGCGCTAGCAACCGTGAGGCCGAATTCGCGGAAGTAACGTCCGGGCAGGCCTGGGATGAATGTGACCGGCACGAACACCGCCAGGATCGTCACGGTGGTGGCCAGAACCGCGAGGCCAATCTCGGAGGCAGCCGCCTTGGCAGCACTGCGCACATCGATGGTCGGATGTTCATGCATATGTCGGACGGTGTTCTCAACCTCGACGATCGCGTCATCCACCAAGACGCCAACGACCAGGGTGAGCCCCAGCAGCGTGACGTTGTTGAGCGTGAGGCCGCACCAGGACATGACGAGGAAAGTCGGTATCAGGGATAATGGCATCGCGATCGCCGCGATCAGGGTGGCCCTGGAGTCCCGCAGAAAGACCCAGACCACCAGCACCGTCAGCACAGCACCTACAGCAAGCGCCTCGAGCGCGCCGTGATAGGCCGCCAGGACAAAGCCAGTCGTGCCGCTCGCCAGGGTAATCCGCACGCCCTCGTGCTGCCGCTCGATATCGCGAAGTTTCCGCGCCACCACCTCGGCCACTTTGAGTTCCGATGCGGAGCGGGTGCGCAGCACCTCGAAGGCCACCACGGCCTGGCCGTTCAGCAGCGCGATTGTTCGGGCCTCGGCACTGCCGTCGCTGATATCCGCCAGGTCGCCCAGGCGCGCGACGCGCGCCGCAGGCAGGACAATCGGGCGGCTTGCTAATTCCTCGACGGAGCGTGCGGCCGCGAGCGTCCTGACCGCCTGCTCCGAAGTTCCCAGGTTGCCGCGCCCGGCGGGAAGATCAACGGCGCTCTGGCGCAGTTGGTCGTTGACCTGGCTTGCTGTGATGTCGAGCGCCAGCAGCCGCTCCGGGGTTAGGGCGACACGAATTTCGCGGCTGACCCCGCCTAGCCGGCTGACATCGGCAACGCCTGGCAAGGCCCTCAAGGCACGGGCGAGCACATCATCGACGAACCAGGACTGCTCGGCCACGGTCAGGTGGGGCGCCGCCAGGGTGTAGGTGACGATCGCGCCGCCATTGGCCTCGACCTTGGTGATCACTGGCTCCCTGATCGTTGCCGGTAGGTCCGAGCGGATCTGCGCGATGCGGTTGCGCACTTCCGCGGTAACCCTATCAATGCCGGTCCCGTACTTGAACTCGATCAGGGTCGTGGACAGACCGTCCTCGATCCTCGAACTGATATTGCGCACGTCGGCAAGGCCGGCCACCGCATCCTCAACGCGCCGCGTCACCAGCGCCTCCAGCTCCTGAGGTGCGCTTCCGGGATCGGCAACAATGATGGAGACGAGTGGAAGCTCGACATCGGGCGCATTGTTCACCGCGAGGCCGGGAAGCGCGATCAGGCCTCCGAAGGTCAGGATTAAGAAGATGACTATGGCCGCAATGGGATTGTCGATGGCCCAGGTCGAGACGTCGCGGCGCGGCATCGAACTCCTCTAGAGCCGTTGGGGTGAGGCGGGCTGCCGCACAAAGTCCACAATCTCACCGTCTGCCAGGAAGGCGCCGCCGCTGATGACGATGAGATCGGCGGCTTCTACGCCTTGGGCGACCGCGACGCGGCCGTTCCGGCGTTGGCCGGGCGTGATGTAGCGGGCTTGCGCGCGCCCGGATGTGGGGTCGACGACGAAGACCTGCGGCTGCCCGCCCTTGAAGACGATGGCTTCCTGAGGGACGGTGACCGTGCGGGCTTCCCCGGTTGTTATCTCGGCCTGTGCGAACATGCCCGATTGTAGTTGGGCTGGCGCACCGAGTGTGATGTAGACGAGGCCTAGTCGGCTATCCGCGGCAACCGTCGGCGCTACGATCCGTACAATGCCGCCATGGACCTGCCCGCCGGCGAACACACGGGCGGCCTGGCCTGGCCGCACGGCGTGCAAATGCCGTTCAGGAACCCTTGCGGCCAGTTCCAGGCGGCCATCTCGGATGATGCGGAAGGTCTCGACGCCGGGCAATGGCACAGCACCGGGCAGTACCGAGCGGCGGCTGATTAATCCATCGACCGGCGCGTGGATGACTGACTGTGCGAGGCGCACCTCAAGCTCCGACAAGCGCGCACGCGCCAACTGCAGCCGCGCAATGCCCCGTTCGACCGCCGAGATTCGCTGCTCAAGGAGTTGCCGTGACGATGCCTGGTTTCGATAAAGATTGACCGCCCGGTCTCTGTCGCTTTCTAGCAGCCGGAGCTCTGACGCGGCGTCCTCGACCGACGCCAGAGCCTGGTCTCGTTGCGTGACGAGTAGCGCACGGTCCAGGGTCACCAGCGGCTGGCCGGCTCTGACATAGTCCCCTTCCTCCACATGCACTTCGAGGGCACGCTGCCCGCCGACCTTCGCGCTAATGATGATTTCCTGCCAGGGTTGCACGGTGCCGTCGCCGAGCACGCTCAGCGTCCATGTCGCCCATTCCGCCGCGGCAACGCCGACGGTTTGGCGCAACGATGTCCCCACCGCAGGGGGCGGGGTGCTTGTGCGCGTTGGTTGGGCTGCGAGGCCGGGAACGCCGAAAGGGCTCAGCGCGAGAAGGCCGACCAGGCACAGCACCGCGGCCAGGGCGCCGAGCGAAAGGCGCTGCCGCCGTGTCAAGACGGCACACCGAATATGAAGATCATGACGACGCCGATAAACGCATGCGACACGCCTACCGCCAGGCAGGAGCGTGTCCGCAGAAACACCCAACCCCAGAACAGGCCAATGAGGAAAGCAGCGGCCGCAAACATCGGCCCGAGATGCATGTGGAGTGCGGCGAAGATTACGTTCGCGACCAGCAGCGGCATCCAGCGTGAGGTACCACCCGCAGCGTTCTGAAACACCGTCAGCGAGCCCTGCACTGTGGAACGGATGAACTCCTGAGCGAATGTCAGGATGCAATAGGAAGTGGCAACACCAACATAGATCAGGAGAGAGTCCGTACCCGCAAGAGATTGCCGGAGGTTCGGCTCGATGATGTGGAATTTCCCGGGGAAAGCCACCGCGAGACCTACCTTGCAGCCTACCAGGATCGCCACGAGCGACAGCGAATACAACAAGGCTCTGCCGACCTGGCTCTTCCAGCCAGCGAGGGACAGGCCGAGAAGCCAATAAGGAATCCCGCTGCGCCGAACGAAATGCAGGGAGACAAGGAAGAACATAGCGATCAACAGTGAGGTTGCCGTACTTGGCGAGCCTGTATGCCGCGTCAGCAGCTCAGACACCGGCAATGCCAGCATGTAAATCGAAAGCAGCATAAGGCTGCGGGTCAGAAACATCGATGCGGCGAGTTGCAGTTGGTAGGCGTGCATCTGCTCCTCATGCTTTGAGGTGATCACGCTTTGCGCGTGGCGCACCCGCCGCATCAGAACTCGCAGGACATTGCCGGTGATCACCGCGCGGTCTGTGGCTTCCAGATGATCGATGGCGAGGCGGCGCAATTGAACGTCATCGCGCGCAACCAGGGTCGAGGTTGCTACCGCGCCACTTACCATGGCTTCCTCGCCAACGATATCGCCCGCGCCGAGCGTTGCTGTCACGACGCGACCATTCCCGCCAGAGGTCGCGCGGAACACGGTCAGGCGACCGCTGACAATGACCTGCAAGGCTGGAGGCTGCTTTCCCTCCTCCGCGATCAGCGTTCCTCGCGGAACATCAACGATCTGTGCCGAGCCGAGCGCCGTTGCGATCGCGGCGTCACTCAGTCCTTCCAGGATGCTATAATTCTTTGCCGGAATATACGACACGTTATTATTCAATTCTTTTATGCATCATGCGAAGATCGGTCCGACATGATAGACCCACGTTGAAGATCCCAACGATGCAAAAACGTACATTAAAAGATTTTTTTGGCAACCCTTGATGATGCCTGTGCTGATAGAGTAACAAAGAGGGATCGATCAATTTGACTCAGCGGCCGGCTCCTGGGGCTAGAATGGTCTTGTGCTAGCCCACATCGAACCGAACGAGGCACCGATGACCAACGACAGCCTCCCGCTGGCCGAGGTGCCGGCAAAGACCAGTGATGTCGAGTTCCTGCGCGCTGCCGCTGACGCAGGAGTGCCATTGGTCATTGATGCACGAGTGGCAGGACAGATCGGCCGTCCGCAGAATCAACGCTCCGCCGAGAGGCTCAAGCACCGCAGCGGCTTGCGCATCCGCGCGCTCGATACCCGACCGGGCTCGCTTGCATTCTCCATCCCCAAGCCGCGCCAGGCCAGCTCCTTCCAGCCCTTTCTCGAGCCCCATCGAACCGCTGAACAGGCCGTGGTGACCGTAATCCAGGAAGCCTGGGCCGGCGGCGTCTGCAACCGACGGGTTGATGAACTGATCCAAGCCACGGGCCTGTGGGGTATCTCCAAGTCCCACCCAAGGCCGGGTGAGCCGTGGCCACCCCAAGAATTGCTTTTTTCTTTACAATGATGACGGTCGTGATCAGATCTATCCTCCGTATACTCCTCCGCCTTCTGGGAAGATGCAATTCTTTGGTGTTTTCGGAGATCGGGCCGGGGCCGCGAATTCTTGTTGCCAACCACGAGTCCTTGATCGATGGCTTGGTGATCTGGGCCAACCTGCCAGGCCCGCCCGCGCTGGGCGTCCTAGAAGCGGAGCATTCCGAGAGAGCCTTCGGTCACTGGCTCATTGCACACGGTTTCGCCGTTCGCGCGAGCCCGCACCGGCCCTTCGCTCTCCGCTCCGCTCTAACCCATCTCCGCGCCGGTGGGACCGTGCTTGTTTTCCCTGAGGGGAAGATCACCGTGACCGGCAGCCTTATGAGCGTCTACCCAGGGGCCGCCTGGCTGGCTGCACGAGCCGGCGTACCGCTCCAGGCCATCTCGATCGCAGGATCCGCCGAGACGGCTTACTCCTACCTTGCAACTCGGCAGCGTCGTCGCTGGCGCTTCGATATTTCCTTCTCCGTTGGTTCAGCGTTGACTGATCTGAACTCCGGGGGCAGTCGGCGGAGCCAGCGCATTGCGCGCCCTCTGCTTTCAAGCGCCACCGAGCGCCTGATTATAGAGGCGATGGCCACCAATCCCCATCTCGACCGCCCGCTTGCCGGCCTGCTGGCCGCACAGATTCGTCGCTTCGGCGCGCATCGTGTGCTCATGTTGGATGGACGGCGCCAAGCCCTGCGCGCGCCCGACCTGAAGCGGCGCAGGGCGCTCCCTGACGCAGGGCCCGCGCGCATTCTCGCTCAATGCGCGGCTGCCTGGAAACGCGGGCACAGCACCGTTCTACCCGCGACATGGTGGGGCGAGGTCACCGCGGTGGAAGATGGCTTGCCGCCTGGTGTGATCATCGGCGGGCGCCGCTGGGGCGCGCGGGAGCTTTTGCTGGCGGAGGCGCAGTTGCGAAGGTCGGCAGGCATCAGGATAGGCGACCGGCTTTTCGTCGGCGCGGGTCTCGACGTGAACACGTTCTGCCTGGCTGTCCTGTCGCCCCTGCTCGCCGGAACGCTGACCATCCACTCCAGCGCACCCGGCGTGCCGGTGCGGCCGTGGATGGACGACATGTATGACCGCGACGCGGACGTTCTGCTTCTGGAGCAGCAACAGGCCGCAGTTCTGGGAAACAGATCCCCCGACCTTGGGGTCCGTCCCCATTTGCTGCGGTCGGTCGTGATTCTGGGCGAGGAGGGCCGGCGAGACGTGGACGACCCGGCGGCGGTCCTTCGGGCAACCGGGGTCTGGCCAATTTTCGTCTCCCCCGCCACCAAAGCCCGCCTTGTCCCAGAATGCATGCCATGATCCTTTACCGTCTCATTATCTTGCCCAGTAACCTCCTGACGCTCTCCAGGCTTGTCCTCGTTCTGGGTTTTGTGGGGCTGGCAGCGGTCGGAGACGCCGCATGGCCATGGTTAGCGGCCACGGGCCTTTTCTTCGCCCTTTGGGGCCTGGATCTTCTGGATGGCTGGGTGGCCCGTTGGCTCAATTGCTGCTCCAGCTTCGGGGCTGAGCTCGACCTGCTGGTGGATCGGGTCTGCGATGCAGTCCTAGGCTCGTCAGTCGCGCTACTGGCCCCCGAACACGGGATATCCGTCGCCATTTATCTTGCATTGAGGCTGGGGCCGGATGGGTTTGTCGCTCGGCACGCGCAACCAGGCGAAGGCTTCGTCGCGACATTGAAGCGGCTTCTGCCCGTGCCCATCAGGCCTCAGGTCCTGGAATGGCTCATCGAACTGAATAGCGCGAGCAAAGCTGCGTTTTTCGCGGGCGCCTTGTTTCTCGGTGCCCCGGTCTG
>JBIKSZ010000214.1:0-6390 GCA_044348345.1 Roseomonas sp. | reverse complement strand
CCACCCTGCCCTCCCCCGCGCAGCGGGGGAGGGTTCTAGGCCCGCCCCATGATCGAAGACGAGTTCCTCAAGGAAGCCGCGGAGACGCTAGCGACCGGCAATGGCGGCACCGCCCCCCTGCCCCGCCCCGCCGTCGCCAAGCCCCAGGCCGCACGGCGCCTGAACCTCGCGCTCCAGGGCGGCGGCACGCATGGCGCCTTCACCTGGGGCGTGCTGGAACGGCTACTGGAAGACGACAGGCTGGAATTCGAAGCCGTCTCCGGCACCTCGGCCGGTGCCGTGAACGCGGCCGTCTTCGTCCAGGGCCTGTGCGAAGGCGGGCGGGACGGCGCGCGCGCGGCGCTCGACCGGCTCTGGCGCGACACGGGTGCGCGGCTCTCGGTCTCGCCCTTGCAGAACACGCCGTTGGAGAAGGCGCTCTGGGGTTACGACCTCACCTGGTCCCTCGCCTACCAGACCTTCGAGACGCTGACCCGCGTGCTCTCGCCCTACCAGATCAACCCGACCCCCTATGACTGGAACCCGCTGCGCCCGGTGCTGGAGGAGGCGCTCGACCCCGCCATCCTGCGCGAGGGCAAGGGCCCGAAGCTGTTCATCTCCGCCACCTCCGTCCGCACCGGCAAGCCGCGCGTCTTCACGCGGGACGAGGTGACGGTGGATGTCATCCTCGCCTCCGCCTGCCTGCCGCAATTCTTCAAGGCGGTGGAGATCGACGGCGAGCCGTACTGGGATGGCGGCTATCTCGGCAACCCCGCGCTCTGGCCGCTTTATGAGCAGGGCGGCGCGCCGGACCTCGTGCTGGTGCAGTTGAACCCGACGGTGCGCGAGGAACTGCCGACGCACCCGACCGAGATCATGAACCGGCTGAACGAGATCAGCTTCAACGCCTCGCTGATGGCGGAGATGCGCGCGATCGACTTCGTCCAGCGCCTGCTCGATGCCGGTCGGCTGGAGCAGCCGCGCTATCGGCGGCTGTTCCTGCATGTGATCGAGGACGAGGAGCGGATGCGCCAGTTCAAGCTCTCGACCAAGCTGAATGGCGACTGGCAGTTCCTGTCCACGCTGCGCCAATACGGGCGCGAGGCCGCGGACCGGTGGCTCGCCGAGCATTTCGACAAGCTCGGCAAGGAAAGCAGCGTGGACCTCCGCACCCGCTTCCTCTGACACGGCGAGGCCCGAGGGCCCCGCCGCGCCGTCAGTATCAGGCCCCGAGCATCCGCTGCGCGGTCGGGGGCAGGAAAGCGTCGGTATAGACCTGGTCCGGCGTCGGCATCTGCGCGAGGCTGAAGGCCTGGCGGATGGCATCGATCTGCCGCTGCAGGCGCGGCGCCTCGACATGCGACATGCCGTGGCGGCGCACGCCATCGGTCACCAGCATCTCGCGGAACATGACCTGCTGGCGCTCGGTCTCCACCGCGACATCCGTCAGCCCCTCACGCGCGCGGAGATCGGCGATGGTCGCATCCGGGTTGCGATGGGCGTGGGCCATGCTGCGCATCATCCCCGCCACCACGGCGCGCACCGCCTCCGGCCGCTCGCGCAGGAAGCTGCGGGTGGTGATCAGCGCGCCCGAATAGAAATCCAGCCCATGGTCGCGGTAGCGGAAGATCCGCTGCTGCGGCCAATCCATGCCGAGCGCCTTCAGCGACATGCCGGTGGAGGTGACGAAGCCCGTGATGCCATCGGCGCGGCGCTGCACCAGCATCGGCTCCCGCAATTCGGGCGTCACGGAGTTCCAATTGACAGCCGAGGGCTCGATGCCGATGGCGCGGGCAAAGAGCGGGAACATCTGCCGTCCGCCATCGAATTCCGGCGCGGCCAGGGTGCGGCCGGCCAGCAGGCGCGGCTCGGTGATGGGGCCATCGGCGCGCACCGTGCAGGCCACCGGCGACTGGTCCCACAGCACCGCCACCGCCACCAGGTCGCGCTGCGGGTTTTCCGCCATGAAGCGGATGGTCGGCGTGATGTCGGCGAAGCCCATGTCATAGGTGCCGGCGGCGATATCCACCGGCACGCGCCCCGCGCCGAAGCCGCGGACGATGGAGATGTCCACCCCGGCCTGGCGGAAGAAGCCCTGGCGGTCGCCGGCGATGGCGAAGGCATAGGTGCCCTGCAGCGCCCATTCCAGGGTGAAGCGGACGCGCATGGCCGCGCCTGGGGCCTGCGCGCGGGCCAGTTGCGGCGCGGCCAGCAGCCCTGCGCCCAGCGCCAGCGCCGTGCGGCGCGTGATCGCGTTCTTCATGCATTTCTCTCCCGGCGTTGCGAGCCAGCCATGATTCGGCAAGCTGCGCCGGGGTGTGGCCCGCCGACCGGGCCGCGACAAGACCGCCACGCTGGACAAGTGCGCAGGCCACATGAAAGATTAGGAATTAGGTCCTTTATCGGACCGGGTGCTCTTTGAGGCTGTGCATACGCCCGTCAGCCACCCGCCTCGCCGTGCGCCGGGCGTTTTGTTCGAAGCCGCCCATGTCCCCGGACAGGATCGGCGATTTTGTCCGAAACTGCCCGGGCCCCGGACCAGGTTGGGGAATTTGTCCGAAACCCCGGAACGCGCAAAGCGCCGCTCACCCCTCCGGCGGCGTACTCGACCCCGGGCCGAGCGGACGGGTCATCAGCACCGTGTCCACCCAGCGCCCATGCTTCCACCCCGTCGCTGGCAGCAGCCCCGCCGGCTGGAAGCCCACCGACCGGTGCAGCCCGATCGAGGGCGCATTCCCGGAATCCCCGATCACCGCGACCATGAGCCTGAGGCCGCGCGCTTCGCAGCGCGCGATCAGCGCCTGCAGCAGCGCACGCCCGATGCCGACCTGCCCGGCATCCGGCGCGACATAGACCGAATTCTCGCAGCCGAAGCGATAGGCCGGCCGCGTCCGCCAGGCGCTGGCATAGGCATAGCCGAGGATCCGGCCGCCCTCGCCTTCCGCCACCAGATAAGGATAGCCGCCGGCCAGGATCGCGGCGCGGCGGCGCTGCATCTCCTCCACCTCCGGCGGCTCCAACTCGAAGCTCGCCACGCCATGCGTCACCCAATGGCCGTAGATCGCGGCAATCGCCGGGATGTCAGTCTCGGCACAGTCGCGCAGTGTGAAGCTCATGGCGTCAGCCGCCGAACCCCTTACCGGCCTTGCGATAGGCCTCACGGGGCGGGGCGAAGATGTCGAGCACCTTGCAGCCCTCCGGCCCGGCCCGCATCGTGTGCGGCACGCCGCCCGGCGTGCGCCAGAAATCGCCCTTCTTCACCTCGATCTCCTCCCCGCCCTGGAAGCGGATGGCGGAGCCTTCGAGCAGCACGCCCCATTGTTCCTCGGGGTGGTCATGCATCGTCCCGATCGCGCCCGGCGCGATCGTGACGACCGAGAGCATCGCGTGCTCGCCGGGGAAGATGCGCGTGGTCACACCGGCCGCGAGCTCGCGGAACAACCCCTGGCTCTCGTCGGACAGGTTGTGGAATTCGTCTTTCTGGCTCATCACCGTCTCTCCAAGATCGAGCAGGGCCATTCACCCCGCGAAGGGGTCCTTCAGCACGATGGTGTCGTCGCGCTCGGGGCTCGTGGACAGCAGCACCACCGGTGCCTCCACCAGTTCCTCGATGCGGCGGACATACTTCACTGCCTCGGCCGGAAGATCCGCATAGCTCCGCGCGCCGCGGGTCGAGCCGGACCAGCCGGGCATCTGCTCATAGACCGGCTCGGCCGCTTCCTGCGCGGCGATCGAGGCCGGCAGGCGCCGCACCACCTCACCGCCGATGCGGTAGCCGGTGCAGATCTTCAGCGTCGGCAGCCCATCCAGCACGTCGAGCTTGGTCAGGACCAGCCCGTCCACGCCGCCCACCTTCACCGCCTGGCGCACCATCGCGGCGTCGAACCAGCCGCAGCGCCGCGGCCGCCCCGTTACCGTGCCGAATTCATGCCCGCGCTCACCCAGCAGCTTGCCCGTGGCGTCCTGCAGCTCCGTCGGGAAGGGCCCCGAGCCCACGCGTGTCGTGTAGGCCTTGGCGATGCCGAGCACATAGCCGATGCGCGCGGGCCCCACGCCCGACCCCGCCGCCGCATTGCCGGCCACGGTGTTGGAGCTGGTGACATAGGGATAGGTACCGTGATCCACATCCAGCATCACGGCCTGCGCGCCTTCGAACAACACGCGCTTGCCCTGCGCATGCGCATCATCCAGCCGCTCCCACACCGCTTCGGAGAAGGGCAGCAGCCGCGGCGCGAGTTCCAGCAGCCGGTCCAGCAGCGCCTGCTTCTCGAAGGTCTCGGCGCCGAGGCCCTTCAGCAGCGTGTTGTGATGCCGCAGCAGCTCATCGAGCTTGTGCGACAGCACCGCGGGCTCGGCCAGGTCGCAGAGGCGGATCGCACGGCGCGCCACCTTATCCTCATAGGCCGGGCCGATGCCGCGCCCGGTCGTGCCGATCTTCGCATCGCCGCGCGCCGCTTCCCGCGCCTTGTCGAGTGCGGGGTGCAGCGGAAGGATGAGCGGCACATTCTCCGCGATGCGGAGATTTTCGGGGCCGACCTTCAGCCCTTGCGCCGTCACCTTGGCGATCTCGCTCAGCAGATGCTCGGGGTCGAGCACGACGCCATTGCCGATCACGCCGAGCTTGCCGCGCACCACGCCCGACGGCAGCAGCGACAGCTTGTAGGTCTGGTCGCCCACCACCAGCGTGTGGCCGGCATTATGCCCGCCCTGGAAACGCACCACGACATCGGCGCGGCTGGCGAGCCAGTCCACCACCTTGCCCTTGCCCTCGTCGCCCCACTGGGCGCCGATCACGGCGACATTGGCCATTGCGGGTTACTCCGTGACCGGGCGCAGCGCGCCCGCGAGGTCGAGACTATGCGTGCAGCGCAGGCTGTCCGGCGTATCGCCCGGCGCCAGCTGCGCGATGGTAGCGAGGCCCTTCGCGCGCAGCGCGCGCGCGGCCTCGGGATCGGCGCCCATGGGCACGAAGACGCGCGCGCGCGGCGCGGCGGGTGCCACTGCGCGCAGCAGCGCATCCGGGTAGAGCGACATTCCCGTCGCCGGCTCTTCGCCGGACAGGTAGCGGCCGCCGCGTGCGATCTCCCCGGTCATGCCCTCGCCGAAGATCGTGAAGGCGACGCCGGTGTGATAGCGGAAGCCGCGGAACTCCACGGGGTCGAGCGTGACGCGCAGCCCCGGCGCGCGGGCGCGCAGGGCCGCGATCACCGCAGCCGCGTTGTCGGCGATGGCGCGCGCCGCTTGCGGCAGTGCCGCGGCTTCGAGTGCTGCCAGCGCGCCTTCGGCGGGCCCGGCCGCGGCCAGCAGCGCGGGCAGCAGCAGCGCAGCACCGCCTGCGTCCTTGGCCAGCTCGGCGACCGCGGCGGCATCCTTGCGATCCAGCGCACGCGCCAGGCGGCGGCGCGCCTCACCCTCGACGCCAGCCGCCTCCAGCAGCGCAGGCGCGAGGCGCGGCAGGGTGATGTCGAGCGTCGGCTCGGCGATGCCGATCGCCGCCAGCGCCTCCGCGGCCACCGCCGCGACCTCGGCATCGGCGGCCGGCAGATCGGGGCCGATCAGCTCGATCCCGGTCTGGGGCAGCTGCCGCGCCGGGGCGAGCTGCGTGCCGCGCACGCGCAGCACCTGGCCGGCATAGGACAGGCGCAGCGGGCGCGGGGTCCGGGCCATCCGCGTCGCGGCGATGCGCGCGACCTGGGGGGTGGTGTCGGCGCGCAGCCCCATCATGCGCTGGCTGACCGGGTCCATCAGCCGGAAGGTCTGCTCGGCCAGCGCCGCGCCCGATCCAGCGAACAGGCTGTCCTCGAATTCCAGCAGCGGCGGCTTGACCCGTTCGTACCCATGGCGGGCGAAGACCTCGGCCATGCGCTCGACAAGCGCCGCCTCCCGCTCCGCCTCGGGCGGCAGCAGGTCAGCGAGGCCTGCGGGCAGCAGGGCGGGGCTCGGCGGGTCTTCGGTCATCGCGGGGGCAACGCTTGCCAGGGGCAGCGCCGCGGGGCAACCCGCGCGGGCGTCGAGGCGGGGTTGCATCGGGGGCGACAGGGGACCGTCGCCGGGCTAAACGTTGCGCATGCGACGTCGGCTCTTTCCCCTGATCCTGCTCCTCGCGGCCTGCGCGGACCCCGCCGCCGAACATCTGGGCGGCTTCGGCGACCCGGTGCGGGGGGCCGCGCTGAACGCGCCGCGGCTGCTCGGCGACACCTCCCGCCTGGCCGGCCGCCCGGTGGACGCCGCGCTCGCCGCCGTGCAGCTGGAGGTGCTGGCGGATGCCTTCCACAACGATCCGCGCTACCGGCACGATGTCTCCGGCACGGTACGCAGCCAGGTGGATGCCGGCCTGGCAGAGATGCGCCGCACTATCGGCATCGCGCCCGATGCGCCGGCCGAGGCGGTGATCGCGCAGCTCCGCGCCGC
>JBIKSZ010000213.1:0-6392 GCA_044348345.1 Roseomonas sp. | reverse complement strand
CTACGATCACAGGAAGGGTGAAGTAGATCGCCTGTATCGCCATGTGCTGAAGCGCCATGGTGGCTGCCGTTCCCCACGGCACAGGATCCGGCGCTGCCGAACGCAGATCAGCCGGTCGAGTGATTTCGCGATCAGCAGACCGCGGGGGGAATGGAAACAGCCGCATCCTCCGACCTTTCACAACTACCAATGCATCTCGATGCGAAAGCGCCGGTTCATGATTCTGTTCGCGGCGGTGCTAACGCCCTGCACCCATCGCAGGCCGGGACGGCGAGCGGTGGCTGCGGCGGTGACCGAACCCCTGTTTTATCAAGCGGGTGGCCCGGCGGGCAGCTGCAGACTGCGACTTTTCATATAGTCCGTTTGGATTTTGCCCAGAAAATCTTCATGACGTTCTATGTTAACGTCAGGAAACAAGGAATCAACACGGTGCACCTCCAGAAGCCCCGTGATCGACGGCCGATAAGGTCGGCAGGGCGCCGCGCTGGCGCAGGCTGCGGTCCAAGGCTGGACCGCGCCACGCCGAAGGTCCTGGTCACAGCCTTGACGGGGAAGCGCCGCGCCGCGACCGACCCGCCCCCGCGAATACTCCCCAAGGACAGCGAATCACATCCGATCTCGACGCTTCCGTTGTTTGCGGATGGCCCTGAGCTTGCATGTCTATTTGATAGAAAACTGCGAATGGTATAATTTCAAAACACATATAGATCTTAATGAGAAATTTTCATGAAGGCCTTCCGAAATGCGCTCTGACTCCTGCGCCGGCGCTTTGCGCAAGGATGCCTTGGGCGTTTCGCAGATCGTGTTCTTCGTTATCGCTGCTGCCGCGCCGCTCACCGCGGTGGTCGGCGTCACGCCCGCAGCCTTCATGTTGGGCAACGGGCCAGGCGTTCCGCTGACCTTCCTTCTGGTTGGCGTCCTCTATCTGCTGTTCAGCGCCGGCTTCACCGCCATGAGCAACTTCAGCGGCAACGCTGGCGGGTTCTATTCGTACATCTGCGTTGGCCTTGGACCCACGCCAGGTGTTGCAGGGGCGGCGATCGCGCTCGCCACCTATGCGACGCTGGAGATTGGGCTTTGCGGACTGTTTGGTTTTTTCGTCAATGAGATGGTGACGTCGCACGGAGGGCCTTCGTTACCCTGGTGGATCTACGCCATTGGCCTGCTGGCGGTGGTCTATGCTTGCGGCCGGCGCAGCATCGAGTTCAGCGGCGGCGTGCTCGCCTGGTGCCTGGTTGCCGAGGTGGCCATCTTGCTGCTGCTCGGCGGCGCGGTCTTGGTGCTGGCCACGGCCGGCTCGGCCGAGCCCGTTTCGCTCGCGCCGTTTGGTCCGGCGGCGCTGACGCCGGGCCTAGGCATGTCCCTCGTGTTCGTCGTCAGCGCCTTCATTGGCTTTGAGGCGACCGCCATCTTCGGAGAAGAGGCGCGCGACCGCGGGCGCACCATCCCGCGCGCGACCTACATCGCCGTTGTGCTGATCGCGGTGTTCTATGCTTTCGCCACCTGGACGATCACAATGTATTACGGGGCTGACCGCATCCAGGAGCAGGCCGAACAGCGCACCGCGACGCTGTATCTGGACGCGGTCAACGCGCTGCTGGGCCGGCCGGCTGGCTACGTCATGGAAGCATTGCTGCTGGCCAGCCTCTTTGCTTGCTGCCTGTCCTTTCACAATACCCTTAACCGCTATCTGTTCGCGGCCGGCCGCGAGGGCCTGCTGTGGCGCGGCCTGGGGCGCACCCACCCAGACCATCATTCGCCGCTATTCGCGGGCGGCGTTCAGACTGTCGTTGTCCTGGCGGCAGTTGGTCTGTTTGCGCTGGCTGGGGCTGATCCATACGTCGTCGTGTTTTCCTGGATGGGTGCGTTCTCCGCCCTCGGCATCCTGCTGCTTCAGTTGCTGGTTTCGATCGCGGTCATCGTCTTCTTTTGGCGCGAGGACCGTGGTGTGAGCCTGTGGCGTCGCCTCATCGCGCCAGGACTCAGCGCTATCGGCCTGGCAGGCTGCTTTGGCCTGATGGCCGCGAACCTTGAGTTGGTCAGCGGCTCAAGCTCGCGCATCGTGCAGAGCTTTCCCTGGATCCTGGTGTTTGTCGCCGTGCTGGGCGCAAGCCTCGCCTTATGGGTCAAGGCGCGGCGGCCCGCCGTCTACGCCGCGCTGGGCAGGCCGTTCAGCTGAGACAAAGTCCGGCTATCGCATCCGGTCGCAGCGTGTGGGGCAGACAGGGCCAGCCTTCGTCGATACGGCCGGTCCGCCACGGCCTCCCCCAAAAGCCTCATGCGCGACCATGCATGCGTGAGTTCCGGCTTCGGCGCCATCTTTCGCCCATTGAACATCAGATTATGTTTCAAAGATTATAACTCCACCCACCCACGCTCCGGCTTGCGCATGCGCAAGCCGCGTGTGCTCATCGAACGCTGGGTAACCTTTCAGGCCGTTTCTCCGGCGGGATGGGCCCCAGTCCAGGAGGCCGGCCCCATGTCTGTGACAAATCCCTCTTCACGTGCGCGAGCTGTGGATCAAAGCCGCCGATTGGTGCTGGGCGGATGTCTCGGGCTACTCATCTTGTTCCAAACCTGTGCGGGCTTATTTGCTCTCTGGTATAGTCATAAATCTGCAGATGATAATCGTAGAGAACTTAGCGCAATCGCAGACACGCTGAATTCAGCACGCAGCGCGCGGGATAGCTTTGGAGTGCAGGTCCAGGAATGGAAGAACATAATTCTTCGTGGCTTTGAACCTGCGTTATCCGCGCGACATCGTGCCAATTTCCAGAAGGAAGCCGCAGACGTCCAAGCTGATCTTGGGCGGGTTTCAAACGCGGAGGCCTCTATTGCCGCGCGGATTTCCGCCATTCGCAGTGCCCATGCGGCGCTGCTTGAGCTGTACAATGAATCGCTACGCACCGCCGACCTCACGACCCTCGCGGGCCAACGGGCCTTGGATGCGGCCGTTCGTGGCGGCGACCGCGCCTTGCAGGTCCAGTTTGATGAACTGGCCGCGGCCTTGACCGAAGCGCACCGCGCAGAGGCAACGCGGGCAGCCCTGGCAGCGGATAGCCGTTTCAGCACGATGCGCCTGCTGCTCCTCATCTGCGGCGGGCTCGGCTTGTTCGCAACCTGCCTCGTTCTCGTGATGCTCTTGCGGCAACGTTGATGGAACTGCTGGTCGGACTATTCGGGGGTCTTGGTCTCTTCTTCCTGGGCGTGAAGGGCATGTCCGGCCAGTTGGTGGCGATGGCCGGCGGGAGGATGCGCGCGGCCATGCTGCACGGCACCAGCAGCCCCTTCCATGCCGCGCTGCTGGGCCTCGTGATGGGTGGGGTCGCACAGAGCAGCAACGCCATCACGTTCATCGTGGCCTCCCTGCGTGCCGCTGCGATGATCCCGGCGCGCCGCGTTCTACCGCTTCTCGCTTGGGCCAATGTCGGGACGGCTGGCCTCGTTTTCATTGCAACACTGGATACGCGTGTCGCCGCGCTCATACTGTTGGGGTTGGCCGGTTTCGCCAGCTATTTTGGGGTGGATGCCGGAGGGCGGTTGCGCCCGCTTCTCGCTGCCATTGCAGGCCTTGGGTCCATGTTGCTGGGGCTTGGCCTTGTCAAATCCGCGGCGACGCCGCTTCGGGATCTCGAAATCGTCGGTGCCATTCTCTACTTCGCGGCTGACACTTGGCTGCCGCATTTTCTGCTCGGGGCGCTCATCACGATCATCGCGCAATCCTCATCAACCGTCTCGATCCTCGCAATCACACTCTCAAGTTCGGGATTACTGAGCTTTGAGCAGGCCGCAGCAACGGTCTACGGCGCCTCTCTCGGCTCAGGATTGGCTGTTTTTTTGCTGGCAGGCGGGATCGACGGCACCGCACGCCAACCAGTCATTTGGCAAACAATAATTCGCATCGCAGGATCTACGCTATTTTTGTTGCTTCTTTGGATCGAGCGGGGATTGGATATTCATCTGATTCTGTGGTGCGTCCAGCAGTTGCCCTTCGAATCAGACACGCGGCTCGCCTTCATATTTCTACTATTGCAACTGGTGACAGCATTGTTGGTGGCGCCCTTTCACAGGCCGCTCGAACGCATGCTGGAACGAGTGGCGCCTGCCAGCGAGGATGAGACCCAATCGCGCCCGCGCTACCTCTATCCTCAAGCACTGGAAGACGCTCCCTCCGCGCTGCAATTGGTGGCCGCGGAGCAGCGCGTGCTGACAGGGCGGCTTCCCCACATCCTCGATCCGGTGCGCGACGACAATGCGGGCAGCACGAGTGTCAGCACTGTCGCCATGGCGGCGCTCGAGGCGGAGATCGAACGGTTCACCACTGACCTTCTGGCGCGCGCGATGCCTAGTGATTCGCTGCAGGAAGCGATCCGGCTGCAGGCGCGGCTTGGATTGATGACGGCGCTCCGCGAGACGCTCGCTGATTATGTCAGCACCGTGCAGGAATTGGCAGGCTCGACCCCCGTGGCCTCCGTCGCGGCCATGTCTGAAGCGCTGCATCTTCTGCTGGAGGAACTTCAGCAGATCGACAAAGACACCACCGGCGAATGGCTCGCCGAACTGGCTTCTGACCGCGGCGAGATGATGCAGCAGTTACGACGCCAAGCGGCAGGTGCCGGCCAAGAACGCTTCGTCGTCCTGACCGGACTCTTCGAGCGCGCTGTGTGGCTGATCCGCAGACTGGCCTTGATGGAGACCGGCGGCAGCTGACGCCGATGGTGTGCTGAGGCGCGGGGGCATGACGCTCATCAAGCGAGCCTGTGAGCGGGTGTGCGCCCGCCCGCGAACCTCAGGCGGCAACCCTTTCGTCGGCTTGCGCGACATCGCTCCAGCGTCTCAGGACTTGGAGCCTTCGACAGACGGTGTTAAAACTATCATATAAATCGAACCGATTTTTTGGATTAAGCAACATGAAACTCTCGATGGCGGAGGAGTTGCTGCTCCTCATGTTGGACGACAGGACCGGCCGCCTGATAGATCGCGCCGCGCCCTCCTGCGATTATGCGCTGGCCGGCGCGCTGCTGGCCGAACTGGCGCTCGCAGGGCGCATCGATACCGACACCACGAAGCTCTGGGCTGCGAATGCGACGCCGACCGGCGATGCGTTGGCCGACCGCGTGCTGGCGCAGGTCGTCGCCGCGCCGCAACCGCGCGACAGCCGCTACTGGATCGAGACGCTCGGCACCGATGCGCGCGATTTCCGCGACGTACTGTTCGAACGCCTGGTTGCGAAAGGCGTGCTGAACAAGGTCGAGGGCCGCTTCCTCTGGGTTTTCTCCGAACGCCGCTACCCCTCCGTGTCCGGCAAGGAGGAGCGGGAGGTGAAGGCCCGCCTGCTCGGCGTGCTGTTCAACGACGAGATCCCGGACCCGCGCGATTCGCTGCTGATCGGGCTCTGCCGCGCCGCGGGGCTGTTCGCGCTGATCCTGTCCGGGCAGGAACTGGATCGCGTGCAGGAACGCATCAACCAGGTCGCTGACCTCGAAGAGTTGAACCGCTCCCTCGCGGTCGCGATCCGGAGTATCTACTCCCAGATCGCCCAATACGCGCCGTACGCGTGAGCGCGGCAAGGCCCCCGCAGGACAGGACGGCCGCCCTGCAGATCACCGAGCGCAGCGTCAGCGGCGTGACGGTCGCAGCAATGAAGGGCCACCTGGATGCGGCGACCGCCGCCGGCGCTGGGCCTGCCGCATCCTACCGGATGGATGTTTTTGTATGACATGCGTGCCGATGGTGGCGCTGCATTGGGGCAGTGTCGCGGCGCTCCGCACTTCGTCCGCGCATGAGAAGGAGATGATTTGATGGATGTTACGACCGAAGTGCATGGTGATGCGCTGATCCACCGCGTCAGCGGCAGGCTCGATACCGGCACCGCCGCGAATGCAGAGAGCAAGCTGACGGCTGAAGTACGCCAGGGCCGTCGCGTCGTATTGGACATGACCCAGGTGGCCTATGTTTCGTCCGCCGGTCTGCGCGTCGTGTTGATGGCGGCGAAGCTCGCCAAGGCCAACGGCGGTGCCGTGTCCCTATTCGGCTTGCAGCCGATGGTGCGGGAGGTTTTCACCATGTCTGGCTTCGACAAGGTGGTGACGATCCGCGATGATGAAGCCGCTGCCTTGGCGGCCATCACGTCCTGATATGGCTGCAATCCGCCTGCGGTGTGACCGCGCACCCGAGACGGTGGATAGCACGCTCGACGCCATCGAGGCGCATCTGCTGGCCGCCGGCGCGTCGGAGCCGGAGGCCTTGCAGATGCGGCTGGTGGCAGAGGAAATCGTTACCAACATCGCCCGCTGCGCCTGGCCCGAAGGTGTTGACGCGCAGTTCCATGTGGAACTCGCGGCAGAAGCCGTTGCGGCCGGGCTGCATGTTGTCATGACCACGATCGACGA
>JBIKSZ010000039.1:0-20657 GCA_044348345.1 Roseomonas sp. | reverse complement strand
ATATCGCTGGGTCACGCTGTCTGCGGCGGGGCTCTTCTTTGCGGGGGCGATCCTGGTGATGCGCTACCTACCACAGGATTTCGTGGCGGCCTCCGACCGGAGCCGGACTGTCATGCTGCTGGAAATGGACCCCGGGACCTCGCTGGCGGAGACCACAGCCGCGGTTGGGCGAGCCACGCGACTGCTGCTTGATCGCCCCGAAGTGCAGGCGGTCTTTGCCGTGGTTGGCGCCACGAGTTTCCTGGGCGGCGTGGGAAGCGGCAGCGTGACGCGGACGGCCGAAACCAATGTTGCACTCCTGACCGTCCCGCTCGTGCCGAGGCGTGAGCGAGCGCTGAGCCAGGGACAATTCGAAGCCTCCATACGCAGCGTGCTGCAGACCATACCCGGTGCCCGGGTCCAGTCAGGCGCCGATGGCGCGCCTGGCGCCCGGCTCAATGTCACGCTGGTCAGCCGCGATCCCTCAGCGCTCAACCAGGCAGCACGCGATCTTGAGCGGCAAATGCGCGATATCCCCGGCCTTGGCGGCGCGCGCACCGGGGCAAGTCTCGAACGTCCGGAAATCCTGATCAAGCCGCTGCTCGCGCAGGCGGCCGAACTTGGTGTCTCACCCGTCGCGATCGCAACGACGGCCCGCATCGCAACGCTCGGCGACAGCATGCAGAACCTCGCGCGTTTCAACCTGACCGACCGTCAGGTCGCGATCCGTGTCATGCTGCCGGAGGAGACGCGCGCGGACCTCAGACACCTTGCTCGCCTGCGGGTGGAAACGCACAACGGCAGCGCGGTGCCGCTCGATGCCGTTGCGGACATCGAACATGGGAGCGGGCTGGCACGCATCGAGCGGCTCGACCGTCTTCGTGCCGCGCGCATTGAAACCGAACTTCAGGGACTACCGTTTGGGGAAGCTATGCGGCTGATCCGGGAAACCGCTGCGATGCGGAACCTGCCGGAAGGCGTGACGGAACGGCCAGCCGATGACGCCGAACTGCTCGAGGAAATGAATGCCGGCTTTGCCGTTGCGCTCATCACCGGAATCGGTCTCGTCTATTTGGTGCTGGTCCTGCTGTTTTCGAGTTTCTCTCTCCCGCTGACGATCATGACCGCGCTGCCTCTCTCGCTAGGCGGGGCCCTCATAGCGCTTGTTCTGGCCCAGAAGCCGCTTGGCCTCTCGGCGATCATCGGCACGCTGATGCTGATGGGTATTGTCGCCAAGAACTCGATCCTACTGGTGGAGCATGCGATCGATGCACAGCGGCGAGGCATGGCCAGAGAGGCGGCGTTGCTTGATGCCGCGGCGACGCGCGCTCGCCCCATTATCATGACGAGCCTCGCCATGATTGCGGGCATGCTGCATATCGCCGCCGGCATTGGCGCGGATGCCGAGTTCCGCTCTCCGATGGCGCTGGTTCTGGTCGGCGGTCTCATCACATCGACCATTCTCAGCCTGATAGTGGTGCCGGCGGCTTATACGGTGGTTGACGATGCCGCCGGGCTTGCTGGTCGCGCAGGTCGGCGTCTCAAGTCCTATCGTGCGGGCACCGAGCGATGAGCGCCATACCGGCTTCTTGTCAGGGTGAAAGCGGCCCACAGGCACGACAGCACGGCGGCGAGGCAGAGAGCGAAATAGAGGTCCTGGGTGACCAAGCCTGCGGAGTTAAAGCTGTGTCGGAATGCACCATAGAAAGTCATCAGGAGCACGAGGTAGAGCCACAGCGTCGCCGCACGAAAGCGCATCCATGCGCCGCCCCGATCCTGTCTGATGAAACACGAAGCCAGCAATGGGGCCGACAACACCGCGATATGCTCACCGAAAGCCTGCGGCGCTACGCCGGCGACGAAGGTGATGTTCCACGACGTGTAGGCCACGATGAATGGCCATCCAGCCGGCAGGACCAGGCTTGGCACTCCACGCGAGACGCTAGCGGTGTAGGCCTGCGGCAGCAGCATGACCAACCCGGCGAGGGCAAAACCGACAGATCCATTAATCCAGTTTCCAACCAGCGCGTCATAGCCTGCCGCTTCGACGATATTCAGGATCAGAAACCCTCTCAGTCCGGCAGCAAGGCGTGCGGGTTGGTTTGCAAGCCGCCAAGCACTCCACTCGATCCAGAGCAAACCGGCCAAGACCGAGAGTGTCTTACCGAACAAAACCCATCCAATATCGAATATTTGAACGTTCTCTATCCAGACAGGCAGAAGCAAAACAGCGCTTACAAGCCAGATCCCAAGCCGGATTATTGGTCCGAATCGATCCATAACAAACGAAATAATCAATATCACAATTGCAAGAATGATAAAAAAATGCATTTTTATCGACGCCCCGAGGAAATTTTTTACAAATCAAATTTACTGTTGAAATATATTATAAAATATCGTAAGTTCCGACCGTTGATTGGGGCCGTCTGCATTCGTCCATGGACGTTTGATTTGGTGCTCTTCCCTCCCCAAAACGCGAATATCGCAAGCCAATCCGTGCGTTCCTCATGATCGACGAGCCCACGCTCATCAGCGCACTAAAGGATGTACGCACGGCCCTGACAATCCATCAGCTTCAGCACGGCCAGAGGGTCGCGCTGCGGGAACCTCTGGCCGGGAACCAGGCGACTACGCTGATCGGACACTTGCCCCCCCTCTTTCCCGAGTGGCTCGGAGACAGGGGCTTTACCGCCCGGCATGGCCTGCGCTTTGGCTATGTCGTGGGCGAGATGGCGCGTGGCATCTCGTCGATCGCCGTCGTCGCCGCCGCGGCGCGAATGGGCGCACTGGGATTTTTCGGGGCTGCTGGCCTCGCCCCCTCCGAAGTCGAGGCCGCGATAGACGCGCTGCGCATGGGTCCGGACACGGCAAACCGGCCATGGGGCGTCAACCTCATCCACACCCCGGAAGCGCCTGCGCTCGAGGAGGCCCTCGTCGACCTACTGCTCCGCAGTTCCGTGCGGATTGTTTGCGCCTCTGCGTTTCTGCGCCTGACCCCGGCGGTCATTCGATATGCCGCTACAGGTTTGCGTCGTCATACCGACGGTACGATCACGCGCCCGAACCGCCTTTTCGCCAAGGTGTCACGCCCTGAAGTGGCGGCTGCCTTCCTGTCGCCGGCGCCTGAGGCCATGCTGCGTGACCTTGTCGCCAGCAATCGCCTTTCGGCGGAGGAAGCCACGCTCGCCGCGCAACTGCCGCTGGCCGAGGACGTCACCGCAGAGGCAGATAGCGGCGGTCACACAGATGGCCGGCCGCTCCTCGTGCTACTGCCGGAATTGGCACAGTTGCGGGACCAGATCGCTGCGCGCCACGCCTACGCCACGGTACCGCGAATTGGCGCGGCCGGTGGCCTTGGCACGCCCATGGCGGTAGCAGCGGCGTTTACGCTTGGTGCGGCCTATGTTGTGACGGGCAGCGTCAACCAGTCCGCCGTCGAGAGCGGCCTGTCCGATGAGGCCAAGGCCATGCTCCACACACTTGCAGCCACCGATGTCGGCATGGCGCCTTGCGCCGACATGTTCGAGATGGGCGTGCAGGTTCAGGTCGTCCGGCGCGGTACGCTCTACGCCACGCGCGCTGCAAAACTCTACTCTACCTATCGCGCCTACCCGAGCCTCGACGCGCTGCCCCATGACCTGAAGGCGGAAATCGAGCGCGATATCTTCCGTATGCCGATCACCCAGGTCAGGGCCGAGACGGAGCGTTACTTTAGCCTGCGCGACCCAGGGCTCCTCGAAGTGGCGGCAAGCCAGCCAAAGCTCATCATGGCGTTGGCTTTCCGATGGTATCTGGGCCTGTCGAGCCGCTGGCCCCTCGAGGGACGAACCGACCGTAAGGCCGACTTCCAGATTTGGTGTGGCCCGGCCATGGGCGCCTTCAACAGCTGGTCCAAGGGTACCTTCCTGGAAAATCCCGAACAACGCACGGTCGAACAGATCGCCCTGAATTTCCTGGAAGGAGCGGCCATGATTACAAGAGCCCAGACGCTGCGCAGTCTCGGGGTCGAGGTGCCTCCCGCAGCCTTCATGCCGCGGCCACGGCGCCTCGCGGTCAGGGCGCCATGATGGAGCCCATCGCCGTCGTCGGGCTTGCATCGCTTTTGCCGGGTTCAACCGACTGGGCGGGGTACTGGCGTGACATCGTGCACGGCATCGACCGCATCACGGATGTGCCAGCCACCCACTGGCTGATCGACGATTACTACGATCCGGCGCCTGGCAATCGGAACAAGACCTACGCAAGGCGGGGGGGATTCCTGCAGGGCGTGCCCTTCGATCCGCTCGAGCACGGCATTCCGCCCACCCTATTGCCATCTACGGACACGGCACAGTTGCTGGCGCTGATCGTGGCGCAACAACTGCTGCAGGATGTCTCGCGAGGACCAGGCCCGGCCATCGACCGGAGCCGCACGAGCGTTATCCTTGGCGTCGCCTCCGCAACGGAGATGGTGGCGACCATGGCGTCGAGCCTGCAACGGCCCGTTTGGACCAAGGCACTCCGCGAACAGGGATTAGCCGAGGACCAAGTGCAGGAAATTTGCGCGCGCATGGAGCGCAGCTATCCCGAGTGGACCGAGGCGACGTTCCCCGGACTGCTGGGGAATGTTGTCGCCGGGCGCGTCGCCAACCGCTTCGACCTGCATGGCAGCAACTATGCCGTCGATGCGGCCTGCGCCAGCTCCCTCGCAGCCGTTCAGGCCGCCATCGACGAACTGCATCTTCGACGCTCGGATCTGGTCATCACCGGTGGCGTGGACGCATTGAACGACATCCTCATGTTCATGTGCTTTTCCAAGACGCCCGCCATGTCACCAACCGGCGACTGCCGGCCCTTTGACGAGCAGGCTAACGGCACGCTGCTGGGAGAGGGTGTTGGGATGCTCGCGCTGAAGCGCCTGGACGACGCTGAGCGCGAGGGCAACAGGATCTATGCCGTGCTGCGTGGCATAGCGAGCGCATCAGATGGCCGGGCGCGGAGCATCTATGCGCCGCGGGCGGAGGGACAGGTACTTGCCCTGCAACGGGCCTATGCAGCGGCCGGCTACGGCCCGGACACAGTCGAGATGGTTGAGGCCCATGGCACTGGCACCCTCGCCGGCGATGCGACCGAGCTAGAGGCGCTGAAAGCCGTGTTCGGCGCGGCATCGAGGGCGCAAGGTCCGTGGTGTGCTCTGGGTTCCGTCAAGGCCCAAATCGGGCACACCAAGGCGGCCGCAGGCGCCGCTTCGCTGACCAAGGCCATCTTGGCATTGCACCACCGCGTCCTCCCGCCGGCTGCGAAGCTCAGCAAGCCGAGCCCGCGGCTTGGATTGCGTAACAGCCCGTTTGAATTCGCGACCAAGGCGCGCCCGTGGATTCATGGCAGGCAGAATCCGCGCCGCGCCTCGGTAAGCAGTTTTGGCTTCGGGGGCAGCAACTTCCACGCAACGCTCGAGGCTTATGAGGGTGCGGCGCCCAGGCCCCCTCGGCTTCGGTCTCCGCAAGGCGAACTGATACTCGCCTCGGCAGCATCGCAACCTGCCCTCGCCACCGCCCTGCGTGAAGCCGCGCGGGAGGCAGGGACGGGGTTGCACGGCCTCCGCGCAGCAGCACGTCGAAGCCATGCCAATTTCGATCGTAGCGCGCCTTTCCGGATCGCGGTCGCCGCCGAGGATAGCAGGGCCCTTTACGACGCGGTTCAGACGTTGGAGGGCCCGGCTGCGCCGCCCGCTAAGGGCCTTATACCCCTGGGAGCGGGCACGACGCTTGGTACCGGGCCGATCGTCACGAGCCGCATTGCGCTGGTGCTGCCTGGGCAGGGCAGCCAGCGACTAGGCATGGGAGCGGCCCTCGCCATGGCCTTCCCCGAGGCCAGCGATATCTGGGACGCCGTCGCTGACTTCCCCGGCCTCGCAGGCCTTCACCGCCACGTCTTTCCCGCGGACGCCTTCGACGCGGAAGAAGAGGCGCGGCAATCCGCCACACTGCGTGCGACAGGCATGGCGCAACCTGCGATTGCTGCAGCCACGGCAGCGGCAATCGCGGTGGTGCGCGCCATCGGCCTGAGGCCCGATGCTGTCGCCGGGCACAGCTTTGGAGAACTTAGCGCGCTCCACGCAGCAGGCGCGATCGATCTCGCTGGCCTGATGCATTTGGCCAGCGTGCGTGGTGCCGCCATGGAAGGCGTCGCCGCGGGCGGCTCGATGCTCGCCCTCCAGGCCCACCAAGATGTCATCGCAAAACTTCTTGAGAGCACACCAGATATCGTGGTGGCGAACTGGAATGCGCCGGACCAGATCGTGGTCGCCGGCCCCTTGGCGGGCATCGCCGCCCTACAGGAACGGGCTCAGGCTATCGGGATCGCGGCGCGCGCGCTTGCAGTTCAGGGCGCGTTCCACAGCCCGGCGATGATCCCCGCCAAGATCGCCTTCGCCGATGCGCTCAAGGGCACCGCGATGTCGTGCCCCCTCGTGCCAGTCTATGCAAACGAGACGGCCCAGATCTTCCCCGCGGAGGCCGACACGATCAGGGCCTCGCTCGCGGCGCAGCTTCATCAACCCGTGCGCTTCGCCGAGATGATTGAACGGATGTACGCCGATGGCATCCGCACGTTCGTGGAGCCCGGCCCGGGCGGTGCACTTACCGCGTTGGTGCGGCGCATCCTGGGCGAACGTGAGCACCTGGCCGTCAGCCTGGACGCACCATCATCCGATGGGCTGAAGGCATTCTGGGCGGCGCTTGGGCAGTTGCTGGTAGCCGGCATCGAACTGGACCTGTCCTTTGCCTGGCGGGATGCTGTCGATCCACCGCCACCGCTTTCCGGTTCCGGCGCCACGGTCCTGGTGGGAGGGGCCAATCTCGGCAAGCCCTATCCGCCGGCGGGCGGCGCTGCTGCGTTGCCTCCACCGAACCTCCCCTCCGCACCGCCCCAAGAGCCGACGCACCGAAAGCCGCAAGTCCAAACCATGCCAGACGTCACAGACCCGGCCAGAATCTTGCCGGCGCCGGCCGGGATAGCGCCCGACACGCGCCTGCCATCGGCACCCCCCACTCTCAAAGCGCGTTGCATCGCCGATGTCCATGGGATAGCGGCCATTCATCGCCAAATGGCCGAGGTCCATATCGAGGTACAACGCGCAATGGCGGAAACCCATGCGGCGTACCTACGGGTCAGCGAGACCGCATTGCGGCTGGCGATAAACCCACAGGCTTCGCTCGCGCAGATCGAGACATCGCCGGGCGTCGCTTCGGTCACGGCGCTGCCGCCGCCGCCGCCGCTGCCGATGATGGCGTACCCGCCGGTGATGGCGCTGCAACCGGCCATGCCGCTCCCGCCAATTGCGCCATCGCTGCCCGCCCAGCCGCAAGCGTCGGCGGCGCAAGGCCCAAGCCTGGCCGCGCAGGTCATGGCGATCGTCGCGGAGAAGACCGGGTACCCCGTGGAGATGCTCCGCCCGGAGATGGAACTGGAGGCGGATCTCGGCATCGATTCCATCAAGCGGGTCGAGATTCTCGCTGCTACGGAAGAGCGAATCTCTGGCCTGCCGCGCCTCGCGCCGCATGAACTCGGCATGCTGTCCAGCCTGCAGGCCATCATTGAACGCCTCGGTGAGACCGAAGCCGGTGTTACCAAGCCTGCCATCGGCGGGTCGCCTGGCCCTCGCGTGGAGCAAGGCGGCCCAAGCCTGGCCGCGCAGGTCATGGCGATCGTCGCGGAGAAGACCGGGTACCCCGTGGAGATGCTCCGTCCCGAGATGGAACTGGAGGCGGATCTCGGCATCGATTCCATCAAGCGGGTCGAGATTCTCGCTGCTACGGAAGAGCGAATCTCCGGCCTGCCGCGCCTCGCGCCGCATGAACTCGGCATGCTGTCCAGCCTGCAGGCCATCATTGAACGCCTCGGCGGCGGCGCCACACCCCAGGCGGTGCCGCAACCGTCAGTTCCACTGCTAGGCTCGGGTCCGCTCACGCGCCTGGAGCGCTCCGGCGAGGTCTGCCCCCTGGCGACGAAGCGCGGCGGCACCAAAGCCGGGAGCATGACGGTGGGCATTCATGGCGGCACGCCGGAGGAGCGGTCTTGCCTTGTCCAGGCATGTCGCGGACGTGGCGTGCAGCTGGCCGTCGAAGGTGCACCCGCACAGGCGCTCCTAGTCCTCTCGACCCTGCAGGCGGGGCCGGGAACCGCGGGGGCGTTGCGCCAGGCCATGGAGTTGGTCTCGCTGCTCCAAAATCTCGCGGCGCAACCGCCACGCAGGTTGGTGGCGCTGCATCGCCTAGACGGCCAGAGCTACCTGGCGAGCGCCATGCATCATGCCGCGTGGTGTGGCGGGATCGCTCCACTCCTGCGAACCGCCGCTGCTGAGTTGCCGGGCCTCTCCGCCACGGCGATCGATATTGGCGACGCACCGCTTGCGCGCGTCGTAGAGCAGGTTCTGGATGAAGCACTGTGCGGCGACCCGGAGCCCGAGGTGGCGCTCACAGCTGCCGGGCTGCGCCTCGTCTCGCGTGAGCGTGAAGCGCCCCTGGCCCACGCAGCGGTAAATGGCCTTGCTATGCCGGATCGTCCTGCCCTGCTGGTTTCGGGCGGTGCGCGGGGCATCGCGGCGGCGTGCCTCATCGCCTTGTCCAAAGAACTGCGACCACGACTGGCCTTGCTGGGCCGGACCGCCTTGCCCAAGGCCCCCTTCCCACATGACGACGTGGCGGATGCCGGCAATGCACTCCGCGATGCCATCCTGGCCGACGCTGCGGCGCAGGGGACGGCGATCTCTCCGCGCGACCTGATGGGCCGCCTGTCTAGCCTGCGCGCACAACGCGAAATTCGAGATACCTTGCGCGCCCTGGAGGACGCGGGTGCAGAGACGATCTATCTGAGCCTGGACATCCGCGACCGCGATGCTGTCGACAAAGCCGCGACGACTGCGCGCCAGCGCTGGGGTAGGATCGATGGCATCATCCATGCGGCCGGCGCCCTGGCCGATCGCCATATCGCGGACAAAACGCCGGAGCAGCTAGAACTGGTGATCGGCACCAAGGTGACGGGGTTGGAGAACCTTCTTTCAGCGACGCGGGATGACGCGTTGCGTTTTCTTATTTGCTTCGGTTCGGTTGCAGGTCGCTACGGGAATGCCGGGCAATCAGACTACGCCTATGCAAACGGCGTACTGGCGGCGATGGCGCAGGGGGAGGCACGCCGCCGCGGTGACGCATGCCTGGTGCGCAACTTGGGATGGGGACCCTGGGAGGGCGGGATGGTTGATGCTGCCCTGCGCCACGCCTTCCAACAGCGTGGCATCGAGGTCATCGGCTACGCCGAGGGCGCTGCAGCGTTCCTGGCGGAGTTACAGGCGCCACCCGGAACCGGCGAGGCGGATGTCGTCCTCATGAAGAGCGTGGCGCGCCGGGCGTGAGCCAAGTCCCTGTAGCGGTCATTGGCCTGGGCTGCGTGCTGCCCGGCGCCACCGATGCGGAACAACTCTGGGACCTAGCCTTGTCAGGCGGATGTGCGCTGGGCGATGCGCCGCCGGAGCGCTGGCGCGCCTCGGCCGCGCGCCTGGGGATCGGGCAGCACATCCCGGGCTCAGGCGGTTTCGTGGCGGGCGGCATTCTGCCTTCAGGCCAATTGCCGCTTGCGGGCGGGCTGCCCGGCGTTAAGGATCCGGTCCTCGCCTGGCCATTGGCCGCTTCCCTCCAGGCATTGCGGCAAGCCGGTTTCTCCCCGGGCGATGCGATCCTGGATGGCGCCGGCGCCATCCTCGGTAACCTGTCCTATCCGACGCGGGGCTTGGCGGCTTGGGCCGAAGACTTCTGGTTAGGCGAAGTAGCGCCCTCCAGGGCGGCCGATCGCTTTTCATCCGGACTTCCCGTGCATTTGCTCGGCCGCCATCTTGGGCTGGGCCGGGCCTGTTTTGCGCTCGATGCCGCATGCGCCTCGTCGCTGTATGCGATCAAGCTTGCGGCGGAACGCCTCGCTGACGACGAGGCTGAACTGATGCTGGTGGGCGGCGTCAACGCGATCGACCCACTGGTTCTGCAGGCTGGTTTCCAGGCTCTGGGCGCGATGAGCCCAACCGGCCGCAGCCGCCCCTTCCATGCCGAGGCGGATGGATTGGTGCCGGCCGAGGGTGCCGCGGTGCTACTGCTGCGGCGCCTCGATCGCGCATACGCCGCCGGCAATCGCGTGCTGGCCGTGATCCGGGGGGTCGGCCTCTCCAATGACGGCCGCGCAGGCGGCTTGTTGGCGCCCAGCGCCGCGGGGCAGCGGCGTGCCATCGCCGCCGCATTGCTGGCGGCCCAGGTGGCGCCGCATGATATCGGTTTCGTGGAATGCCACGCGACCGGGACGGCGCGTGGCGACGCCACCGAGCTGGAAGCCCTGGCCGAAATCCAGCACGACAGGCCGACCACGCTGCCGATCGGCTCGATCAAGGCCCAGATTGGGCATCCGGTAACGGCGGCCGGCGCCGCGGGCGCTATCAAGGCGGTGTTTGCCCTGCACAGGGGCATGCTACCGCCGATGCGGCTGGACGGGCCACGGAGCGCGTCGCTGGACAATAGCCCCTTCCGCCTGCTTGAGGCTCCGATGGCCTGGTCAGGGCAGGCCGCGCGGCTGGCGGCTGTCAGCGCCTTTGGCTTCGGCGGCAATAATGCCCACATGGTCATGGAGGGGCCATCCACCAGCCGTCCCGCGCCGTCCACTCGTCGCAGCATATCCCGTCCGGAGGAGGGGATCGCCATCGTCGGCATGGCGCTCCGCACGGCACACGCCGACAGCGCCGCAGGCCTCGTCGATTGCCTGGGAACATCCGGCGGCGGCGCCCTGCAGACAATCGAGATTCCGCCAGACCTGTTTAGGACCCCTCCTGCGGATCTGGCACGCGCGTTGCCGCAGCAATTGCTGCCGGGCTTGCTGGCTGCCGAAGCACTTGCCGGGCTCAGCATGCGGCCTGCGGGGCGCACCATCACCGTTATCGGCGCGCAATGCGATGCCGAGGCAGCGCGCCATGCATTCCGGTTGCGACTGCCCGAGCTTCTACCAGACGTGGAGCCTGCCGCCACCGGTGTGGCAAGGCTGGGCGCTGCCGAGGTGGCCGGCTGCATGCCGAACATGCCGGCCAACAGGATCAATGCGGCGCTGGACCTCGACGGCCCCGGATTTACCGTCGCAGCGGAGGAGCTTTCAGGAATCCGAGCGCTGGAGATCGCGATCCGCGCGTTGCGCAGCGGCGAGGCGGACCTGGCGATCGTCGGCGCGGTAGATCTCGCGGCGGAGCCCGTGCATGCCGCCGCTGTAGCCCATCTGCTACCTGCCTCACGCCATCAACCGGGAGATGGCGCCGTGGTGCTTGCGCTGCGGCGAGTGTCAGAAGCCCGAGCCTTGGGAGAAACCATCCTTGCGACGATCGAGGCAGGGATGGCGGCAGCTGGAGGCCGCGCGCCGCGCGATGCTGCGTTGCCAGGATGGCCGGCGGGCATCGCTGGGCGTGCCGTCGGGCATGCGCATGCAGCATCCGGCCTGCTGGAAGTGGCCGGCTGTGTGGCGGGAATTCGGTATGCGCTTTGGCCCACCGAAAGCGGCACAGCGCCTTGGCTGCCTGGGGAAGCCGGCCGGGCTGCACGGATCGATCTGACGGCCCTGGGCGGCGAAGTCGCTGCGGTCATCGTCCGAAGCGCCGCGCCAGCCCTCCCAAGGCCCGCTATCGGTGCGCACCACGTACCGCGGGCACCTGCGCTGGATCCCGCACTGGCGCAGGAACTGGCCGGTGGCGAGACAGCCTTCGTCTTTACGGGCGCGGCCGCCGCCTATCCCGGCATGGGTGATGACCTCCTGCGAGCTTTCCCTGAACTGGCGGAGCGCCTGCACGCACGTTGCGTACCGCTGCGGGAATTGGCCGGGTGGGCCCATGACGGGACGATCCTGCCCAACGACTACCAACAGCTCTGCGGTTCCTCGTTCCTGTGCCAGGTCCATGCGGAACTGACACTCGGAACGCTCGGCCTGCGCCCCCATGCCTTGCTCGGCCTGTCATCCGGTGAGACCAACGCGCTGTTCGCGCTAGGGCTCTGGGACGATATGGGCGGCATGCTCAGGGAGGTGCAAGCCTCGGGCCTGTATGATGTCCATCTTGCGGGTCAACATCAGGCGGCAAGGGCGCATTGGGCGCAGCAAGGGCTGCCGGGCAGGGCATGGGAGAACTGGTATGTCTCCGACACGCCAGAGCGTGTCCGTGCCGCCATGCGGGATATCCCGGCGATTTATCTGACGATCCTCAACAGTGCATCGGACTGCCTGGTGGGCGGCTCCGCGGATGCCTGCATGACCTTGGCCGGAAGGCTCGGCCACGGACGGATGATCCGCGCTGGCTTCGATCTGGCCTGCCACGCGCCCGTAGTGGAGCCGATCGAGCTTCTCTGGAAGGGGTTGCACACGCGCTCCGTCGCGCCGGTGGACGGGCTTCGGATCTACGGAAATGCCTGGAACCGGAGCTATTTGGCGGATACCGCAACAGTGGCGGATGCCCTGACCCGCCAGGCCCTGGGCACCGTCGATTTCCCGGCAACCATCCTGCGCGCCTGGGAGGACGGCGTCCGGATCTTCATCGAGCATGGCCCCAGGTCGAATTGTACCCGCGCGATCCACAGGACATTGCAGGGCAAGCCATACCTCGCGGTTGCACTCGATGAGCACGGACGCGGCGCGGTCGAGCAACTGCTTGATGCGTGCGGCAGCCTCGCCGCCGCAGGCGTCATGCTCGACTGGGCTGCTTTGGCTGGGCGGCTCGCGCCGAGGGCTGAGGAGGCGAGCGGCACATGCCCGGTGCGACAGCCCCGCAACCGCACGGGACACCTCCTGACCGCGGCCCATCCACCCGCAATCAGGCTGGAGGACCTCGGCGTGCCGCGCCTTCTTCTTGCGGCGCCTGCCCTACCGCCAGCACAAGCCGCCGCCACAGATATCATCGCAGCGCCCATGATCGCAGGCGGGCAAAGCAACCTGCTGGACGCGCATGCCGCAATGACCACGGCGCATCGTCACCACCTGGCACTGACGACGGACCTTCTGCAACGCTTCATGGCCGCTAGTGAGGCTGCGTTGCTATCGTCGCACGGCGCACCGCCAAATCTGGCCGATCAACCGGTCACTTTTCCCACGCCGGATGGGAAGGCTGCCGCCGCAATGCTGCCGCTCTTCGACCGGAACGCTTTGGAGGCGCTGGCAACCGGGCCACTCGCCACCGTGCTCGGGCCAGAGTTTGCCGCCTTGGATGGGTACCGACGGCTGGTGCGCATGCCAGCACCGCCGTTACTGCTGGTCGACCGTGTGATGGAGATCGATGGCGCGCCGCTCTCCATGGGCCTGGGCCGCATCGTAACCGAGACGGATGTGAAGCCAGCCGCCTGGTACCTCCATCTTGGACGCATGCAGCCGGGCTACGTGATCGAGGCCGGCCAGGCTGATCTTCTGTTGATCTCTTGGCTGGGCGCCGACCTCGCGAACCGCTCCGAGCGCGTCTACCGGCTACTGGGCTGCGATCTGCGTTTCCTGGGCCCACTGCCGGAGCAAGGCCAGCGCTTGCGCTACACGATCAAGGTGGATGGTCACGCGCGGCACGGCGATGTCGGGCTCTTCTTCTTTTCCTACGAGGCTGAGTCCGATGGCAGGCCGTTGCTCGAGGTGGTGAACGGCCAGGCAGGTTTCTTCACCGACGCCGAACTCGCCGCCTCCGAGGGCGTGTTATGGGATGCGGCGACGGCGGATCACCTGCCACATGATAAGGCGCGGCTTGCCGTTCCTCCGGCGCCGTCGAGCAGACGCCGCTTCGGCTGGGAGCAGGTGCTTGCATTGGCGACGGGTGATGCCCATGCCTGCTTCGGCGATAGCCACGCGGCGGCGGCCAGCCACACGCGCACGCCTGGACTTCCCGGTGGACGTCTGCTGCTCCTCCATGAGGTCGATGTCTTCGAGCCCTCGGGCGGTCCCTGGGGCCGGGGCTACCTTCGTGCCATGCGACGGCTAGACCCGGGTGACTGGTTCTTTGAGGGACATTTCCTGAACGATCCCTGTATGCCCGGCACCGTCATGTTTGAGGGCTGCTTGCAAGCGATGGCCTTCCACATAGCCGCGCTCGGCTTCACCCTCCCACGCGATGGCTGGCGTTTTGAGCCGGTGCCCGGGGAAACCTTCAAGCTGCGCTGTCGCGGCCAGGCCGCACCCTCGGCTCGTGACCTAGTCTACGAGGTGTTCGTCGAGGAGGTGGTGGGGGGTGAGACACCCACGCTCTACGCCGACCTGCTCTGCACAGTCGATGGGCTGAAGGCATTCCACTGCAGGCGCATGGCGCTTCGGCTGGTTCCGGACTGGCCCCTGATAAGCGGCGCGAAGGGGGCGGCGCCATTGGAAGCCTCGCTTACGGTGGCGGAGGTCGATGGCGTGCAATTCACACAGGACACGCTTTTGGCCTGCGCCCTGGGACGACCAAGCCACGCCTTCGGCCCGCGCTTCGCCCGCTTCGACGATGGGCAGTCCTTGCCGCGGCTTCCAGCCCCGCCGTTTCACTTCGTCTCCCGGATAGTGGCGGTGGATGGCGAACTGGGCGTCATGCGAGACGGCATGAGCGTGGAAGCGCTCTGCGAGATCCCAGATGATGCCTGGTTCACCGAAGGCCCCCTGGGAGTGATGTCCCTGGCGCCACTCCTGGAGGCGGCGCTGCAACCCTGTGGCTGGCTCGCAACCTTCGCGGGGATTCCGTTACGAACAACGGAAACGCTGTTCTTCCGCAACCTGGACGGCGATTGCGAGATCCTCGAAACGGTCCGCCGCGGCGCCGGGCCGTTGGTCACGCGGGTAGAACTGACTGGCCATTCGCATATTGGCGACATGACCATCGTCTCGTTCAGCGTGGAAGGCCGCCAGGGCACGCGCATGGCCATAAAGCTGACATCGTCCTTCGGCTTCTTTCCGGCGGCTGCTCTCGTGGCCCAGGCTGGATTGCGCCCCGGACCGGACGAACTGGCCATTTTGGCTCGTCCCCCCACCGCCACGCGGCCGGTTGAACGCGACCGGTTGGGGATGTTGCGGCAGGTGACGGGGCTCTGGCCGGATGGCGGGAGGTGCGGCCTCGGCCTCGCCCGGGCCGACGTGGAGGTTTCGCCCAGCGCCTGGTTTTTCCGTGCGCATTTCCACGGCGACCCCGTCCAGCCAGGCTCACTTGGCCTCCAAGCGATGGGTGAACTCCTCCGGCACGCCATGGTCGCCTTCGGCATGACGCAAGGCATGACCAATCCCTACTTCCGGCAGGCAGGTGATAGCGGCAAGCTTACCTGGCGATACCGCGGACAGGTGACACCCATGACCGCCACCGTGCAGGTCATAGTCGAGGTGCTAGAGCGCGGCGGGACAATTTCGGCGGGCCGTGTATCCGTTCGGGCGCGCGGTACGCTCTGGGCCGACGGGCGCAAGCTCTACGAGGCGGAACTCGGCCTCGTTGCCGAGGACGCGACGGACGCGCCTAGGATCGGCCCGCAGATGGCACTCGCGGCCGGCGAAGGCACTTGGCTGGCCGATCATCGCCCCACCTATACCCTGCCCGCGCTGCCGCTTGCCGGCGCGGCGCTCTTCCTGGTGCTTGGCAGCAACCGCCCGGGGCCGGAGCAGCGGCTAGTGGCGGTGCAAAGCCTGCGCATGCTGCGCTGGGGCGTTGCTCGAGAGGGAAGCCTGATCCTGCGCACGCGCCAGTCTCATCAGAGACCAGCACATGTCTGGCTGGATGCATGGCAGCCTAGCCCCTCGCCGGACAGCGCCGGTTTCACGCCGCTCGCCGAGGGCCAATTGGCGTTCGCGCCCGACTATGCTCCAGCACCAGCAGCCTGGACGGGGCTTCAGGCGGATCAGCTCGTCCATGCTCCGAAAGAGGGCGGCCCCGACCTCTACGCCGATGGGATGCTTTTTCACGGGCCCGCATTCCAGGCGTTGAAGCGACTGCACCGGGGGGCGGGCGTTGCGATCGCGGAGCTGGCCTGCCCGACGCCGGCAGCCGATGCGCCCGACACCCGGGAAGCCTTCGACCCAGTCCTGCTCGACGCTGTGACGCAGTCCCTGCCAAACGACAGTCTCGCCTCATGGGTGCCAGGCATACAAGCAGATACGATCGGCTATCCGACGGCACTCAGGATACTGAATCTGTACGCGCCCGCGAATGAATGGTCCGCGGCGATCGTATTGCTGCGCGGCTTCGCAGACGCGCATGGTGGCCTCAGCGTATCCTTCCAGATCCATCTTGGAGGACACGTCGTCGCTGATGGCGTGCTGGACTACACCCTGTTTCCCGCAACGCGGCTCGGCAAGCTTTCGGCAGCCGCCCGCACTGCCTTCATGCGCGACCGGCAAGCGGTCCCCGAAGCGACCTTGTTCAGGCGATGCAAAGGCCCCGCTACCCCACCGACCACCCTGGCAACGGTGCAGGATATCTCCGAAGCTGCCTGGTTCCCGGGGTTGGTCGAACACGTCTATGGCATCAGCGGCGAGCCGCGAGGCAAGCTGGATGAACTGGCGGTGCGGGATCACGCGGCCTGGCAACTCGGCGTGCATCCCTCCAGCATCCGTTGGGACCGCGCGCGTGGATTGGCATTCGAAGTCCATTCGCCGGAGCGCGCCATGGACGTGGGGGTCACTTTGCGCGACGGCCGCTGCACCGTGACTGGCTAAAGATCGAACTTCCCTTCATGAGACGTTCCGGGTGGGGGGATGAATTGCACTGGCAAGCGTCCCTCGGTTAGCCATTTCCCCAGAGCGGCAGACCAGTGGCCCGCCGCCGTACAGGGCACCATCACCCTTCCCGCATCGATCCCGGCCAGCACCGCGGCAATCTCCGGTGCGGGATTACGCGCCTCGGAGAGCGCGGCCCAGATCGTGGCCAGGGCCGGTTCGAGAACCCCCAGCCTCGTCATCGGAGCGCGCATTCGTGATTTGAGGTAAGGGTTCGGGAGCGAAGGGACCTCGTTTGCCGCCGGCACGCCCAGCGCATTGATGCGCTCCATCACCAGCGCGCGTCGCGCTCCGTAGGGCATGGCGGCCAGGGTCGCCGCAGGGATGGCGCGACCGATCAAGTATTGCTGCTTTCCCAGCCCGCAAGGAAAGTCCAGGAAGCCTTCGAGCGGTTCCACCGGCAAGCCGCCCAGGAACCGAACAGGGAAGACCGGCATTTCGAGCGCGATGGCGAGGTCTAGCAGGACACCGCTTAGCGTCCGCAAGGGATCGCGGCACGTCAGCATGCGTGAGGCCGCGACATGGATCAGCAGCCCGCAACCTCGGCTCGACAGTTCAGTCTTCAGCCGTGCGGTCAATTCCAGCAGCGCGCGCGCATCGCCGAGGTCCTGGAAGAAGATTGTGTCGAGCGGCGTGGTACCGGGCCATCCATGGAGCAGGCCGAACAATTGGCCGACCCAACTGCTGGCATGCTCGGATTTGGCGATCGCGTGCAGCGGGGCCCGCAGGAACGGCGTGACGGCCGTGGCGAATAGGATGGACTCGACCGCGACCTGATGGTTCGCCAGGAACAGCGCCGGGCCGTCGAGGCTCGCCAGATCTTCAGGCTCCTCTGCCCAAAGCCCGGCGCAGAAGCTCTCCAGCAAAGCACCGATGAGCGTCTCGCCCGGCCACGGACCCTTGAGGCCGAAATGGCCACGCCAGGCTGGCCAAAGGCCATCGCAACCCTGGCTTGGCTCCCAAAGGAGGTTTCCCCTCCCAAGCCCGGGGGGCGTGGAATTTAGGCCCATGTGGCCGCTACCGGGGCGCCCGCCACAAATCCGTCTTTCCTGCATTCATGGCCGCCGACACGTGTGCGACTGAGCGACCGATCTCCTCGAACGCTACGATGTCCGCCACGCGCCCACGGGACCGCTGGCGGTCCGCCGAGGACATGATCGCATCGAGCACACCCGAGACCTCGGCAAGGGAAATCAGCAGAGCGTCGCGCGCACCGGGTATATCGTTGCCCAAAAGAAGTTCGAGAATGCGAGACTTGGCTTCGCGACGATGCACGCCGCACTGGTCCGGATAGGCACGCCGTTCAAACATCCACAGGACACGGCGCTTCTCCTCCTTGAGAATGCCAATGCGTATCAACCGCCGCAGGACAGTCTCGACAAGGGTATCGCGGTCTGCGGCAAGGCGAGCGACCCAGTGGCGGCTAGGGTGATCGGTTTCCTCCAATTCGATGCGACGCAAAACCGGATCAAGCAAATCATCCTCGGTAGGCGTGGCATCGACCAGGAAGAGTGCGTTCAGATCCGTGTCGATACGTCGCTGCAGCGCGAGTTCCATGATAATTCCGCCTGCGATCGCGATACCAGCGACGCCGCTGAACGCCTCCCGCAACAGACCTGTCTGGTCATCAAGCATGACCACCATGATCTCATCGGCCAAGGTGAGAACTGGGTCCGCTGCAGCCATAAGGGCTGGCTCCTGCTGAGATTGGATTGCGATAACAACGCGAATCGCATACCCGTGGCCCGGTAACCCAGCAAGTATCTGTCCGCGCGGACTCGCATCCGCGCTGGAGCCGGCCGCGGTCGGGGGGGTTATGCAAGTTCTTCCGCCTGCACCCGGCGTAGGGTGACCGTCACTGCGGCCCCCGCAGGGCGGCGGATCGCGACGGCCAGACGGTGCCGTGGCGTGGGTTGATGGCGTTCGACGTGCCAATCCGCCTCGTCCATGCCCAGTTCCGGAGCGAAGCGAAGCTGCGATGAGACTAGCGTGACACGAATGGAGCGGAAAGGCAGACGCAGGCCCAGCCCGACCGCCTTGGCCACGGCCTCCTTCACCGTCCAGATGTCCAGGAAGGCCTCGACGGGATTGGGGGCGGATAGGAGTTCAGCCTGCTCCTCCTCCTTTAGCACCGCGCGCGCCAGGGCGCCGACATCCAGCCGCCGACCAAGCACCTCAACATCCAGGCCGACCGCATGGCCATGCACGACAGCGCACGCGGCGAGGCCGTCCGTATGACTGAGGTTGAAGCAAACCGGCTGGCGCGAGTCTGCTCCGTATAGCTCTGGTTTGCCGTAGGAGCCACGCCGGAAACGTGGCGCATCGACACCCTCCGCCGCGAGGGCCGCACGGAGTAGGGTATTGGCGACCGCATGCAGCACCCGGTCGGCCTCGCGCTGCATTCGCAGCACCCTTGCCAGAACCTCCCGGTCCAGCCGTGCCAAGAGCCTGGGCAGCAGGCGATCCGTACCAGGCCCCACCTCTGTGAGCCAGATGCGCACCTCGATCTCTGACTGAGACATTCCGGGCTTTCTGGTTTCACTTCTCCCGCAAGGCACGGCGGTAGCTGTTATTTCGATAACGAAAACCTGAAAGCAGAAAGTGCCTCTCTGTCAACCGGCATCCGAAGGGGGCTCCAATTCGCGCTTGGTGCACTTTAATGTCCCCAATGTAAATTAGCGCCGAATTGGGCCACCTCGCGGAAGAGAGCGCAATGAACTAGGCTCAGGACCCATTAATCGCTTGAAGCGACGCGGCGAGGTGTGATTCTGGGTGTGGTGGAGGTGCCACCATGCCCACGCCGCCGTTCCTGCTGACGACTGCCCAGATGCGGCGGCTGTCGCCGCACTTCCCACTCTCCCACGGCATCGCGCGCGTGGATGACCGCCGCGTACTCAGCGGCATCATCTACGTGATCCGCAACGGCCTTCAATGGCGCGACGCGCCGGCGGCCTACGGTCCCCACAAGACGCTCTACAACCGCTTCGTGCGCTGGAGCCGTTTGGGCGTGTTCGACCGCATCTTCGCTGCGCTGGCCGCCGAGGGCGGCCCGCCCGAGCGCCTGATGATCGACAGCACGCACCTCAAGGCACGCCGCACCGCGGCCAGCCTTCTCAAAAAGGGGCTTTTCCCCGCTGTATCGGGCGAACCAAGGGCGGCCTGAACTCCAAGCTCCACGCCGCCTGTGACGGTCAGGGACGACCCGTGGTCCTGCTGCTTACCGAAGGCCAGGCCAGTGACCATCGCGGGGCTGCCTTGATGCTGCACAAGCTCCCACCAGCCCGGGAACTCATCGGCGACCGGGGTTACGACAGCGGCCGCTTCCGCGCAGAACTGGCGGCTCGCGGCATTGCCCCGTGCATCCCCTCAACACGCAGCCGGAAGCAGCCCATCCCGCACGACGCCGTGCTGTATCGTTAGCGCCACCGCATCGAGATCATGTTCGGCAGGCTCAAGGATTGGCGCCGCATCGCCATGCGCTACGACCGCTGCGCCCACACCTTCTTCAGCGCCATCACACTCGCCGCCACCGTCATCTTCTGGCTCGGGCAATGAGTCCTGAGCCTAGTCCCTGCCTCTTTGTGGTGCGAACACGATCAGCTCAGAGGCCAAGAGCTCCTTCGCTTCGTAAAGAGCCGCATTTTGCCAGCCAGCCCCCAAAGCCCTGGCGCAGCGAGAGGCTGCTGGAGTGGCCGTTGAGCGGAAATTCAAATAAATAGAGATAAAGGCGGGCTGCATCCCACGGCCACACATCTCGTTCCAAGCTCGGCGCGCTTCTTCATGGCGGCCATCAGCTTGTGCAAGGATTGCTGTCTGCGCCTGATGGGCTGATGTCAGGGTTTGGCGCGCAGTTGATTGGCTTGCGCTAACGCCACGCTGCACCGCCTGCATTGCGTGCGAGGCTAACCTAACGTCGCCCCGCGCCGACAATA
>JBIKSZ010000212.1:0-6412 GCA_044348345.1 Roseomonas sp. | reverse complement strand
CGTCCCTTCCGGGAGGTGGCCTTCACGCTGGCGCCGGAGCGCGAGGCCGATCTTGGGCTGGTGCGCGCGGTGCCGCGCTTCCCCTTCGTGCCGGACGAGGATTCGCGCCTCGCGGAGCTCTGCTACGAGGCCTACAACATCCAGTCCTATGGCCTGCGCCAGCGGCTGGAGGCGACGGGGATCAAGAAGATCGTCATCGGCGTCTCGGGCGGGCTCGATTCCACCCAGGCGCTGCTGGTCGCGGCCCACGCCTTCGACGCGCTCGGCCTGCCGCGCACCAACATCCTGGCCTGGACGCTGCCGGCCTTCGCCACGACCGACCGCACGAAATCCAATGCCTGGGCGCTGATGCAGGCACTCGGCGTCACGGCGGCCGAGACCGACATGACTCCGGCTGCGATGCAGATGCTGCGCGACATCGGCCATCCCTTCGCCGAAGGCCAGCCGGTGCACGACGTGACCTTCGAGAATGTGCAGGCCGGGGCGCGCACCTCGCTGCTGTTCAGGCTGGCCAACCACCATGACGCGATCGTGCTCGGCACGGGCGATCTGTCGGAGCTGGCGCTGGGCTGGGCGACCTATGGCGTCGGCGACCACATGTCGCATTACAACGTCAATGCCAGCGTGCCGAAAACGCTGATCCAGCACCTGATCCGCTGGGTCGCGCAGGAGGGGATCTTCGGCGCGGCGGCGAAGCCCGTGCTGTTGGATATCTTGGCGACCGAGATCTCGCCGGAACTGGTGCCGGGCACCGGCGGCGACCAGCCGGCCCAGAAGACCGAGGATTTCGTCGGCCCTTATGCGCTGCAGGATTTTCACCTGTACCACATCACGCGCTTCGGCTTCCGGCCGTCCAAGGTGGCGTTCCTGGCCTGGCATGCCTGGCGCGATGCGGCAGCCGGTGCCTGGCCGCCGCACACACCCGCCGACAAGCGCGTGGCCTATGACCTCGACACCATCGCGCGATGGCTGCGGGTGTTTGTCCGGCGCTTCTTCGCCACCAGCCAGTTCAAGCGCTCGGCCGTGCCGAATGGCCCGAAGGTGAGTTCCGGCGGCTCGCTCTCTCCGCGCGGGGATTGGCGGGCGCCGTCCGACGCTTCGGCTGAGGCGTGGCTCGCCGATCTGGCGCGCATTCCTGCCAGGAATTGAAGCCGTGATGTCCGAGTGTTTTGCCGATCCCGCCAGCGCCGCCCTGCCGCTGCATGCGGTGACGCCGTCTGGGCTGGACGCCCTGCTTGCCGCATTGCCGGCCGCGCAGGCCGTCTGGCTGCGCAGCCTGGATTTCGCGGCGAAGCCGCAGGAGCTGCGCCTGCTGCCCGGGGAAGCGGGCCTGGCCGGGGCCGTACTCGGTCTCGGGGATGATGCCGCGGGGGCAGCCAGCCCCTGGGCCTTCGGCGCCGCCCCTTTTGCGCTGCCCGAAAGCACGGTCTGGCGGATCGAAGGCGCGCCCGATCCGGCGGCCGCGGTGCTCGGCTGGGGCCTTGGCGCCTATCGCTACACCGCGCTGAAGTCGAAGCCCGGCCGCGGGCCGGCGCGCCTGGTGCCACCCCCCGGCACCGAGGCCGCCCGACAGGACGCGGCGGCGATCCGGCGCGGGCGGGACCTGATCAACAGCCCGGCCAACCTGCTCGGCCCGGCCGAGCTGGCCGAGGCGGTCCGCGCGCTCGGCGCGGCGCATGGCGCGAGCGTCGAGGTGATCGAGGGCGCGGCGCTGGAGGCCGGCTTCCCGGCCGTGCAGGCGGTCGGCGGCGGCTCCCCACGGGCGCCGCGGGTCGCGGTGCTGCGCTGGGAGGGCAAGGCGGACGGGCCGCTGGTCGCGCTCTGCGGCAAGGGGGTGTGCTTCGACACGGGCGGGCTCGACCTCAAGCCGTCTGCCGCCATGCTGCGGATGAAGAAGGATATGGGCGGGGCGGCGGCGGTGCTGGCCGCGGCTGAGATGCTGATGGCCGCGCGCTGCCCCATTCGCCTGCTGGTGCTGGTGGGAGCGGTGGAGAATGCCGTCTCCGGCACGGCCTTCCGGCCGATGGATGTGATCCGCACCCGCAAGGGGCTCACGGTCGAGATCGGCAACACCGATGCGGAGGGGCGGCTGGTGCTCGCCGACCTGCTGGCCTTCGCCGCCGAGTCGCAACCGGCCCTGTTACTGGACTGCGCGACCCTCACCGGGGCTGCGCGGGTGGCGCTCGGACCCGACCTGCCCGCACTTTTTGCAAATGATAACGCGCTGGCAGATGCGCTTATTTCCTCGGGTTTGGCCCGGAACGACCCACTTTGGCGGCTTCCATTACAAAAAACTTACGTTACGTGGCTAGACAGCCCGGCCGCCGACATCAACAACATTGCGCAGAAGCCCATGGCCGGGGCCATCGTTGCAGCATTGTTCCTTCAGCATTTCGTGCCGGAGGGTCAGCGCTGGGCACACATTGACCTGTATGCCTGGAACGACGGGACCCGACCTGGGCGTCCTGAGGGTGGAGAGGTTCAAGCGGCACGTGCCATCGCACATGCCGTTGCCTGTCTTCTTGAGGGGTAGGACACGGCAAGACGGTAACAAAGCCAAGATGAAACGGGAACTTTCTGGGGCTGGCCGCTCTCAAAAGGGTACTTCGCGCGACACCGCGTCGCGCAAGGCCACATCGCAGAAGCGCGCCAAGGGACAGTCTGGCGCCAGGGAGGCATCGGCACCGACGCTCCGGGACGGCGCCCAGGAAGGATTTGAGACCATGGCGACCCAGACCAATCCCGATGTGCTTGTCGGCATCCTTCGGGACACCGTCGTCGCGCTGGTGCGACGCGACGGCCCCGACCTGTCGGCCCGCCAGCTCGGCGTGTTCCTGACCGTCTATCTGAACGACGGCCCGCACACCGTCCGCGGCCTGGCGGCGGAGCTGAACGTGTCCAAGCCGGCCATCACGCGCGCGCTCGACCGGCTCGGCGAGCTCGACCTCGCACGGCGCAAGGTGGACCCGATGGACCGCCGCAGCGTGCTGGTGCAGCGCACGCTGAAGGGCGCGGCCTTCCTGCGGGACCTGCGCTCCATCATGGCGCAGGCCGAGCAGGACTCGCGGGAGAGCCCGGCCGAGGCCACCGAGGCCGACGCGTCCCGTCGCGCGGGCTGAAGCCCGACGGGCGAAGCGGCGGCCGGCGATACAGCCGGCCGAGGCGGTGAAGGCGGCCCGCCGTTCATGCGGCGCCGCCAATCGAAGTGCCGCCGGTCAATAGCCGGCGGCGAAATCCACCAGGTTGATCAGTGGCTGGCCCGCGCGGGCGCGGTGGATGTTCTCCACCACCTGCGGTGCGGCGCTGGCCGGGATGGTGATGCTGGCCGCATGCGGGGTCATGATCACCCGCGGATGCGACCAGTACGGGTAATCCGTCGGCAGCGGCTCCGGCGAGAAGACATCGAGCGCCGCGGCCGCGACCTGCCCGCTCTCCAGCGCCGCCAGCAGATCCGCATCCACCACATGCGACCCGCGCGCGCCGTTGATGAGGAAGGCGCCGCGCGGCAGCGCGCCGAGCAGCTTCGCATCCACAATGCCGCGGGTTTCGGGCGTCAGCGGCAGCAGGCAGACCAGAATGTCGCTGCGCGCGGCCATCGCCATCAGCCCGTCTGTGCCGTGGAAGGTCTCGATGCCCTCGACCTGCCGCGGCCGTCGCGTCCAACCCATCACGGGGAAGCCGATCCCGCGCAGCAGGCCGGCCGCATGCGTGCCCAACTCGCCCAGGCCGAGGATGCCGACCCGCCGCTCCGCGGTGACCGGCGCCGGCAGCTCGAGCCAGTTCCGCTCGGTCTGCAACTGCCGGTATTCCAGGTCCTGCCGGTGGAAGCGCAGCACGTTCAGCAGCACCCATTCGCCCATCTGCGTCGTCAGCATCCGGTCCACCAGCCGCGCGACGGGAATGCCGGGCGGGGGGCCGGGCGGGCGCAGCAGGTGATCCACGCCGGCGCCCATGGAGACGATCAGCTTCAGGTTGGGGTAGCGGCGCAGCTCCGCCATGTCGTGCGCGGTCCAGACCACCGCGGCCTCGATATCGGCGGGATTGCCGGCCTCGGGGAACATCCGGATCTCAAGGCTGGGGTCCACGGCGAGCAGCGCGTCGCGCCACATCTCCATCGTGGCCGCCTTGGTGGAGAGCAGCACGGCCATCAGGCGGCGTCCTTCGTAGCAGGCAGGTTGGTCTCATGCGCCACGAGGCGCACGAAGCTGCGCCAATCGTCGCGGCGCGTAGCAGCGAATTCCCGCCCATCCGGCAGCTTCGCATAGAGGCTGAGCACGCCCTTGGCCCAGAGCGCGTCGAAGTGATCCTCCGACGCCAGCGCGAAGGCGGAGCTGCGATCGAAGACGCCGTCCTTCACCTTCGGCTGCACCTTCACCAGCCACCACCAGCATCCGGCGCCGAGCAGCGCGGCGCCGAGATACCAGTGCACAAGCGCCGTGCCGGCGAAGGAGGAGACCAGGATCACCGCCGCCGGCCAGATGTTCTCGCCCGCGCGATAGACCGGGCTGCCGGGGGAATTCATCCTGCGGATGTGTACGCCGAGCTTCAGCTGCTGCGTATCGAGCAGCGCCTTCATCATCTCGATCGGCGGGATGGGTTCATCGTCGGTCATGAGCGGACGTGAGTCGCCTCCGCGGCGGCGAGGTCGAAGGCGGCCGCCATCAGGGCGCGCGTGTAGGGCTGTTGCGGCGCGCCGACAACCGCCTCCGTCTCGCCTTCCTCAACCACCCGCCCGTCCTTCAGCACGACGACGCGGTGCGCCATGGCGCGCACCACGCGCAGATCGTGGGAGATGAACAGATAGGCGAGGCGATGCTTGGCCTGCAGGTCCCGCAGCAGCTCCACCACCTGCGCCTGCACGCTGACATCGAGCGCGCTGGTGGGTTCATCCAGCACCACCAGCCGCGGCTTCAGCACCAGGGCGCGGGCGATGGCGATGCGCTGGCGCTGGCCGCCACTGAATTCATGCGGGTAGCGCTCCGTCATCTCGGGCGCGAGGCCGACCTCGCGCAGTGCCTCCGCCACGCGGGCATCACGCTCGGCGGGCGACAGGTGTTCGTGCACCGCAAGCCCTTCGCCGACGATCTCGCCCACCGTCATGCGCGGGCTGAGCGCGCCATAGGGATCCTGGAAGACGATCTGCATCCGCGCGCGGAGCGGGCGGAGCGCTGTGCGGTCCAGGCGCTGGATGTCGCGGCCCTCGAAGCGGATCGCGCCCTCGCTGCCTTCAAGGCGCAGCATGGCGAGGCCGAGCGTGGTCTTGCCGCTCCCGCTTTCGCCAACGAGGCCCACCGTCTCGCCTTCGCGGATCGCGATGCTGACGCCGTCCACCGCCTTCACCACGCCGACGACGCGCCGGAGAAAGCCGCGGCGGATCGGGAAGTGGACCTTTGTCTGCTCGCCTTCCAGCACCACCGGTGCCGTCGGCTGCACCGGTGCGGGGCGGCCGCGGGGTTCGGTGGCCAGCAGCATCTTCGTGTAGTCGTGCTGCGGCTGAGCGAAGACCTCCGCGACCGGGCCCTGTTCCACCGCCTGGCCGTGGCGCATGACGACAACGCGGTCGGCATGGCGGCGCACGATCTGCAGGTCGTGGGTGATCAGCAGCATCGCCATGTTCAGCCGGCGCTTCAGATCGGCCAGCAGCTCCAGGATCTGTGCCTGGATCGTGACGTCGAGCGCGGTGGTCGGCTCGTCGGCGATCAGCAAGGCGGGGTCGTTGGCGAGCGCGGCCGCGATCATCACGCGCTGGCGCTGGCCGCCCGAAAGCTGGTGCGGATAGGCGCCAAGCCGCGCTTCCGCCTGCGGGAAGCCGGCGCGGCGCAGCAGTTCCACCACGCGCGCCTGCAGCGCTTCGCCCCCCATGGGACGGTGCAGGGTGATCGCCTCGCTCACCTGGCGGCCGACCGTGTGCAGCGGGTTGAGGCTGGTCATCGGTTCCTGGAAGACCATGCCGGCGACACCGCCGCGCAGCCGCCGCAACGCCTCGCCCTCGGCTGCCAGCACATCGGTGCCATCCAGCGTGATGCGGCCTTCGGGGTTGGCGCCCGCGCCCGGCAGCAGCCGCAGGCAGGACAGCGCGGTGACGGACTTACCACTGCCGCTTTCGCCCACCAGCGCGACCGTCTCGCCGCGCTTTACGTGAAACGAAATGCCTTCGACAACGCGCTTGCCGCGGAAGGCGACGGAGAGGTTCTCGACGTCGAGGATCGTGTCGTTCACCGCGATCCTCCGGGAAGCTTGCGTGGGTCGAAGGCGTCGCGCACCGCTTCACCGACGAAGATCAACAGCGTCAGCACGCCGCCCAGCACGACGAAGGCGGTGATGCCGAGCCAGGGTGCCTGCAAATTGTTCTTGCCCTGCGCGACAAGCTCGCCGAGCGAAGGCGAGCCGGGCGGCAGGCCGAAGCCCAGAA
>JBIKSZ010000211.1:0-6474 GCA_044348345.1 Roseomonas sp. | reverse complement strand
TGCTGTTCGCCATCGGCTTCATCTTCCTGTTCACCGTCGGCGGCGTGACGGGCGTTGTGCTGGCGAATGCCGGCATCACCCAGATCCTGCACAACACCTATTACGTTGTGGGCCACTTCCACTACGTGCTGAGCCTCGGCGCGGTGTTCGGCATCTATGCCGGCATCTACTACTGGCTCGGCAAGATGTCGGGCCGCCAGTATCCGGAGCGCCTCGGCCAGATCCACTTCTGGCTGACCTTCGTCGGCGTGAACCTGACCTTCTTCCCGATGCACTTCCTGGGCAACCAGGGCATGCCGCGCCGCTACCCGGATTATCCGGATGCCTTCGCGGGCTGGAACGCGATCGTCTCGGTCGGGTCCTACATCTCGGTCGCGTCCTTCCTGTTCTTCTTCTACGTCCTCTACGTGACCTTCGCGAAGGGCGCGAAGGCGGCCGACAATCCCTGGGGCGAGGGTGCGACCACGCTCGAGTGGCAGGTCTCCTCCCCGCCGCCCTTCCACACCTTTGACGAACTGCCGCGCATCCGCTGAATGCGCGGCGGCACGGCAACGCCGCGGGTCCTCTGACCCAATCCTGAGGGGCACGCCAGCATGAGCGGCGCGACCATCGAGAAGGGGGGGGCGCAAGCCCCCCTCGCCACATCGGCGGATCTCTCCGAGGTCCGCGACTGGATCGCGCTGCTCAAGCCGCGCGTGATGACGCTCGTCGTCTATTCCGGCCTGATCGGCATGCTGGTCGCGCCCGCGCCGATCCATCCGGTGCTGGGGCTTGCCGCGATCCTTTGCATCGCGGTCGCCGCCGGTGCGGCGGGTGCGATCAACATGTGGTACGACCGCGACATCGACGCGGTGATGCGCCGCACCCAGCGCCGCCCGATCCCCGCCGGGCGCATCGCGCCGGAAGCGGCACTCGGCTTCGGCCTTTTCCTCGCCGTCTTCTCGGTCGCGGTGATGGGGCTTGCGACGAATTGGGTGGCGGCGGGGTGGCTCGCCTTCTCCATCTTCTTCTACGTCGTGATCTACACGATGTGGCTGAAGCGTCGCACGCCGCAGAACATCGTCATCGGCGGTGCGGCCGGCGCCTTCCCGCCGCTGATCGGCTGGGCGGCCGCAACCGGCGACGTCACGCTCGTGCCGATCATACTCTTCGCCATCATCTTCATGTGGACACCCCCGCATTTCTGGGCGCTGAGCCTCTGGGCGCATGGCGACTATGCGCGGGCCAAGGTGCCGATGTTGCCCGTCACGCATGGTGCGCGCGAAACCCGCCGACAGGTGATGATCTACACCGTCGCGCTCTTCCCGGTCGCGCTGGCGCCCTGGCTGGTCGGCTTCGCAGGCCTTCTCTACGCGGGCAGCGCGGTGCTGCTCGGCGGCATCTTCCTGGTCCATGCCTGGCGCGTGCTGCGTGAGCCGCAGGATGCGGAAGGCCGCAGCCTTGCGAACGACGCAGCCGCGCGGGCCACTTTCCGCTTCTCGCTGTATTACCTTTTCGCGCTGTTCGGCGCGCTCGCCCTCGACAAGGCCCTTCTCGCATGACCCCCGAGGAACGCACCGCTTTCGACAAGCGCCGCCGCGCGCGGAACTGGGCGATCATGCTGACGCTGATCGGCCTGGTGCTGCTGTTCTACTTCATCGCCATGGCGCGCATCCCGCGCGCGATCATGGGCTAGGCGGAGGAGGGGCATGGACGCCGCGCGCCGCGAACAGCTGGCCAGGCGCAACCGCCGGGTGGCGGGCGGCGCCTTTGCCATGGTCTTCACGATGGTTGGCGTCTCCTTCGCCGCCGTGCCGCTCTATGACTGGTTCTGCCGCGTCACCGGGTTCGGTGGCACGCCCATGATCGGGCAGCGCGCACCGGCGACGCCCGGCGAGTTCGTCGTCACCGTTCGCTTCAACGCCAACACCCAGCCCCAGCTGCCCTGGCGATTCGAACCGGCCCAGCCCGCCGTGCAGCTGCGCGTCGGCGAGGAAGCGATGGGTTTCTACACCGCCCGGAACCTCTCCGACCGCCCGGCGACCGGGATCTCCACCTACAATGTGACGCCAGAAGTGGTGGGGAAGTACTTCCACAAGGTCGCCTGCTTCTGCTTCGAGGAGCAGACGCTCCAGCCCGGCCAGCAGGTGGACATGCCGCTCGCCTTCTGGGTGGACCCGCGCATCGCGGAAGACCCGAACACGCGCGGCATCCGCACTATCACGGTGAACTACACCTTCCACCGCAGCCTGCATGACGCGGAGCGCAGTGGCGCTCTCGCCAATGCCGGCCCGCATGTCGGGCGTCGGGAGGCGCCGACCACCACGCGGTGAAGCCGCTGCGCGGGCTTGATCCGCGGCGGCTTTTCCGGGATTGATCAACCACGAAGGGCAGGGGCGCCAAGCCCCGCCGAGACCACCAGGACGAGCGATGGCAAGCCAGAGCGAAACGGGCGGCAGCCCCTACAAGCACCCCTACCATTTGGTGGATCCGTCCCCCTGGCCGCTGCTGTCGGCCTTCGCGGGCGGCGCGCTGGTGCTCGGCATCGTTTTCATCGCGCACAACAATTCTTGGTGGCTGGCGGGCCTCGGCCTCTTCGCGACGATCGCCTGCATGTTCGGCTGGTGGCGCGACGTCCTGAAGGAAAGCCGCACGCCGGGCCTGCACACGCCGGTCGTTCGCCTTGGCCTGCGCTATGGCATGGTGATGTTCATCGCCTCCGAGGTGATGTTCTTCGTCGCCTTCTTCTGGGCCTATTTCCACTTCGCGCTGTACCCTGAGCACGTGTCGGGCGCGGCGAAGGCGATCTGGCCGCCTGAGGGCGTGCTGACCTTCGACCCGTTCCACCTGCCCTTGCTGAACACCATGATCCTGCTGCTGTCGGGCTGCGCGGTGACCTGGGCGCACCACGCGCTGCTGCAGAACGACCGCAAGTCGCTGATCACGGGCCTCGCGCTCACGGTTGCGCTCGGCGTCATGTTCACGGGCTTCCAGATCAAGGAATACATGATCGCGCCCTTCGGCTTCACCGACGGCGTGTATCCCTCGGTCTTCTATCTCGCGACCGGCTTCCACGGCTTCCACGTCTTCGTCGGCACCGTCTTCCTCGCGGTCTGCCTGGTGCGCGCCATCCGCGGCCACTTCACGCCGGAGCGCCATTTCGGCTTCGAGGCAGCGGCCTGGTACTGGCACTTCGTGGACGTGGTGTGGCTGTTCCTCTTCATCTTCATCTACTGGTGGGGCGCCGGCGTCATCATGCCGCACTGAGCGGCCCCCTCCGGGACCCAGGCGACGACCCCGTCCGCAGCCGCGGGCGGGGTCGTCCTGTTTTCAGCGCCCGCTTCCGGCCCCACATCCGCCCCATGCGTCGTCCTGTCCTGATCGCGAGCCTCGCCTCGCTCCCTGTCCTCGGCCTGCTGCTGCTCCTCGGCACCTGGCAGGCGCAGCGCCTGCAGTGGAAGACCGAGTTGCTCACCCGCATCGCCGCGGCGGAGGCCGCGCCCGCCGCGCCGCTCACCGAACCGCCCGAGCCCTTTGCCAAGGTCCGCGTGACGGGGCGCTTCGATCATGCGCGGGAGGCGACGCTCGCGCTTGAGGTGCGCGGACCGGTGCTCGGCACCCATCTCCTCACGCCGCTGCTGCGCGACGGCGCGCCGCCCGTGCTGGTCAATCGCGGCTGGGTGCCGGTCGAGCGCGCCGGCCCGCTCGCGCGCCCGGAGGGCGAGGTAACGATCGAGGCCTGGGTGCGCCCGGCCGAACGGGCCGGCCTATTCGCCGCGACCGACGATGCTGCGGGCCGGCGCTTCTACACCTTCGACCCGCCCGCGATCGGCGCGGCACTCGGCCTGCCGCAGGTCGCGCCCTATGGCCTCGTCGCGCTCGGCCCCGCGGGCGCGCTGCCCGATCCCGCGCGCACCCTGCCGCGGCCGAGCAACAACCATCTCGGCTATGCGATCACCTGGTACGGGCTCGCGCTCTCGCTCGTCGGTGTGCTCGTCGCCTTCGTCCTTCGCCGCCGGAGCCCCGCATGAGCAACGCTGCTTACGAGCGCTTGAAGGCCCGCTTCGCGCGGATCGGCGCGATCAACGAGGCCGCCGGCATCCTGCATTGGGATGCCAGCGCGATGATGCCCGAAGGCGGCGCCCATGCGCGCGGCGAGCAACTCGCGGCCCTCGCCGGTGTCGCGCATGAAATGCTGGTGGAGCCCCGCACCGCCGAGGACCTCACCGTGGCCACCGCCGATGGCGCATGGGACGCGGCCAACCTCGCCCTGATGCGCCGCGCCCATGCGCGTGCCACCGCCCTTTCGCTCGACCTCGTGGAGGCGATGAGCCGCGCCAATTCGGCCTGCGAGATAGTCTGGCGCGAGGCGAAGCGCGACGCCGATTTCGCCAAGGTCGCGAAGCCGCTGACGGACGTCGTGGCGCTGCAGCGCGAAGCCGCGCAGGCGCTCGGCCAGCGGCTTGGCCTGGACCCCTATGACGCGCTGATGGATGGCTACCAGCCCGGTGTCACCGCGGCCGATGTCGAACCCGTCTTCGCCGCCTATGAGGCGTGGCTGGCCGACGCACTGCCGCGCGCCGAGGCCATCCAGGCCCGCCGGCCCGCGCCGCGGCCCCTTGCGGGCCAGTTCGACGTCGCGGCGCAGCGCGCATTGTGCCGGGAGATGGCCGAGCGCGTCGGGCTGGAGTTCAGCCATGCGCGGCTTGATGAATCGCTGCATCCCTTCTGCGGCGGCAACCCCTCCGATGTGCGCATCACCACCTTCTACGACACGGCAAACCCCGCGAAGGCGCTGCTCGGCGTGCTGCATGAGACGGGGCACGCAATGTATGAGCGTCACCTGCCGGCGGGCTTCGCGCGCCAGCCGGTTGGCGAGGCGGCAGGCATGGCCGCGCATGAATCGCAATCGCTGATCGTGGAGATGCAGGCCTGCCGGTCCGATGCCTTCCTGGCCTTCCTCGGCCCGCGCCTGCGCGCGGCGCTCTCCGTCGCGCCCGAGGTCGCGGCGCCCGAGAATCTGGCGCGGCTCTGGCGGCGCGTGGAGCGCGGCTTCATCCGCGTGGATGCGGATGAGCTGACCTATCCCGCCCATGTCATCCTGCGCTTCCGTCTGGAACGCGCGCTGATCGCGGGCGATCTCCGCGTTGCGGAGCTGCCGGGCGCTTGGAACGCGGCCATGAAGACCATGCTCGGCATCGTGCCGCCGGATGATGCGCAGGGCTGCCTGCAGGACATCCATTGGCACGATGGCGCCTTCGGCTATTTCCCCGCCTACACGCTCGGCGCGATGGCGGCGGCGCAGCTCATGGCGGCGATCCGCCGCGCCATCCCGGATCTCGATGCCCAGCTCGCCCGCGGCGATCTCGCGGCGATGATGCGCTGGCTGAACCTGCATGTGCATGGCCAGGGCGCGCGGCTCGGCTTCCAGGATTTGCTGCGCCAGGCGACGGGCAAGCCGCTCGACCCCTCGGATTTCACCGGCCACCTGACGGCGCGCTACCTCGTCGCCTGAAGCCGCACCGTCTCACCGCGGCCAGTCGAGCGGGGAGAAGCGCATCACCGGGATGCGCGCGAGCGACAGTGTGCGATCTTCGAGCGTCAGCGGCACCTCGATCTCCGGCGTGCCGTCCTGCGCAGAGGGGCGGGAGAGCAGCGGCAGCACGCCGCGCGCGGTCGCCGCGGCGCGGCGCCCGATCAGCCCGGCATCCACCATGGCCTCCAGCGCCTCGGCCGCGCCGGACAGGCGCAGCGTGCCCGCGCCCATCGGCTGCAGCGCCTCGTCGAAGGCGAGGGTGGCCGCCGCCATGCCGCCGAGCGGCCCCCAGCGCAGCCCGAGCCCGCGCAGCTCCAGCGTGCCGCCGCCATCGCGCCAGGCTTCGGCGCGCGCGGCGGGTGCGCGGCCGCTGGGCAGCGGGCCGCTCAGCGCCAGCTCGGCCGAGAGCGTCGCGATGCGCCGCCCGAAGCGCGCGAGCGGATCGCCCGGCACGGCGGGCGGCAGGTCGAGCCCTTCGGCGAAAAGATTGAGCTCCAGCGCCGGCTCGGCCTCTGTCGCGCTGGCGCTGCCGCGCACGATGAGCCGCGCCGTGGCCAGTTCCACACCGCCGCCCGGCAGGCCGATGCGCAGCCGCTCCGCGGCCAGCTCCGCCGTGTTCGGCAGCGTGTCGCGTTCCAGCGGCACGGTGGCGGTCAGCGTGTCGGCAGTGAAGGGAAATTCAGTTGTGCCAAGGCGTAGCCGCTGCTGTCCCGGCAGCGCCACCTGCAGCCGGTCGAGCCACGGCAGATCGACGCGCAGCACCGCGCGCTGCACGGCGAGCGTGACCCCGCCCGGCAGCGTCGCCGCCGCCCCGTCCAGCCGCAGCCGGTCCACGCTGAGCGTTGCGGCCAGCGGCCAGCCGCCCCGCACGGGCGGGGCGTGCTCCACCTGCCAGCCATGCGCACGGCGCAGCTGCACCCAGTTCTGCCAGCCGGCTTCCAGCTGTTCGGCCATGGCGC
>JBIKSZ010000210.1:0-6480 GCA_044348345.1 Roseomonas sp. | reverse complement strand
CTGATCTGCCTCGAGGACGGCAAGAAGCTGAAGATGCTGAAGCGCCACCTCAAGACCGCCTTCAACCTGACCCCGGACCAGTACCGGGAGAAGTGGGGTCTGTCGGCGGATTATCCCATGGTGGCGCCGAACTACACCAAGCACCGCTCCTCGCTCGCCAAGCGCATCGGGCTCGGCACCAAGCCGCGCGGCCGCCCGCCGGGCCGTGGCCGCGCCGCCGCGCAGCGCGAGGCCTAATACAGGGGGCTGCCCCAGGGGCCTGACCTAGGGGCCTGCCCCGACGGCATGAACCGGCCGGCAACGCGCCGCCCCCGTGGCGGGGGGGCGCGTTGACGGCTATGGAGGGTGCCGCGCCGGCCCCGCCCTGGGCCGGCGGGAGACCAACCACCCGGCATGGACCGCCCGCGCCATCCCGCCACGTCTGAGGCCGCGCCCGCGGGCCGTCCCGATCCCTCGCGGATCGAGCGGCTTTGCGTCGAGCGCGGCCTGAAGATGACCGGCCAGCGCCGGCTGATCGCGCGCGTCCTCTCCGAAGCCGAGGACCATCCGGATGTCGAGGAGCTGTATCGGCGCGCCAGCGCGCTCGACCAGCGCATCTCGGTCGCGACCGTCTATCGCACCGTCCGCCTGCTGGAGGAGAAGGGCATCGTCGAGCGCCGCGATTTCGGCGGCGGCCGCGCCCGCTTCGACCCGACGGATCGCGGCCATCATCACCATCTGATCGACGTGGATACCGGCAAGGTCATCGAGTTCGAGGATGCGGAGTTCGAACGCATCGCGGGCGCGATCGCCGAGCGGCTCGGCTTCGGCCTGATCGGCCAGCGGCTTGAGCTCTATGGCCGCCGGGCCGAGGGCATGACGAAGCAAGGACGCAAACCGAAGTGAGCGTGGACGGACCGCTGCCCGACGATGCCCTGCCGCCGCAGCCTGCGCCCGTTGCGCCGACCGGGCCCTTCGAGGAATTGCGCGCGGGCAATCTCGGCCTGCGCCTGGCGGAGAGCGCCGCCGAGGTGGATGCCGCCCAGGCGCTGCGCTTCCGGGTCTTCTACGAGGAAATGGGCGCCCGCGCCGATGCCGCGACCGCCGCGGCGCAGCGCGATGCCGACGCCTTCGACGCGGTGGCCGATCATTTGCTGGTGCTGGACCATGACCTTGGCGATGGGCCGGAAGCCGTGGTCGGCACCTATCGGCTGATCCGCCGCGCCGGCGCCGCGAAGCTTGGCCGCTTCTATTCCGAGAGCGAGTACGACATCTCCCACCTTCTCGCTTATCCGGGGGAGGTGATGGAGCTGGGGCGGTCCTGCGTCGCCGCACCTTATCGCACGCGCGGCACGCTGCAGCTGCTGTGGCGCGGCATCGCGGCCTTTGTCTATCAGTACCGGATCGACCTGATGTTCGGCTGCGCGTCGCTACCGGGGACGGACCTTGATGCGTTGGCGCCGCAGCTCTCCTACCTGCATGCCAATCATCTGGCGCCGCCGGCGCTGCGCCCGCGCGCGCTGGCATCCCGCCATGTGTCGATGGATCGCATGCCCCTTGGCGCGCCGGAGACGCGCGCAGCGCTCAATGACCTGCCGCCGCTGATCAAGGGCTATCTGCGGCTCGGTGGCTTCGTCGGTGATGGTGCGGTGATCGACGCGCAGTTCAACACGACCGATGTCTGCGTCGTCGTGAAGACCGACCTCGTGACCGAGAAATACGCCAAGCATTATGAGCGCGTCGCGGGTACGTCGCGCGACGAGTAGGACGCGCCCTTCAGCTGTCGCGGGCGCGCTGGATTTCGGCGTCGAGCTCGGCGCCGAGCAGGATCACATAGACGCTGACATAGAACCACATCAGCAGCGCCACCACGGCGCCGAGCGTGCCGTAGCTAGCTTCGTAGGTCGCGAAATTGCTGACGTAGAAAGAAAAGGCGGCGGAGGCGAGCAGCCACAGCAGCGTGGCCGCGATCGAGCCGGGTGAGATCAGTCGCCAGCCTTGCGGCGTCTCCGCCGGTCCGAAGCGATACAGCAACCCGATCGCGATCAGCACCAGCACCAGCAGCACGCCGAAGCCCGAGGCGCGCAGCATCAGCGCCTCTGACGGATCATGACCCACCAGGTCGAGCAGCTTCGGCAAGCCCACCAGGAAGGCGAGGCCGATGATCACCGCGACGATCGCGCCGATCGTCAGCAGCAAGGCCGTGGCGTAGAAGGCGAGCGCGCCGCGCTGTTCGGATTCGCCCTGTACGAGGTTCAGCGCGCCGAGCATGGCCCGGATGCCGGCAGAGGCCGACCACAAGGCGATCGCCGCGCTGATCCCCACCCCCCATTCCAGCCGCGTCGGCGGTGTTTCGACCAGCGCGTGCACATGTTCGGCGATCAGCGCTTGGCTGTCTTCGGGCAGTACGCCTTCGAGCAAAGCGAGCTGGGGTTCCACCATCGCGACGTCGAAGACCAGTCCATAGAGGGAAATGCAAAGCGAGATGGCCGGGAACAGCGCGAGCATTGCGTAGAAGGCGCAGCCCGCCGAGACCAGCGAGATGCGGTCGGATGTCGCGACCGCGATGGCGCGGCGCGCATGATCAAGCAGTCGTGCGCGGCGCGCGCCCGGCAAGGGGTGATCCATGGCGGCAGGCTGGCATGGCCTGGATATCGGTGCCAATCACCTGCCTTCCGCGACCAGCGCTGCCCGGTCTAGCCTTGTCCGAGGAGGACAAGGCCATGACGAAGACCGTGAAGGATATGCTGGCGGCCGCGAATACCGAGGTGCCGCGCATTTCGGGTGCCGAGGCGAAGGCGCTGGCCGGGCAGAAGCAAGTGGTACTGGTGGATATCCGCGACGGGTCGGAGGTTGCGGTGTCCGGCAAGGCGAAGGGCGCGCTGCATGTCTCGCGCGGGTTGCTGGAATTCCGCGCCGACCCCGAGAGCCCGCTGCATGACGCGGCCTTCGACCGTGCGAAGACCATCATCCTCTATTGCGCCTCGGGCGGGCGGGCGGCGCTGGCGGGGAAGACGCTGAAGGAGATGGGGTACGGAGATGTCCGTAACCTTGGTGGGTTCAAGGATTGGGTCGAGGCAGGCGGGGAGGTGGAGTAGCAGGTAAGACCCCCCTCACCCCAACCCTCTCCCCCCAAGGGGGGAGAGGGAGATTGGGTCAGCTCTCCACGACGCCATGCTGGCGGAGAAAACCGAGCAGGGGGATCAAAGGCAGGCCGAGGATGGCGCTGTGCTCGCCTTCCACGCGGCTGAACAGATGCACGCCCATCGCTTCCAGGCGATAGGCGCCGACACTGCTGAGCAACACCTCGCCCTCAGCGGCGAGATAGGCGTCGAGGAAGGCCTCGGAGAAGTTGCGCATCGTCAGGCGCGGTGTCGTCACATCCTGCCAGATGCGCTCGCCGCCGCGCCAGGCGACGGTCGCGGTCACCAGACGATGCGTCTTGCCGCGCAGCGCCAGAAGCTGTGCGCGCGCCGCATCCATGTCCGTGGGCTTGTCGAACCAGCGTTCCGTGCCGTCTTCCATCTTGCAGACCAGCAACTGGTCGCCGCCGATCACCAACGCGTCGGGCACGCGCCGCGCGATGCGCTCGGCCTTCGCTTCGGCCAAGATGATCGCGGCGTCTTCGGGCGGAATCTTCTCTGCCTGACAGGCTTCCTTCAGCGCAGCCTCATCCACCAGGGCCGGCAGAGCTTCGAAGGCGAGCCCCGCGCGGGTCAGCAAGGCGCAGCGCGTGGCGGAGGACGACGCCAGCACCAGCACGGGTTCAGCCTTCTGCAACCCCATCAGCCGCCGCTCTTCAGCACGGAAGCCGCGGGGTCCTCGGGCGCATGCGGCTGCATGGGCTGGCGGCGGCGGGCATGCCAGGCTTCCATCAGCTGCAGCACGGTCGCGGCGGTCTCCTCGATGGAGCGGCGCGTCACGTCGATCACCGGCCAGCCGCGTTCGGTGCAAAGCCGGCGCGAGGCCAGGATCTCCGCCTTCACCGATTCATGGTCCACGTAATCATTGGTGTCCTGGCGGACGCCGCTCGCGCCGATCAGGCGCAGGCGATGGCGGCGGATCTCGATCAGCGCGTTGGCTTCAATATGCAGCCCGACCACGGGGCAGGGGGGATCGTTCAGCTCCTCCGGCAGCGTCGCACCGGGGACGATCGGCACATTCGCCGCCTTGATGCCGCGGTTCGCCAGATAGAAGCAGGTCGGTGTCTTGGAACTGCGGGAGACGCCCACCAGGCACACATCCGCCCCATCGATGCCGGCGACACCCTGACCGTCATCATGCGACAGGACGTAGTGCATCGCATCGATGCGGCGGAAATAATCGGCATCCATCACATGCTGCGCACCGCGTTTTTCGCGCGCACGCTCACCGAGTTCCGCCTGCAGCAGCTCCATCACCGGATCGAGCACCGACAGGCAGGGCGTACCGATGCGGGAACAGTGCTCCTGCAACGCATGGCGCAGGCTGCGATCGGCGACGGTGAAGAGAACAGGGCCGGGCTCCGCCTCGATCCCATCCAGCACACGATCGAGCTGCAGGCGGGAGCGGATCAGCGACCAGCGATGCTGGACCACATGCGGTTCGTCGAATCGCGCCAGCGTCGCCCGCGCGATGGAATTCAGCGTCTCCCCCGTGCTGTCGGAGACGAGATGCAAATTGACCGTACGATGCGCCATTCGGGTGCTGTCCTGGCCGCTTGAAAGGCGGGGATGATGGGGAAAACCCGGGCGGGTCAAGGCCAGGGGGTGGCAAACCGGGGAGAAGGGGCCATTCCGGCGAACGCGGGACAATCTTTCCACCCTTCGGCATGCTGGCCGGGACGGGTCCGGTTTTTCGCATGGAGTCAGGGGCCTGGCGGGCGAGGCTGACGTAGACAGGCCTGTGGATGAGCGACGGGTCAGCGACAATCCCCGATGCCCACAGGCCCTACAGACACCTCTCCTCTTCAAGGATTCTATTTCTTCTTGGATGATAGCGGGCAAGCGGCGCCGGTTGGACAGCCGCAGATACCGATTGAGGAGGTTGGGTTGGCCGCAGAGGCGGATGGCGGCGTGGCGGAAGCCGCGCCGATGACGGAAGCGCGCAAGCCGCTGCTGCGGGCGCTGAACGGGGAGGCCGTCTGGCCGCCGCCGATGTGGCTGATGCGCCAGGCCGGGCGCTATTTGCCCGAATACCGGGCGGTGCGCGAACAGGCAGGTGGCTTCATCGCGCTCTGCACCAACCCCGAGCTGGCGTCGGAGGTGACGATCCAGCCCATCCGCCGCTACGGCATGGATGGCGCGATCCTGTTCTCCGACATCCTGATGGTGCCCTGGGCGCTAGGGCAGCCGCTCCGCTTCGCCGAAGGTGAGGGACCGGTGCTGGACCCGATCCGCGATGCGGCCGGCGTTGCCGCGCTTGAACCAGGCATGCTCCGCCAGCGTGCCGCGCCGATCTTCGAGACGGTGCGGATCACCCGCGCCGCACTGGCCGCCCAGCATCCGCGGACCGCGCTGATCGGCTTCGCCGGCAGCCCCTGGACGGTCGCCGCCTATATGGTGGAAGGCCATGGCTCGCGGGATTTCCACACCGCACGGGGGCTGGCCTTTGCCGATCCCACCCTGTTCGGGAAGCTGATCCGCATCCTGGTGGACGCCACCACCGACTACCTGCTGGCGCAGATCGAGGCCGGCGCCGAAGCGGTGATGCTGTTCGACAGCTGGGCCGGCATGCTGCCACCCGGCCAGTTCCGCCGCTGGGTGATCGAGCCGACTACGACCATCGTGCGCAATGTGAAGCGCGCACATCCCACCATCCCGGTGATCGGCTTCCCACGCCTAGCCGGGCCGCTGATCGCCGAATATGCGCAGCGCACGGGCGTGAACACGGTGGCGATGGACACCTCGATGGATCCGCGCTTCGCGGCCACCGCCGTGCCCGCGCATATCGGCCTGCAAGGCAACCTCGATCCGCTGGCGCTGGTCGCCGGCGGTATCGCGCTCGAGACGGAGGCACGACAGGTCCTGGCCGCCATGCGCGGCCGCCCCTTCGTGTTCAACCTCGGCCACGGCATCGAAAAGGTGACGCCGCCCGAACACGTGACACAGCTGGTGCGGCTGGTGCGCAGCGGCGGGTGAAGGCGTATCGGGGAGGGCGCTGCCCTCCCGGGCCCGCCTTAACCGCACTGTCGAACAAACTAAGCACGGCGTTGGCTGACCGTCGATCTTTCGTGCCGATGTCAGCCCCGCCCGCGCACAGCATGGCCTGGAGTTGTCCGACGAGTTCGATCCCGGGCGGGCTGCCGGGATCGCTCGGCGGGGAGACAATGACGCGGTCGATGAGGGCGCGGGCTGCCTCCAAGGCGTCCGGGGCATTCCGGTCAGCCAGCGATTGTTCAAGCCTGGCAACACGCTCGCGATAGACCTCGGCTAGGTTCGGGTGCAGCGCGGGCGGATTCGCAGGCCTCTCCGTGAGTTCGGCTGTCAGCGTCACCCGCTGGGCTTCCAGTCCGTCGAGCTT
>JBIKSZ010000209.1:0-6586 GCA_044348345.1 Roseomonas sp. | reverse complement strand
TTCCCCGACCGCGACCATTTCGGGCGCATCTTCTTCAACCAGGCGCGCATGTCCGCCGCGGGCATCCCGCAGATCGCGGTGGTGATGGGGTCCTGCACGGCGGGTGGCGCCTATGTGCCGGCGATGTCCGACCAGGCGATCATCGTGCGCAACCAGGGCACGATCTTCCTCGGCGGCCCGCCGCTGGTGAAGGCCGCGACGGGGGAGGTGGTGACGGCCGAGGATCTGGGCGGCGGTGAGCTGCACAGCCGCGTCTCCGGCGTGACCGACCATCTGGCGGAGAATGACGCGCATGCGCTCGGCCTCGCGCGGCGGATCGTGGCGGGGCTCAATCGTGCGAAGCCGGCGGGCGAGGACAATCCCGCCCCGCCGCGCGCGCCGCTGCTGGATGGGCTGCATGGCGTGATCCCCGCCGATCTCCGCGAGCCCTATGACGTGCGCGAGGTGATCGCCCGCATCGTGGATGGCTCCGAGTTCGACGAATTCAAGCCGCTCTATGGCCCAACGCTCGTGACGGGCTTCGCGCGCATCTGGGGCTATCGCGTCGGCATCGTCGCCAATAACGGCGTGCTGTTCGGCGAAAGCGCGCAGAAGGGCGCGCATTTCATCGAGCTCTGCGACCAGCGCGGCATTCCGCTGGTCTTCCTGCAGAACATCACCGGCTTCATGGTGGGCCGAAAGTATGAAGCCGGCGGCATCGCCAAGGATGGGGCGAAGCTGGTTACCGCGGTGGCCACTGCGCGCGTGCCGAAATTCACGGTCATCATCGGCGGTAGCTTCGGCGCCGGCAATTACGGCATGTGCGGCCGCGCCTTCGCGCCGCGATTCCTGTTCATGTGGCCGAATGCGCGCATCGGCGTGATGGGCGGCCCGCAGGCTGCGAGCGTGCTGGCCCAGATACGGCGCGACGCGATCGAGGCGAAGGGCGGCACCTGGCCAGCGGAGGAGGAGGCGCGCTTCAAGGCCCCGATCGAGGCGCAGTACGAGGCACAGGGCAACCCGACCTACGCCAGCGCGCGGCTCTGGGATGATGGCGTGATCGCGCCAGAGGATACGCGCATGGTGCTGGCGCTCAGCCTCTCGGCCGCGCGCAACAACCCCGTCGCGGGCTGGGGTGGGGAGGCGCGCTTCGGCGTGTTCCGCACATGAGTTTTCAGACGCTGCTGATCGCCAATCGCGGCGAGATCGCCTGCCGCGTCATCCGCACTGCGCGGCGCATGGGGCTTCGCACCGTCGCCGTCTTCTCGGATGCCGATGCAGAGGCCCTGCATGTCGCCGAGGCCGACGCCGCCATCCGCATCGGCCCCGCGCCGGCGCGCGAGAGCTACCTGAACATCGCCGCCATCCTCGGCGCCGCGCGCGCGACGGGGGCGGAGGCGATCCATCCCGGCTATGGCTTCCTGTCGGAGAATGCCGATTTCGCGGAAGCCTGCGCCGCCGCGGGCCTCATCTTTGTCGGCCCGCCGCCGGCGGCGATCCGCGCCATGGGCAGCAAGGCCGCGGCGAAGGCGCTGATGGAGACAGCGGGCGTGCCGCTGGTGCCAGGCTATCACGGCGCGGACCAATCGGATGCGACACTCCGCGACGCTGCCCGGCGCATTGGCTTCCCCGTGCTGGTGAAGGCGAGCGCCGGCGGCGGCGGCAAGGGCATGAAGGTCGCAGCCGACGCCGCCGAATTGGAGGCGGCGATCGCGCTCGCCCGCGGTGAGGCGCGCGCGGCCTTCGGCGACGACCGCCTGCTGCTCGAGCGGTATCTCACGCGGCCCCGCCATATCGAGATCCAGGTCTTCGCGGACGGCCACGGCAATGTCGTGCATCTGTTCGAGCGCGACTGCTCCATCCAGCGCCGCCACCAGAAGGTGGTGGAAGAAGCGCCCGCGCCCGGCATGACCGCAGCGCTCCGCGCCGCGATGGGCGAGGCCGCTTGCGAGGCCGCGCGCGCCATCGGCTATGTCGGCGCGGGGACCGTCGAGTTCATCTGTGAAGGCGACGCCTTCCACTTCATGGAGATGAACACGCGCCTGCAGGTGGAGCATCCGGTGACGGAGGCGATCACCGGCCTCGACCTGGTGGAGTGGCAGCTGCGCGTCGCTGCTGGCGAGCCGCTGCCGCTTGGCCAGGACCAGCTGCGCATCGAGGGTCATGCGATCGAAGTGCGGCTCTATGCTGAGGATCCGGCGCGCGACTTCGCGCCGAGCGTCGGCACGCTGCGGCATCTCGCCCTGCCTGCGGGCGAGGGCATCCGCGTGGAGGCCGGCGTGCGCGCGGGTGACGCGATCCCGATCCACTACGATCCCATGATCGCCAAGATCATCGCCCATGGCGCCGACCGCGAGGCAGCTCGCCGGCGTCTTTTGCGCGCGCTGGAAACAACGGAAGTCGCAGGGGTGACCACCAACCTGCCCCTGCTGCGCGCCATCGCCGCGCATCCGGGCTTCGCGGCGGCCGAGCTCGACACCGGCTTCATCGCACGCCATGCCGATGCGCTGCTTGCGCCTGCCGGCGCGGCGCCGCGCGCGGCACTGGCCGCAGCGGTGCTGCGGCTGCTGCGCGACGAGCCCGTCACCGACCCAGCGGATCCGCACTCACCCTGGGGGCAGGCCAGCGCCTGGCGGCTGAATGGCGCGGGCTGGCAGGATTTTCATCTGGTGGATGGCGAGACCCCGTGCGTGATCCGCGCGCATCTCGGCGCGGCGACGGTGCTGGACCTGCCCGGTGGTGCTGCGCGGATCGAGGGCGTGGCGTGGGATGGCGATGCGCTCGGCTTCGGCCTCGATGGCCGCCGCGTTCGCGCGCGCGCTATGCGCCAGGGCGCGGCGATCACCGTGATCCTCGACGGCACGACGCATGAGCTGCGCCATGACGATCCGCGCGCGGCGCCGGTTGCCGCCGACAGCGCCGGCGGGCGTGTGGTCGCGCCGATGCCGGGGCGCGTGCTGCAGCTGCTGGTCGCGCCCGGCGACCGCGTGGCGCGCGGCGCGGTGCTGCTGGTGATGGAGGCGATGAAGGTGCAGATGCGCATCACCGCCCCGGCCGATGGCGTGATCGGCGCGATCCGCTGCGCGGTCGGCGACCTGGTCGAGGACGGCGCCGAATTGGCCGTTCTGGACGCCGTGTAGCGGTCAGCCGCGCCCGGGGCGGGCGGCCGCTTGCGGCGCGGCGCCAGCCGGGCGGCCGGCATCGAAGCCGAGGAAGCCGATCTCTGCCCGCGGCGCGCCGCCATCGCCGGCCCAGAGCCGGGCGTTGCGCGGCGCGGCCGGTGTGGCGGCCTGCTGCGCGGCGGGCTGCGTCGCCTGAGGCCGCGGTGCGGGAGCACTGGCGGCACGCGCAGGGGGCGCGGAGAGGCCAGCCGGCGCGCTGTCCGTGATCACAGGGCCGCGGCTCATGTCCCGGGTCGAGAGCAGGTAGAAGACGATGTCGTTGCGGCCCTGGTCCACCGCCGCATCCAGCGGCGTGAGGCCGAGCGCGTTGCGCGCATTGAGGTTGGCGCCGCGCCCCACCGCGTCCCGCGCCGCGGCCAGGTCGCCGCGCGAAATCGCATCGAACAGCGCGGCGTTGGGCGAGAGGTTCACCGTCGGGTCGCCGGCGATCGGCGCGGGCGCGCGCCGCGCGGCGAGGCCCGGCAGGGCAGGGGCTGGACCGCCCGGTCCCACCTGGGGTTGCTGTTGCGGCCTGATCATCTGGGGGCCGCCGCTCTGCGCCATGGCCGGGCCGGCGAGGGCAAGCGACAGGGCGGCAAGGGAGGCGGGGCGGAGCAGGGCGCGCATGCGCCACATCTAGGCGAAGCGCGGGGTCCGGGGAAGGGCGGCGTGACGGGGGGGGGGACGCTCAGCACCCTTCGCCGCGGAAGGTAAAGCTCTCCACCCGCCCCTGCCGTAGCGCGAAGGTGATGTCGCAGCCGAACACGGCATAGGAGGGCGGGGCGGGCGCATAGGTCATCCGCGGCCCCCAGGGGCCGTGCCAGGGCCCGTACCAGGGCTGGTAGAGGCCGGGCTGGGTGAAGGCCACCGTCCGGCGCTGTTCATATTGCAGGAAGCGCCGCCCATCGGCCTCATGGATGCGTGCGGGCACGCCGAACTCCGCGACCAGATCGCCCTCCGGGCGGCCGATGAAGGTGGACAAGCGCTGGTCGAGCGGTGGCCCCTGCGCGCAGGCGGCGGGGAGCAGCGCGATCAGCAGGGCGATGTGGCGCATGCGGCAAAGGTGGCGCCGCGGCGCCGGCGCGTCACGTCACCTTCCCTCGCGCGAGTGGCGTGGGCTCAGCGGCCTTCCCGCCGCCAGGCCAGGATGGCGAGGCCGAGCACCATGGGCAACGCCAGCCAGGGCGGCAGCAGGGGCAGGGCGGTGATGCCGGTCACGGTGTGGTCCGCGTTGCGGCGCAGCCCGATCCAGCCCGCGCCTTGCGTGTCCCGCCCCGCCGCGACGCGGCGCAACTCCGGCACCGCCGGGACGGGGTCCGTGCCGAGCCAGCGCACCGTCCCGCCCGTCGCGGCGGCCAGCCCGCGCAGGCGGCCGTCATCGGCGCGTAGGTCGGCGAATTCGAGAGGGTTGCCGGCCTCGGCGGCGGCGAAGGCGGTGCGGCGGCCGTCGCTGACCTGCCACACGCCGGGCAGCGTCGCCGGAACCTCCAGCACCGCGCGACCGCCGCGCTGTTCCATCGCGTGGCGGGCGACGCCGCCATCGGGCGCGGTGACGGCGATCTCGGGCGGCGGGCCGGTATCGAGGCTGCGGCGCACAACGCTCATCCGGCCATGCTCGATGCGCGCCGTCAGGTCTTCTTCTTCCAGCTCTGGCTCCTTCATCGCCCAATGGGCGATGCGGCGCAGCAGCTCGGCCTGTGGGCCGCCGCCATCATGGCCGCGCGACCACAACCAGATGTGGTCCGACAGCAGCAGCGCGACGCGGCCTTCGCCGACGCGATCGAGCACCATCAGCGGCGCGCCGCCCGGGCCTTCCATCAGCGTCTGCCCGGTCCGCGCCTCGGCCCGCAGCGCGCGGTACCAGCGGCCCCATGTCGGATCGCCCGGGCCTTCGGCCGGGTTGGCGCCGGGCAGGTTCTCCGTCACCGGGTGGCGGGCGCCGGTGGCGGTGACACGCGGCCGAAAGGCCTGTTCCAGCAGCCCCATCTGCGACGCGCCCGGCCCCGTCGGCGGCCGCGCGGGCAGCACCTGGCTGAGCGGCGTGGAGGCGAGGCTGGTTGGCCCGACATATTCCGGCCCGACCGAGAGCAGCAGCGCGCCGCCGCCGCGCACATAATCGGCGATGTTGCGCAGATAGACCGGCGGCAGCAGGCCGCGATTGGCGAAGCGGTCGAAGACGATCAGGTCGAATTCGCGCAGCTTCACCTGGAACAGCTCGCGCACCGGGAAGGCGATCAGCGACAGCTCGTGCAGCGGCGTCAGATCGTCCTTCTCGGGCGGGCGCAGAATGGTGAAGTGCACCAGATCCACATTCGGGTCGGCCTTCAGCAGCCGCCGCCAGGTGCGCTGGCCGGCATGCGGCTCCCCGCTGACCAGCAGCACGCGCAAGCGGTCGCGCACGCCATTGATGCTGACCACGGCGCGGTTGTTGAGCTCGCTCACCTCGCCCGGCCGCGCCTCGGCCGCGAGTTCCACCACCGTCGGGCCGCCGCGCTCGATGGTGAGCGTCAGGCGGTGTTCGCGCCCGATGGGCACGGATTCCACGCGCGCCGCGCCGCCATCGCGGCGGATGCTGAGCCGTGCCGCGCCGCCGGCGGGGGCGCCGAGATCCTCGACGACGATGCGCAGCTCCACCTGCCGCCCGACAATGCCGAAGCCCGGCGCCTCCACGATGCGGATGCGCCGGTCCACCTCGCCCGCGCGGCCGGGCAGCAACAGATGAAAGGGCGCATCAAGCGCGGGGGCGGGCGGCACATCGTGCACCTGGCCGTCGGTCAGCGCGATGACGCCAGAGAGGCGCGTGCGCGGTATCTCGGCCAGCGCGCGTTCCATCGCGGCGTAGAGCCGTGTGCCCTGGGTGCCGGCTTCCGGCACCTCCACCGTGCGGAGTTCGAGGTCGGGCAGGCGGCGCGCGCGGGCTTCGATCTGCTGGCGCGCGGCCTCGATCTGCGCGGCGCGGGGGCCGAGGGTCGCGCTGTCCGATCTGTCCACGACCAGGAGTGCGATGTCGGGCCGCGTCTCCCGCGTTTCCTCGACGAGGCGCGGGTTGAGCAAGGCGAGGAAAAGCGCCGCGAAGGCTGCGAGCCGGAGCAGCGCGCCGCGCGCGGGGGCAAGGCGGCGCGTGCCGTCGGGCGCGATGCCGAAGCGGATGAAGGCGGGTGCGAGGGCTGCGAGCGCGACGACCGCAAGGGCTGCGAGCAGCCAGAGCGGGATGACGGGCGCGAGGTCGATGCCTGACAAAACCTGGCGCATTATGCTTTGCCCTCAGACGCCGGGCGCGCGCTCCGCGCGCTTGGCTTCGCGCAGGCCCCTGTTGCGCAGGGCCCTGCGGGCGGGTTGTGCGCGGGCCGCGTTCGCGGCCTCGGCCCGCTATGCGGGCCGCCAGTGCCGGAGTTGGGGTGGTGGGCGCTCAATTCCCCAGCCTTTCCAGGATGGCCGGCACATGC
>JBIKSZ010000208.1:0-6591 GCA_044348345.1 Roseomonas sp. | reverse complement strand
GGCGGAAGCCGGCTCCGCCTTCGGCGTTTCAAGCGCCCACACCTGTTCCGCAGCGCCGGGGGATGCAAGGCTGTGCCAGCAGGACCGCACGCGGTCCAAGCAGGTGGAGGAAACGATGATGATCACTCGGCGCAGCCTCGCGGCCCTGCCCGCGCTCGCCCTCGCCCGGCCGGCGCTCGCGCAAGGCGACTGGCCCGGCACAAGGCCCATCGAGATCATCGTCCCCTTCCCGCCCGGCGGCGGCATCGACATCATCGCCCGCATCGCCAGCCGCTTCCTGCCGCAGCACCTGTCGGGCGCGAATTTCCTCGTCACCAACCGCCCCGGCGCCGGCGGCCAGACCGGCAGCGAGGCCGTCTTCGCCGCCCGCCCCGATGGCTGGACCCTCGGCGCCATCAGCAGCCTCAACCTCACCTCCATCCCGCTGGAACGCCCCGTGCGCTGGCGGACGGAGGAATTCACCTTCCTCGCCAACATGGTGGACGACCCCTGCGGGCTCTGGGTCCGCGCGGATTCGCCACTCCGCACCCTCGCCGACCTCCGCGCCGCCATGGCGCGCGGGGCGGAGACGGTCTCCGTCGGCAGCGCCGCCGGCGTCGGCTCCGACGACCACCAGCTGCTGCTGGCCTTCGAGGAAGCGGCCGGCGTCCGCGCCCTGCACGCGCCCTACAACGGCACCGCGCAAGTCGTCCGCGACCTGCTCGGCGGCCAGGTTCAGGTCGCCTCCTACAATATGAGCGAGGGGCTGACGCTGATGCAGGAAGGCCGCACGCGCTGCCTCGGCCAGGCGGCGGAGCAGCGCTGGCAGGCGGCCGCGCAGGTGCCGACCTTCCGCGAGCAGGGCTTCGACGTGCTGGGCGGCTCCGCCCGCGGCTTCGTCGCCCCGCCCGGCCTGCCCGCACCGATCAAGGACCGGCTGGTCGCTGGCTTCGCCGCCATGTTCGCCAGCCGCGACTTCCTCGACGAAGTGGCCCGCATCAACCTGCCGCTGCGCCTGCTGACCGGCGACGCCTATCGCCGCTTCGTCATGGAGGAAGCCGCGACGATCGGCGCGCTGTTCCAGCGTCGCCCCTGGGCCGGGCGTTGATATTCATGCGCACGAAGGCTTCGCCTTCGTGCCCCTCAAACGCGTCGTGCCGAAGGCACGCCTCCGGCATGACGCGCCGCGCATCCGCGCGGCTTGGCTTCGCCGCATAAGCGGCGGGCCGCATTCGCGGCCTCGGCCCTTCGGGCCGCAGGTCGGAACTTCGTATACTTGGAGTGAGCCATGCCGCGCATCCTCGTCCCCGACCCGATCCACGCCGATGGCCTGGCGCTGCTGCGCGCCACACCGGGCTTCGAGCTCGACGATGGCCCGCTGACCCCCGCGAACCGCGCCGAGCGCCTGGCCGCCGCCGATGGCATGATCGTGCGCGGCATGCGCGTGGACACTGCATTGCTCGAGGCCGCGCCGAGGCTCCGCTTCGTCTGCCGGCACGGTGTTGGCTATGACAGCGTGGACGTGCCCGCACTCACCGCGCGCGGCGTGCTGCTGGCGGTGACACCGGAAGCGAACGCCGCCTCCGTCGCCGAACACGCGCTGATGCTGATGCTGGCGACCGCACGCCAGCTCGTGCCCTTCAACGCCGGCGTCCGCCGCGGCGAATGGCGCGTGCCCGGGGCGTCTGCCACCTTCGACCTGGCGGGGCGGACGGTGCTGCTGATCGGCTTCGGGCGCATCGGCATCCGCGTCGCGCGGCTGTGCCACGCCTTTGGCATGCGCGTGCTGGTGCACGACCCGCATGTGCGCGGCAGCGCCATCCGCGCCGCGGGCTGCGAGCCGATACGCGACCGCGACGCGGCGCTCGCCGCGGCCGAGATCGTCTCGCTCCATTGCCCCTCGAACGAGCAGACGCGGCGGATGGTGAATGCGGGTTTCCTCGCGCGCATGCGGCAAGGCGCGGTGCTGATCAACACCGCCCGCGGCACGCTGGTGGACGAGGCCGCGCTGGAAGCCGCACTCCGCAGCGGCCACATCGCCGCCGCCGCGCTCGACGTGCTGCAGGACGAGCCGATGCGGGACCCCGTGCCGCTGCTGGCGCTGCCGAATGTGCTGCTGACGCCGCATGTCGCCGCCAGCACCGCCCAAGGCCTGCACCGCATGGGCCTGGCGTCGGCCGAGAACACCATCGCCTTCTTCACAGGCCGCCTGGACGTTGAGGCGATGATCAACCCCGAGGCGTTGCGCGCGGGTTGAGAGCGGTAGGCGGAAGGGGCGCCGCCCCTCCCGCACCCACCCCGCCAGGGGCCAGCGGGCCCCTGGACCCTGGGGGTTGGGAGGCTTGAACAGCGAGCAAGAATCGCACGGCGCCAAGCATAGGCGGCAACCGGCGCGCGAAAAATGTTGCAATAACAAAATTATTACTGCTATGCGGTGAGCGGGGCCGCGCCGCGTGGCCCACGGATTGTCATGGGCCGATGCGCTACCAAGCAGACCACCTCGATGATCTACTTCGACAGCTTTACCCCGCTATTCTCGGCGAGGGCGCAACAGTCGTCCCGAGCCGCGGCAAGACACGGGAACTGGTGGGGGTACTCCTTGAACTGACGAACCCAAGGTCGCGCCTGAGCCGTACTGAAACACGCGGCAAGCCCTTCAGCGCACTCGGAGAACTGCTTTGGTACCTCAGCGGCGACAACAGGCTTGAGCACATCTTGCCCTACGTTCCACGCTACGCCCGCGAGAGTGAGGACAACATAACAGTTCACGGCGGCTACGGCCCACGTCTCCTGAAGCACCGTGGTCGCCACAACCAAATCCATGCAGTCACCGAAGTTCTCCGGGCATCGCCAGCGTCGCGGCGAGCGGTGATCCAAATCTTCGATGCTGAGGACACCTCCCGTCGCTGGAAAGAGGTGCCATGCACCACGAGCCTCCAATTCCTCGTCCGCGACGGCAAGCTGAACCTTGTCGTAACCATGCGCTCAAACGACGCCTACCTCGGGCTGCCACACGACGTGTTCTGCTTCACGATGCTGCAGGAACTAGTCGCTCGGGACTTGGGCGTCGACTTGGGCATCTACCGACATTTCGTCGGAAGCATGCACATCTATCAGGACGACACCTATCAGAACGACACCCGCGCGGTGGAGCGCTACCTCAAAGAGGCCTTTCAGCGCAGGCTTGAGATGCCACAGATGCCGCTGGGCAACCCATGGCCCGCCGTCACGCGGCTCCGCGAAGCCGAGCGCAGAGTCAGGGCAGGCGAAGTGTTCGACGCTGGCGCAATCGGGCTCGATCCCTACTGGGCGGACCTCGTCCGCCTGCTGCAGATTCACTTCGCCCGCGGCAACATGACCCGGCTTGACGAACTGCACGCAGCGCTGACCGATCCAGGCTACAGGACGTTCGTTGAAGGGCAGCGGCGCCTACAGCCACCCGTGACACCCGGTCCATTGCAACCCGTCCTCATCCCCTCCTAATGCCTGTTTCACTGCCCAAGTGGCCACGGCGCCAAGGCGAGGCCGACCGGCTCGCAGCCGGCCTCTCGACCTACGCGAGGCGGTACCGGCCGCTACCGGGTATCGTGCCTAGTGGCGCCCGTGATGCGCTCGTGGCGCAGATAATCGCGAGCCAGCGGCGCCTTGATCACACCCGCATCCTGCTCTCACGAGACCAAGACCCCAGGCGGGCCGACCCAAACAATCCGATGTTTGATCCAGAGCGCGGCGCCATCGTGCACCTCCGTGCGGGGCGGCTCGACGAGGCAGTCTGGCTTGTCTTTCTGGCCACGCATTTCGGCAGGCACCTCCGTTACGGCTGGAGGATGCTCGCCGATGTCTACTCCGGCCTCGGTACGGCCACTTGGACCTGGGAACGGGTCAGCCGCGACCCTGCTGCGTTCAGGGCATGGTTGACACGGAACGCCGCCCGTATCGGCCGCGCGTTCGGCAACCACCGGAAATACGAGAGCCTAAACGGCGATCAGGCGAATGGGACGGGCGCCGTCGTCGAGTCCTACGTCGCCTGGGTCGGCAAAGACCACGCAGCCCACTTCGCGCGGCTCGTTCGGAAAGCAGGGAACGACCCACACAGCATTTTCGATCATTTCTATCGCACTATGGCGGTCGCGCGCTTTGGGCGCTTGGGCAAGTTTGATTTTCTCTGCCTCTTGGGGCGCTTAGGGCTAGCGCCAATCGCCCCCGGTTCTGCCTACCTCTCGGGGGCCACCGGCCCCCGGCGTGGAGCGCGGCTTTTGTTCGGCGGACATGTTGAGGCACCGCTTGACGCGCGAGAACTTGAGTTTTGGCTGCGCGAGCTCGGAGCGCTAATGGGCATCGGCATGCAGGTAATGGAGGACGCCCTCTGTAACTGGCAGAAGAGCCCCACCAGTTTCGTTCACTTTCGCGGCTAGGCAGCTTGTCCAAGAGGCGTTGAAGCGGCCGCCTGGATCTCTGCCCAATCGTAGCGCCGCTTGAGAGGGTGCAACTGTTCCGGCCGGATGACGCCCTGGTGCTGCATCTGTCCCACTACGATACCGGGCGAAATCCCGATTGATATCGCAAAGCGCAGAACCGCTTCGCGGCGCGCCGGAAGGCTCAGCAGTTCGTCCTGTCGATCCGTCGGGACCAAGAGCGTGGCCGCGAAGTTGTTCGCCTCCCGCTCCTGGATGTCCGTCGCCTTCGGGCCGGAATCGACGAAGGTTGCCGCCCTGCCGTGCAGGAGAAGGTGGCCAACCTCATGGAAGAACGTGAACCAAAAGTGGTCCTCGGCCAGATGCCTGAAGCTGAGGACGATCATTGCACGATCAGGGGCAACGAACCGCGCGGCACCGCTCGCTCGGCACCCGGGTGGCGCCTTCAGGATCACCAGCGCCACGCCTGCGGCCGCGCATCCGGCCCTTAGCCGCGGCAGAAACGCTGAAGGGCGGCGCAGCAGCGTGAGCTTGCGGAACTCGGGCAGGCGACGTTCTAACTCCCTCTTGTCCCAACTTGCGCAGGGCGCCAGCGACGCCTCGATTTCTGCCTGCCGAAGCCAAGCCGAGAGGGGCCCCAAACCGGATTCGAACGACGGCGACGTCCGGAAGGCGGCATCGGCAGCCACACCTGCGTAACGGGTCCGCCACTCGCTGGGGCCGGTCACCTCAAAGTACGCCATACACGCGCGCAGGGCCTCAGACTGAGATTCGCCTCGGGTAATCCAGCCCGACGCCCTCATGGCCGCGAGAGGCAGTTGCTTTAGCCACCGCGCGGCGACTTCGCCGGACACCGCCTCGGCGGCTTGCTTCAGCATGCTCTCGTACTGGCTCTGCCGCCGCAGCCAGAACGACTCTGTGCCGCCCACGGCTTCCGCTAGCCGCCCAGCGAGATCGCGATCGATCGGCCTACTCCCCGTTAGGAGCCCGCGGACCGCCTCGGGACCGCACGCTAGGCGTGCTTCCAGCACCTCGGCAGAGAGCGCCCGGCGCGCCATGAGGGCGCGCACGGTGGTCCCCGGAGTCGAGAACCAATCGGCACGGAGCGTTCCGTCAGCCATCCACCCCCTCGATCGACTCAACCCTCAACCGGGTCACCCTGGACCAGTCGGGCGCACCTGTCTCTGTCAGACGCTGTCGGGCGTTGCCCGGCGCGAGCGTAGCGAGCCTGCCTGACCGGAGCACGAAAGTCAGCTTCCCATCAGCGGCTGCAGTGACGTCACCCGAGATTTCCGCGTACTCAGCGGCGTTCGATGATGCGTCTAAGTCCGCCAGTCGCCGGGCGAGTTCGATTGCGTCCTCCTGGCCAAGAGCCGCCACAGCAGCCTCACGAACCTCGCAGACCTCCCGAAGCATCTCCGAGGCGAAGCTGAATTCCAATGCGTCTGTACCTGACAATCTCTGGTTGCGACAATACATAACCTTAGGCGCGCCACGGTGCCTAGCGGGCAACCGCCGATCCGATTTGAGTACACTCGTGTTCGCTCTGGGGGGTGCCCCGCCCTTTACGCGGCGGGCCTGCCACAGTCGCTTTCCGCCCTGGACTTCCCTGGCCCACCCAGCGCAGACTAGGTCCAATTTCCTATTCAAGCCCCGCTCTTTGACCCCGCAAATCCGCCCCATCCCCCCGCCCCACGGGAAGCCGAGGCAATTTGTCCGAAGCCAGACCCGGCCATTCCCCCACCGCGCCCGCCCGGCCCTCGCCACCCCGCCCGAGGCCGACGCATTTGTCCGAAACCGGAATTGGCGCATTTGTCCGAAACCCAAACCCGGGAAAATTTGTCCGAAACCCGAACAGACAAAAGTTTGTCCGAAAGCCCGATCCGCACCAAAAGCCCACCCGCTACCCCTCCCCCACGCCCCCCTCCGCCACCTCCCCCCGCCCCGGCCGCAGCGCGGTCAGCGCGTATAAAATCGCAGCCACATCAATGGCTTCCTGCACCAGAGCCCCCGCCAGCGGCGCCAGATACCCGGCCGCGGCCACCCCCATCGCCAGCCCCGACAACCCCAACCCCAGCCAGATCGCCCTGAGCGCCACACCCCGCGCCCGGCGCGCGATCGCGATTGCCTCCGGCAGCCGATCCACCCGGTCCACCAGCAGCACCACATCCCCCGCCTCCGCCGCCGCCGCGGTGCC
>JBIKSZ010000038.1:0-21307 GCA_044348345.1 Roseomonas sp. | reverse complement strand
GCGGCCAAGGCCGGGCTGATCGGGATGTCGAAGTCCCTCGCCCAGGAAGTCGCAACCCGCGGTGTGACGGTGAATGTCGTCGCCCCTGGCTTCGTGAAGACCGCCATGACCGACGCCCTGCCGGAGGCCGCGCGCACCGCGCTGCTCTCCCGCATCCCGACCCAGCGCATGGGCTCGCCCGAGGATGTGGCGGCGGCGGTGGTCTATCTGGCCAGCGCCGAATCGGGCTGGGTCACCGGCCAGACCCTGCATGTGAATGGCGGCATGGCGATGGTCTGAAACGGCCTTCGGCGGGGGGCGGAACCCTCTTGCGGCAGGCTGGCCGCGCCCCCCGCTTGCGCATTTGTCCCGCCTAGGCCAAGTGACGCTTCCATGTTAGAGCCCGCCGCCCCGGGGCCCGGCACGACCGCGGCGACGTGGCGGCCGTGCCCGTAGGCACGGAGACAGGTTCCGACTGGCCAGTTCCGACTAGCCCTTCAGAGTTCATCGCCCGCCCCCAGGCGGGCACGGCGCGACCGCAGCAGGAGAGACCCCGGTCCATGAGCGAAACCGCGGAGAAGGTGAAGAAGATCGTCGTCGAGCATCTCGGCGTGGACGAGGCGAAGGTCACGACCGAAGCCTCCTTCATCGACGACCTCGGCGCGGACAGCCTCGACACGGTCGAGCTGGTCATGGCCTTCGAGGAAGCCTTCGGGGTCGAGATCCCGGACGACGCGGCCGAGAAGATCACGACCGTGAAGGACGCGATCGACTACATCGAGAAGCAGAAGGCGGCCTGAGCCGCCCGCTTCAAACGGCAGGCAGGGGAAACCAGGCGTGTTCTCTCACCTTGCGGCGCCGCGGCGCGTCGTCGTCACGGGCATGGGGATCGCCTGCCCGCTTGGGCTTGGCGTCGAGAATGTCTGGAAGCGCCTGACAGCGGGCGAATCCGGCCTCGGGATCATCGAGTCCTTCGATGTCAGCCAGCTGACAGCGAAGATTGCCGGTCAGGTGCCTGTCGGCACCAAGGCCGAGGGGAAGCTCGACCTCAACGAGTGGATCCCGGTCAAGGACCTGAAGAAGATGGATCGCTTCATCCAGCTCGCGCTCGTCGCGGCGGAGGAAGCGGTCGAGGATTCCGGCTGGAAGCCCGAGGACGATGCCGATCGCTGCCGCACCGGCGTGATGATCGGATCCGGCATCGGTGGCCTGCCGACCATCTATGAGGCCTCGGTCCTCATCAAGGATGGCAAGACCCGGCGAATCTCGCCCTTCTTCATTCCCTCCGCGCTGATCAACCTCGCTTCCGGCCATGTCTCTATCAAGTACGGCTTCAAGGGGCCGAACCACTCGGTGGTCACGGCCTGCGCGACGGGCGTGCATGCGCTCGGCGATGCCGCGCGCCTGATCGCGCTCGGCGATGCCGAGGTGATGGTGGCCGGCGGCGCCGAAGCGGCAGTCAGCGAGATCGGCATGGCCGGCTTCTGCGCCTCTCGCGCGCTGTCCACCGCCTTCAACGACGCGCCCACCAAGGGCAGCCGCCCCTGGGACAAGGACCGCGACGGCTTCGTCATGGGCGAGGGCGCGGGCGTTCTGGTGCTCGAGGAATACGAGCATGCGAAGAAGCGCGGCGCGAAGATCTACGCCGAGGTTGTCGGCTACGGCATGTCGGGCGATGCGCACCACATCACGGCGCCCTCTGAGGATGGCGATGGCGCCTTCCGCAGCATGCGCGCCGCGCTGCGCTCGGCCGGCGTCACGCCGGACCAGGTGCAGTATGTCAACGCGCACGGCACCTCGACGCCGATGGGCGACGACCTCGAACTCGGCGCTGTGGAACGCCTCTGGGGCGATGCGGCCAAGGGGCTTGCAATGTCCTCCACCAAATCCGCGATCGGTCACCTGTTGGGTGCGGCTGGCGCGGTCGAGGGCATCTTCTCGGTGCTGGCGATCCGCGATGGCATCGCGCCGCCGACGCTGAACCTCGAGGCGCCGTCGCGCGAAAGCCCGATCAACCGCGTCGCGAAGGTCGCGCAGGAGCGGAAGATCGAGGTCGCGCTGTCCAACAGCTTCGGCTTCGGCGGCACCAACGCGAGCATCGTCTTCAAGCGCGCCGCCTGACCGGGCGGTGAACGACGGGGCGCGCATCTTGCCGATCGCGCGCCCCGACCCCACAGGTCGGGGCCGATGCGCCGCCTGACGATCCTTCTTCTGATCTTGGTCGCACTGCTCGCTAGCCTTGGCGCTGGCGGCTGGTGGTATGCGCGCGGCGTCTTCGCGGCCCCCGGCCCAGCGGCGGAGCCGGTGCAGATGGTCGTCCCGCGCGGCGGCACCGCCGCCATCGCCGATGCGCTGGCCGAGCGCGGCGTCATCCGCGACCCGCGCAGCTTCCTCGCCGCCGCCTGGCTGACGCGCGAGGCCGGGCCGCTCCGCGCCGCGGAATTCGTCTTCCCCGCCCGTGCCAGTCTGCGCGAGGTGCTGGAGGTACTGCGCCGCGCGCGGCCCGTGCAGCGCCGCCTGACCATCCCGGAAGGCCTGACCGCCCGCCAGATCGGCGCCCTGATCGAACGCGCCGAAGGCCTGACCGGCGAGATGCCGCCCTTCGACGAAGGCGCGCTGCTGCCGGAGACCTATGCCTATCAATGGGGCGACACGCGCGCAGCTATCGTGCGCCGGGCGGATGCCGCGATGGATGCGGCGCTCGCCGAGATCTGGGCCGCCCGCGCCCCCAACCTGCCGCTGCGCAGCGCGCGCGAGGCGCTGATCCTGGCCTCCATCGTAGAGCGCGAGACCGGCAAGGCCGAGGAACGCGCGCGCGTCGCGGGCGTCTTCATCAACCGGCTGCGGCGCAACATGCCGCTGCAATCGGACCCGACGGCGGCCTATGCCGCGGCCGATGGCGGCGTGCTGGAACGCCCGCTGACGCGTGCCGATCTCGACCGCGACCATCCCTTCAACACCTATCGCATCCGCGGCCTGCCGCCGGGGCCGATCGCCAGCCCCGGGCGCGATTCGCTGCGCGCCGTGGTGCAGCCGGAGGCAACGGAGTTCCTCTTCTTCGTCGCCGACGGCCAGGGTGGCCACGCCTTCGCCCGCACGCTGGAGGAGCACAACCGCAACGTCGCGCGCTGGCGCGAGGTTGAGCGCGCGCGCGGTCTGCGATGACGTTGAGCGGCCCCGCGCTGTGGTGGCGCCTGATCGTCATCGGCGGCCTCTGGGGCTGTTCCTTCCCGCTGCTGCGGCTGGTCGCGGCGGAGATGTCGCCCTTCGCACTCGCCGCGCTGCGCGGCGGCTTCGCGGCGCTGGGCGTCTTCGCCTTCCTGCTCGTCACGCGCCAGCTGGTCGGCAAGCTGCAGCTGCGCCACTGGCTCGTGCTGGGTGCCACCAATGGCTGGATCCCGAACCTGCTGACCGCGGTCGCGATGAGCCGCATCGAATCCGCGCCGGCAGCGCTGATCCATGCCGCGACGCCGTTGCTGATCGCGATCCTCTCGGTGCCGCTGCTGCGCGAGGAACGCCCAGGCGGGCGCGGGGTGGCGGGGCTGCTGGTGGGCTTCGCCGGGATTGCGCTGATCCTCGGCCCCGCGGCCGCCTCGGGCCAAGCCACCTTTATCGGCGGGGTGCTGATCCTGCTCTCCGGCGTCTCCTATGCGCTCGGGACGATCTATGCCCGGCGTGTGCGGCCCGGCGCGCCGGCGCAGCTGGCACTTGGCCAGCAACTGGTCTCGGGCGGCGTCGCGGCGCTGCTCTCCATCCCGCTCGCGCCTTCCGGGGCCTTTGACCTGGCACCCTGGCTGATCGGTGTCGCGGCGATCCTCGGCCTTTTTGCCTCCGCCCTGCCGCTGACGATGTTCCTCGGCCTGCTGGCACGCGCGCGGGTGAACGATGCTGCCCTCGTCGGCTACCTGCAGCCGCCCTTCGCCGCCGCGGCCGGGGCGGCGATGCTGGGCGAGGTCCCCTCGGCCCTGGTGATCACCGGCGGCGCCATCGTGCTGGCCGGCGTTTGGCTGGCGACGAGCCGGCCGCGGAGCGGTTAGGAAACCTCGTATCCGCTGCGGGGCGCCCCGAAACAGAGGCCGCTTCGGAATGACGGCAGCATGGCCGATAGGGGCCGATTGCAGACCCCACCCGTCGAAATGATAGCATTCGGGACATGATCGAGCATGTCATCCGCCGCGGACGACCGGACGATCTTCCAGGCGTCCTCGCCCTGTATCGACACCTTCATCCTCAAGACCAGGACCCCGACACGGCGGCCGCCGAAAGAGCTTGGACGGCCCTGGTCTCGTCCGACACGACGATCATTTTCTTGGCCGAAGCTGCCAGCCTACTGCTGTCATCCTGCACACTCGCGGTCATCCCAAATCTTTCGCGGGGAGCGCGACCGTATGGGGTGATCGAGAATGTCGTGACCCATGCTGACCATCGCCGAAGCGGACTTGGACGTGCCGTGCTGCGCGCCGCCGTCGACTGGGCGTGGAGCAGGAACTGCTACAAGGTCATGCTCAACACGGGTTCAACGAGCGAGACCACTTTGGCGTTCTACGAGGGCGCAGGGTTCCTTCGTGGCGGGAAGACCTACTTCGAAGTTCGCCGTTCGTAGGACCGCTTCGGGTCGAAAGCGGCTATTCCGCCGCCATCCGGCAGCGGTCTCTCAGACCTCCGGGCTACAGCACCGCCGGTCATCGGAGCGCCTCACCCCACCTCCCGCGCCGCCAGCACCGCCTGCAGCGCGAGTGCGGCGGCCGCCTGGCAGGGCTCGATCACCGGCAGGCCGCAGGCGGCCTCGACCGCCGCGCGATGGCCGGCCATGCCGGCGCAGCCGAGGATCACCGCCTCCGCCCCCTGCCCCGCAATGCGCCGCGCGGCCTCGATCAGCGCAGCCCGCGGTGCGACGGGGTCGGTCAGCACATCCATCGGTAGGTTCAGCGGAATGTGGCCGGCGATCCGGCCCTCCGCGCCCATCGCAGCCAAAGTACGGCGCTGGCGCGCGATGGAGGGCTCGGCGAAGGCGATGATCCCGAAGCGGTCGGCGCGGGCGAGCGCGGCTGCAATCGCGCTGCGCAGCGGCCCGAAGACCGGCGCGCGCGTGACGGTCCGCACCGCCTCCACCCCAGGGTCGGAGACGCAGGCGATGATGTAGGCCGCGGCCGGCTCGCGCTCCGCCAGGCGACAGAGCGGCTCGGCCACGCCGAACCAGTCGCGCCAGGTGACGACGGCGGGCGGGCCGCCTTCCAGCTGCGTCACCTCGAAGCGCGGCAGGCCGGGGGCGGCGAAGGTGGCCAGCGCGCCTGCGATCCCCCGCGTGCAGGGCACCGAGGAGTTCGGGTTCACCACCAGGATACGCTCGGCCATTCTGCTGTTCCGCCTTCCGTCGCCTGGGTCGGAGGATCGGGGAGGCACAGCCAGCGTGCAAGCAGGGGCGGCCGCCGCGAAGCTTGATCCGGCCGGGCCCAAGGCCCATGATGCACCGCACAATGGCGCGGCCGGTCCGGTGGCGGGCCGCGCGGGCGGATCGGCCGCCCATGGCCCCGGCCCGGGCCTGAACGCCGGAAGGAACACCGCATGCGCTGGGAGCCCGATCGCTCGGCACCCGCCCTGCCCTATGCCCAGCCCGACACTGTCTGGAAGGCGCTCTCGCGCGGGGCGCGCAACCGCTGCCCATCCTGCGGCGAAGGCGCGGTCTTCGCAGGCTATCTGCAGGTGGTGCCAGCCTGCACGGCCTGCGGCGCGCCGCTCGGGCGCCTCCGGGCGGATGACGCGCCGCCCTATTTCACCATCTTCATCGCCGGCCATCTGCTGGTGCCGCCGGTGCTGTGGATCGAGCGCGCCTACATGCCGCCCATGTGGCTGCATATGGCGGTCTGGCTGCCGCTCTTCGCCATCGCCTGCATCCTGTTGCTCCGCCCGATCAAGGGCGCCACGCTGGGCTGGATGATGAAGCTCGGCTTCACCGGGGCCGAGCATGGCGGGACGGAGGGGGGTGCCTATGGGCAGGGCAAGGATGGCGGCGCGCCGCCGCCGGGCCGCTAGCGGGGCGTGATGGCCGAGAGGGACCTGATCCGCATCGTCCTGCCCGACGCCCAGCCGCTGCCGAGCCCCTATGCGGAGGCCGACCGGCGCCAGGCTGTGGAGGATTTGCTGGCGGGCAATGTCTTCCGCCCGAAGGACCTGACGCCGCCCTTCGGCCTGCAGCTGACTGTGCGCGACGGCCGGCTCGGCTTCGACATCCGCGACGCCGAGGATCGCCCGCTGCATGCGATGGTCCTCGCCCTTGGGCCGTTCCGCCGGCTGATCAAGGACTACCACCTGGTCGTCGAAAGCCATGAGAAGGCTGTGTCCGAGGGCGGATCCGAGGCCCGCATCCAGGCGATCGACATGGGCAGGCGCGGCCTCCACAACGAAGGCGCGACGGTGCTGACCGAGCGCCTAGCTGGGCGGATCGAGCTGGATTTCGAAACCGCGCGGCGCCTCTTCACCCTGGTCTGCGCGCTGCACCAGCGCATCTGAGGCCTGCTTTTTTGCCTCAATCGCCGGCGCCTGCTCCGCAGGCTTGGCTCGCCGCATAGGCGGCGGGCCGCATTCGCGGCCTCGGCCGGCGTGAAGAACGCCGGCCGCCATCGGATCACCACCAACGCCGCACGGGATGACACACCGCCTTCCATCCGCGGTTGCCTTTCGGGCGCCGCCGCCGCATCTCTCCGCCCATGAAGATCGATGGCGTTCCTTATCGCTCCGTCTGGGTGGACCGCGACGATGGCTGGTCGGTGCGAATCTTCGACCAGACGCGCCTGCCCTGGTCGCTCGATATCCTGCGCCTGACAGATGAGGCGCAGGTGGCGCATGCCATCCGCTCCATGCAGGTGCGCGGCGCGCCGCTGATCGGCGCGGTCGCGGCCTATGGCGTCGCACTCGCGCTGCGAACGGATGCCTCCACCGCCAATCTCGAACGCGTGGTGGCGATGCTCGGCGCGACGCGGCCGACCGCGATCAACCTGCGCTGGGCGCTAGAACGGATGAACGCAGCGCTCAACAATCTCGGCGCCGCCGACCGTGCGGCGGCGGCCTATGCCGAGGCTGGCGCGATCTGCGACGACGATGTCGAGACCTGCCGCCGCATCGGCGAGCACGGCCTGCCGCTGCTGCAGGAGATCGCCGCGCGGAAGGGCCGCGTGAACATCCTGACGCATTGCAATGCAGGCTGGATCGCCACCGTGGATTACGGCACGGCGCTGAGCCCGATCTACCAGGCGCATGACCTCGGGCTCGACGTGCATGTCTGGGTGGATGAAACGCGCCCGCGCAACCAGGGCGCAGCGCTGACGGCCTGGGAGCTAGGCCGGCATGGCGTGAAGCACACGGTGGTCGCCGACAATGCCGGCGGGCATCTGATGCAGCATGGCGAGGTGGATATCTGCATCGTCGGCACCGACCGCGTGACGCGGCAGGGCGATGTGGCGAACAAGATCGGCACCTACCTGAAGGCGCTGGCCGCGCAGGACAATGGCGTGCCCTTCTGGGTGGCGCTGCCGCATTCCACCCTGGATATGCGGGTGCGCGACGGCGTGGCGGAAATCCCGATCGAGGAACGCAGTGCCGCCGAGGTGACGGAGCTCACCGGTCGCACCGCCGACGGACGGATCGAGACGGTGCGCGTGGTGGCAGACGGCAGCCCGGCCGCGAACCCCGCCTTCGACGTCACCCCCGCGCGGCTAGTGACGGGGCTGATCACCGAGCGCGGCCGGACTGCGGCCAGCGAAGCCGGCCTAGCGGCGCTCTACCCCGACAAGGCCTGAGCGGCCGGGCTCCAGCAGCCAGAGCCCGCCGACCAGCGACAAGCCGCCGAAGCCGGCGAACAGCGCGGCCACCATCGGCGGCACGCGCCCGGGCAGCGTCGCATCCCCCATCACCAGCACAACGGTGAGCAGGATCGCGAGCAGGCCGAGAACGACAAAGCCGAGTGCGATGCGGTGCATGGGACCTTCCCTGCGGGACGCCGCGATTGGCGTTGAGTGCCTTCTACGCAGGCAGCACGGCGCAGAGACGACCCGGAAAGGGCCGGATTGTGGCGTTCCACACCCGATATTCGGCGCATGAAGGTTCGACCTGCGCCCGCCGTAGGCGGGCGAGGCCGCGAATGCGGCCCGCCGCCTATGCGGCGAGCCAAGCGCAGCGCCGGCGCATGAGGGCACGAAGGTGAAACCTTCGTGCGGATCGTGTGAATTCTTCTCCACTCATGACGACCCCGCGTGGCGCCAACCGCAGGAGGGTGGAATCGTTCACAGGCAAGCCGATTGAAGGGGAGTCTGATGATGCAACGCAGCCTGACCGTGGCACTTTTGTCCCTGACCCTGGCCAGCCCGGCCCTGGCGCAAACGCAACCACCACTCCGCTGCGCCGTGGACGGGACCTTCGCCCCGCACGCCTTCCCGACGCTGCAAGGCGGCGTGCAGGGCTTCAACGTGGACATCTTCCGCGAAGCCGCCCGCCGCATGGGCCGCGAACTCGTGATCGAAAGCGCGAGCTTCTCCGGCCTGATCCCAGCGATGAATGCGGGCCGCTACGACTTCCTCTGCGCGCCGACCACGGCGACGGCCGAACGCGCGGCGAATATGCTGTTCACGGAAGGCTATCTCTACACCGCCTTCCAATTCGGCATCCGCCGCGGCTCCGCGCCGATCACCAGCCTCGAGGAGCTGCGCGGCAAGGCGATCAGCGTGAACAAGGGCAGCGCCTATGATGCCTGGGCGCAGCAGAACGCGGCGCGCTACGGCTTCACCGTGCAGACCTACGACACGCAGCCCGATGCGGTTCAGGCGGTGGTCAGCGGCCGTGCCTATGCCAATCTCGGTGGCAACACGGTGGTGCGCTACGCCGCGACCCGCGCGCCGCAATTCGTGCCCGACTTCGTGATCCGCGAAACGCGCGCGCATTGGTCCGCACCCCTGCCCATGCAGGCGACGCAGCTGCGTGTGCAGCTGGAGAACGCGCTGGAATGCATGAAGCGCGACGGGACGATGGCGCGCATCTCCCAGCAATGGTTTGGCGATGCGCCGGCGGCCGACGATGCCGAACGCACCGTCTTCCCCGGCACCGGCGTCCCCGGCCTGCCCGGCTACGACCCGACGCCGCGGGAGCCGCGCTGCTGAGCAACCTGACAGCAGACCAGGCGGCCCGCCGCATTTCAGGCGGGCCGAGCGGCCGAATGGCCGCCGCGCACAAACCGACAGCGACACCGGGCGGGCCAGCGGCCTGCGCGAAGCCCAGGCCGCGGAGCGGCCGCCCGGCGTCTGAGGGCACATCCATATGACCGGCTGGGAAGGCTTTGCCTTCTCCTTCCTGAACGCGCGCGTCGCGGCCGATTACTGGCCGAAGATCCTCGAAGGGCTCGGGGTCACGGTGGCGCTGGCGGTGCTGATCATCGCGGCGGGGCTCGCGCTCGGCCTCGGGCTCGCGGTGCTGCGCTGCCTCGGCCTCCGCATGCTCGACTGGGCCATCATTTTCGTCGTCGATCTCTTCCGCGCGCTGCCACCGCTGGTGCTGATCGTGCTGATCTATTTCGGCCTGCCGGCAGCGGGCATCGGCTTCTCCGGCTTCTGGGCCACCTGGCTCGCGCTGACGCTGGTGCTGATGGCCTTCGCCGAGGAGATTTTTTGGGGCTCCATCTGCGCCGTGCCGAAAGGCCAGTGGGAAGCCGGGCGCGCCATCGGGCTGCGCTTTCTGCCCACGCTGCGCCTCATCGTGCTTCCGCAGGCGCTGCGCATCGCCATCCCGCCGCTGACCAACCGCACCATCGCCATCACCAAGGGTACCGCGCTCGGGTCTGTCGTCGCGGTGGCGGAGATTTTGGGGGCGGCGCAATCGGGCATGGCGTTTTCCGGCAACCCGACGCCGCTGATGCTCGGCGCGATGGCCTATCTGCTGCTGTTCCTGCCCGTGGTCATCGCCGGCCGCTGGGTGGAAACGCGCTTCGCGTGGCGGCGCTGACGCGATGAACGATTTCATCGACGCCTTCCTGAACGCGGAGATCGCGGTCGCCGCCGCGCCCATCCTCTGGATGGGGTTCCAGCAAACCCTGATGCTAGCAGCACTCACCGTCCCGCTCGGGCTCGCCGCGGGATTCGGTTTTGCGCTGCTTTCGACACGGCGCGAGCGCTGGATCCGCTGGCCGCTGATGGGAGTGATCGACGTCTTCCGTGCCATCCCACCGCTGGTGCTGCTGATCCTGCTTTATGCAGGGCTCCCCTTCGCCGGGCTCGACCTCGGCGCCTGGGGCGCGGTGGCGCTGGCCTTCCTGCTCAACACCGGCGCCTACTATGCGGAGATCCTGCGCGCGGGCATCGAGAGCGTGCCGAAGGGCCAGCACGAGGCCGCGCGCGCCCTCGGCCTCCGGCGCTGGCAGGTCTGGGTCTTCGTCGTGCTGCCCCAGGCGGTGCGCAACGTGCTGCCCGACCTGATCGGCAACACGTTGGAAGTGGTGAAGCTCACCTCCATCGCCAGCGTCGTCGCCCTGCCCGAATTGCTGTTCCAGGCCCGCCAGGCGCAGAGCGTGACCTTCAACGCGACGCCGATCCTGGTCGCGGCGGTCGCCTATTTCGTGCTGCTCTGGCCCTTCGTGCGGCTGCTGAGCCGGCTGGAGAACCGCCAGCTCGCCGCGCGGCGCTGAACGCCGCGCGGCCCAGGATCAGCGCTGCAGCCAGGGCAGCCCATCGGCCTTCCAGCCCGCAACCGTGCCGCGATGGCCTTCCGCATCCACCGGCCCCTCGAAGCCGTCGGCGACGTTGAAGGCCTGCGGGAAACCCGCCGCCTGCGCCGCCTGCCCCGCCGCCAGCGAGCGCGCACCGGAGCGGCAGATGAAGTAGAGCTTCGTCGTCGGCGTCGCGCCCGCGCGGTGCAGATGCTCGGCGAAGGCGCCGTTCACCTGCATCCCGGGATAGACCTGCCAGGGGATCAGCGCGACCTGCTTGCCGAGCTCCGACAGGTCGGGGATGCCGACGAAGTTCCACTCCGCATCCGTGCGGCAATCCACCAGCATCGCATCGGCGTCCTGCGCAAGCTCCTGCCAGGTCGCGCGCGGGCTGACATCGGGCACTCCGGCCATCTGCGTGTCCTTCGTTCTGCTTCGTGATGGATGAGGATGGGGACGCGCTGCGCCCGGGACAACCGGGCCCGCTTCAGCGCCCCTCGCGCAGCCGGGCCGCCAGCCCCGGATCGTCGCTGGTCAGCGCATCCACGCCGAGGTCGAGCGTCCGCCGGATCGAGGCCGCGTGGTTCGCGCCCCAGACGCCAACACCAAGCCCCGCCGCGCGCAACCGCGCGAGCAGCTCGGCATCGAGTGCGCTCTCATGCATGCCCAGTTCCGGGAAGCCGTGCGCCTTGGCGACCGCGATCACCCCATCCGCGCCAAGGTCGGTCAGCGTCGGGATCTCGAGCAGCCAGGCCACACCTGCGAGCCCGCCGGCGGACCAGGCCTCGGCCATCGTCACCGCATTGAATCCGATGATCCAGCTGCGCCCGCGCTGCCCCGCGGCATCGAGCCCCGCCAGCGTCTTCGCGACGATCCCCGGATAGGGCCGGCGCTGGCCGTCGCCCTTGATCTCGATCCGCGGCGCGACCGGCGTAGGGCCTAGGATCGCCAGATATTCAGCGAGTGTCGGCGGCGCCTCTCCCGCCGTGCCGCGCACCCGGGTGCGCGCGACCTCCGCGGCGGTGTGCGCCACAACGGGGCCGACGCCGTCCGTCATGCGGTCGAGCGTGGCGTCGTGCATCACCACCACCTCCCCATCGGCGGTGATGTGAACGTCGCATTCGGCCTGCTCGATCGGCAGAAGCGCGCATTCGCGGAAGGCGCGCGCGCTATTCTCGGGCCAAAGGAAAAGCCCGCCGCGATGGGCGGCGATGAGGGTGCGGGTCATGGCCCAGCATCCTGGCCCGCCCCGCGCCCATAATCCAGGGAGGGCCCCGGCCCGGTGGAACCGTTGCCGTTCCCGCGCGCTGAGGCCCCGGCCGGCGTGGTTCGACACCGGCGGGGATCACCTGATCGGGGGAATTCGCGTGCGCCTGCCGTCCTTCCGCTCGCCGGCCTGGGTGCTGGCCGAGACGGCGACGATGTCGATCTTCTCCCTGCTCTCGATGCTGGTGATCGGGCGCGTGATCGGGCCGGAGGCTGCCGGCACCGGCATGATCGCCATCGCCGCCTTCGCGCTGCTCGACATATTGGGGGCCACGCTGTTCACGGATGCGCTGGTGCAGCGCCCCGGCCTCACGCAGCGGCATGTGGACAGCGCGCTGACCGTCGCCGCGCTGGCCGGGCTCGGCATGGCCGTCCTGCTCGCGCTCGGCGCGCCGGCGCTGGCGGCGGCCTCGGGCGTGGAGCAGGTGCAGGTGCTCTGCCTCGCGCTCGCACCCCTGCTGCCGCTTTCGGCTTTTGCCGGCGCGGGATCGGGGCCGGTGCTGCGCGAAAGCCGCTTCGCGCTGCTGGCCGCGCGGGTGCTGATCGGCCAGCCGCTGGCGCTCGGCGTCGGGCTCTGGATGGCGGCCGCCGGCTGGGGCGCCTGGGCGATGATCGGCAACCAGGCGGTGGCGACCCTGGTGGCCTTCCTGATGCTGCTGGCCTTTGGCCGCCTGCTGCGCCGCCCGCGGATCGAGCGCGCGGCGCTGGCCGATCTCTGGCCCGTGGCGGCACCGCAGGTCACGGCGCTGGTGATCATGATGGGCCGCTACCGGCTGTTCCTGCTGGCACTCGGCATCTCCGCGAGCGAGGCGGTGCTGGCGGTGAGCCACCTCGCCTTCCGCATGCTGGAATCGGTGGTGCTGGTGGTGGCGCAGACCACCGGGCGGATCGGCATGCCCCGGCTCTGCGCCTTGCACGCGGACCCTGAAGCGCAGGCCGAGGCCTTCGGCGACCTCGCACAGCTGCAGGCGCTGCTCGGCCTGCCGGCGGCGGCGGGGATCGCGCTGATCGCGCCCGACCTGGTCGCGCTGCTGCTCGGCCCGGCCTGGGCAGGGGCGGGGGAAGCGGCGCGGATCGTCGGCTTCGCCGCGCTGCTCAGCTTCGTGCATGGCGAGCCCTTCAGCCTGTTCGTCGCACGCGGCCGGGCGCGGTGGAATGTCGGGATCAACCTGGTCGCGCTGCTGGTGCCGCTGCTGGCACTGCTGCTGCTGCGGCCGGCGACGCCAGAGGCCGCCGCGCTGGCCTGGGCCTCGCAATCCCTGATCCTGCCGCCGCTGCTGACCTTCCTGGTGCTGCGGGAACTGCGCCGCAGCCTGGCCTGGCTGCTGCTGCGCATCGCGCCCGCGATGGCCGCGACGGCGGCGATGACGCTCGCCGTGATCGCCGTGCAGCGTCACCTTGATTTCGGTCCGGCAGGCGATCTCGGCGCCGCGATGGTCGTGGGGGGCGCGACCTATCTGGCGGTCGCGCTCACGCTGCTGCGCGGGCGCGTGCCGCGCGCCCTGCGGCGCCAGACTGCGCAGGCCCCGGCGTGATGGCGTTGTTCCGCGCACGCAGGGTTGAAGGGACGGTACGCGGTTTCCGTCGCGACGGGCGATCAATCGAAGCCCGCAACGGGCAACCCCGCCGGGAACAGCGCGTTGCCCGGCGGCCACCGCAGGCATGAGGAGCAGCGCGTCGGCATGAGCATCCCGCAGGGGCTGCAGCAGGTGCCGGCGCGGATGCCGGCGCCTGACGGCAGCATGCAACGCGCCGCCACGCCGCGCCTGCCACCCGGCCTGTCTTGGCTCGGCCCCCCGCCGGCGCCACGGCCGGGCGAGGTGCTGGCGCTGGCAGTGGCGCGTGACGAGGCGCTTCGCCTGCCCGACATGCTGGCCAGCGTGAAGCGGCTGGGCGTGGATCGCGTGATCGTGGTGGACAACGGCTCGAGCGACGCAACGCGGGAGATCGCGCGCGCAGCGGGCGCCAACCTGGTCGCGGCGGAGGGCGATTACGCCGCCTCACGCTATGGGGTGGACTGGACGAATGCGGTACTGGATTCCGTCGCGCGCGGGCATTGGGTGCTGGTGCTGGATGCGGATGAGCAGCTGGTCTTCCCGGGCAGTCCGCGCAGCGGCCTGAAGGCGCTGACCGCGCATCTCGACGCGATCGGCAGCGAAGCGCTGTCCACCATCATGCTCGATCTTTTTCCGCCCGGCCCCCTGGGGCGCTGCGCCTATCGTCCCGGCACGCAGCTCGCCGATACCGCCTGCCTGTTCGAACCACCGGCGCTGCGACGCGAGCCGATCGAGGGCTTCCCGCATGCGCTGGCCTATGGCGGCATCCGCGAGCGGCTGTTCTTCCCCGAAGCCACGCCGGGGCGGCCGGGACGCTGGCTGCGCCAGCGCCTGTTCAACCTGGGCGCTAGGCTGCCATGGCTGCGCGCGCATCCGGGCTTCGCGCGGCTGGCCCCGCCGCGCTCACCGGCCGTCACCAAGCTGCCGCTGCTGCGCTGGCGAGAGGGCGCGGCGTTGCACGCCTCCACCCATCGCCTCGCGCCCATGCGGCTGGCGCCGGAGCAGCCAAGCGGCGTGCTGCTGCATTTCAAATTCCTGCAGGATTTCCATGCGCGCGCGCTGGATGCGGTGGCGCGCGGCGCGCATTGGGACGGCTCGCGCGAGTACCGCCGCTACCTGGAGCGGATCGTGGCGGAACCTGGCTTCACCCTGGCCAGCCCGCGGGCGCAGAGCTATCGCGGGCCGGAGCAACTCGTCGCGCTCGGGCTGATGCACGACAGCCCGGCCTGGAAGCGCGCCCGCGGCGCTTGAGGTGTCAGCCGCGCAGCCGCAGCGTCCAGTCGCGCAGCGCCACCATCTGCTGTCCGATCAGGCCGCGCGCCGTCTCATCCGTCAGCCGGCCCTCGGCGTCGAATTTCGATGCGGCCTGGCCGATCAATACTTCGGGCTTGTTCAGCACATGGGCGTTGAGGCTGCCGAGGATCTTGCGCAGATCGTACTGCGCGCGCGCAGTGCCGTAGAGGCCCGTCGCTGCGCCCATGATCGCCACGGGCTTGCCGTCGAAGGGCTGGTCGGGCACGCGCGACGCCCAGTCGATCGCGTTCTTCAGCACGCCGCTGATCGAGAAGTTATACTCCGGCGTCGCCATCACCACCGCATCGGCCGCCTTGATCGCCGCGCGGAAGGCTGCGACCGGCGCCGGATAGCCTGCCCCGGCGCGGATATCGTCGTCATAGAGCGGGATGTCGCGCATCCCTTCGAACAGCGTGACCTCCATGCCCGCGGGCGCGAGCTCCGCCGCCGCGCGCAGCGCCAGCGTGTTGAACGAAGCCTTGCGCAGGCTGCCGGAGATGGCGAGGACCTTGAGCGTCATCTTGCGTATTCCTTCGGAGAATGTCGTGCGTCAGCCCGGCCAGGGCAGCTGCGCGCCGGCGAGCCACGCCGCGCCAGCGCGATACAGCGCCTCGACGCGTTCGCCCTTCAGCCCGGGCATGTCGCGCTTCACGTCATAGCCGATGCGCGTCTGCAGATAGGCGAGGTGGCGATAGCCTTCCGGGAAGCGCGCCAGCAATTCCTTGTCGAGTTCGAGCCGCGCGGCGGGATCCACGGGATCCATCCGGTCCTTCTCGTAGATCGGCTGGCGCAGCACGATGCCCCAGCGCCCGTCACGTTCCTCGACAAAATCGTAGAAGCGGCCGGTGCAGACCACGTCCACCAGCACGCCATGCACTTCGGCGCGCTGGCTGATCGTCATCTTGGTCTGGGAGATGGCGCGCTTGCCCTGCACATCCACGCTGTTGCCGCCGAGGAAATGCAGAATGGAGACGCCCTTGGCCCAGCCGGCCTGGCTCGCGGCGATGAACTGCGCGGCCGGCGCCTGGCACCAGGTGGCCATCATGAAGCCGTCCTCGTGCCAGCAGGTCTTGAAGCGCTCCCAGTCGCCAGCATCGCGCCAGACCGCCCAGTTCTGCACCAGCTCTGCGATGCGCTGGCGTTCGATCATCGCCTGCTGCGGTGTCATGCGGTGTCTCCACAAAGGGCGGCTGCGGGGTAGAGCGCGGCCGGGGGGCGGTCAAGCGCGGCCCCGGTTGAAGCGGCACGGCGGACCGTGCGAGGAACAGCGCAACAGGAGGACATGTCGATGCCCAACCCCGCTCTGGTCCGGCGCCGCGCGCTGCTCGGCGCTGTCGCGCTGGCGCCGCTGGCCCTGCCCGCCGCCCTGCAGCCCGCCGCGGCCCAGACGGCGCGCCGCGCCTGGCCGGACCGGCCGGTGCGACTGCTGCAGGGCTTCGCGGCCGGCGGCGCCACCGACATCGTCGCGCGCATCGTCTCCCCGCCCATGGCGGCCGAGTTCGGGCAACCCATCGTCGTCGAAAGCCGCCCCGGCGCGGGCGGAACGCTGGCCGCGGAGGCGCTGGCGCGCGCGCCGAAGGATGGTCACACGCTGATGATGATCAACAACGGCTTCGCCGTCTCCGCCGCACTCTATCGCCGCCTGCCCTATGACCCGATCGCCGATGTCGAGCCAGTGGCGATGGTCGCCTCCGTCGCGCTGGTGCTGCTGGCCGGCCCCGCCGGCGCGCCGGGGGCCATCGCCGATTTCGCCGACCTCGTCCGCCGCGCCCGCGCCGAACCGGAGAAGCTGAACGTCGCCACCGTCGGCGTCGGCAGCACCCAGCATCTGGTGGCCGAAGCCGCCCAGGCCGCCGGCGGCTTCCGCCTGACCCATGTGCCCTATCGCGGCACGCCGGCCGGGCTGATCGGCCTGCGCAATGGTGAAGTGCAGACCATGGTGGAGCCGATCTCCGCCGTGCTCGGCCAGTTGCGCGGGGGCGAGGTGCGCGCGCTCGCCGTGACCTCCCGCACGCGTTCGGCCCTGCTGCCGGATGTGCCGACGGTCGCCGAGGCGCTCGGCCAGCCCGATTTCGACATCGAGACCTGGTACGCCATCGCAGCCCCCGCCGGCACGCCACCCGAGATCCTCGCCCGCATCGAGGAGGTGACGAATGGCGCTGTGCAGACGCCGGACATGCGTGCGCGGCTGCTCGAGCTCGGCCTCGCACCGCGCCCGGCGGCCTCGCGCGCCGAGGTCAGGGCCGCGGTGCAGGCCGAGATCGCGCGCTGGACCCGCATGGTCGAAGTGGCCCGGATCGAGCGGCAGTGAGTAACGCCCCCGCAAGGCCGTGAGACGGCTTTGCGGGGGCGCGCCTCTCACCCCGCCAGCGGCGGCAGGCGACGATGCCAGTCGGTCGCCTGCTGATAGGCATGGCCGGCCGCCAGCACGCGGGCATCGGCGAAGGCCGAGCCGGCGATCTGCATCCCCGTCGGCAGCCCGCCCTCGCCGAAGCCGGTCGGCAGCGCCAGCGTCGGCAGGCCGGTGACGTTGAAGGGCGCGGGCAACGAGCCGAGTTCGAAGACATGCCAGCGTGAAGGCGCCTCCAGCGGCGGCGCCTCGGTGGGCTGGGTGACGGTCACCAGCAGGTCGTAATCGGCCAGTGCCGCATCCATCGCCGCCTGCAGCACACGGCGCTGCCGCTGCGCGGCCAGATAGGAAGCGGCCGGGACGGTGGCGCCCAGCACCACGCGTTCGCGGAACAGCCGGCCGTAATCGGCGTAGCGCGTGCGCAGCCAGGGCGCGTGGATGGCATAGGCTTCCGAGACCATGATCGTCGCCGCCACCGCATGCCACTCCGCAAGCCGCGGCAGCGTCACATTGGCGACCGTCGCGCCGAGGGAGCGGAAAACGCCGAGCGCGGCTTCGAGATTGGCGAGCATCGCGGCGCTCGCCGGATTGTCGCGTTCGTGGAAGTGGCGGATCACGCCGATGCGCAAACCCTTCACCCCCGCACCGAGGCCCGCAGCATAGGGTTCCGGCGCGCGCTGCGCGGAGCCCGGATCGGTCGGGTCATGCCCGGCCATGGCATCGAGCAGCAGCGCGCAATCCTCCGCACTCCGCGCCATCGGCCCAACATGGTCGAGCGATTGCGCCAGCGGGAACACGCCAGCGCGGGACACAAGGCCATAGCTGGGCTTCAGCCCCGTCACGCCGCAGAGCTGCGCGGGCGAGCGGATGGAGCCCATCGTGTCCGTCCCCGTCGCCCCCAGCACCAGCCCCGCCGCGAGCGCCGCCCCGGAGCCGGAGGAGGAGCCGCCGGTGAAGCGCGTGGTGTCCCAGGGGTTGCGCGCCGGCGGCAAGGGCAAGTCGAAGGAGGGGCCGCCGAGCGCGAATTCATGCGTCGTCAGCTTGCCGAGCATGACCGTGCCCGCCGCGGCCAACCGCTCGGCAACCGTCGCATCGGCGTTCGGGACATTCCCCAGCAGCACCTTCGAACAGCAGGTGGTGGCGATGCCCGCAGTGCCGACGATGTCCTTATGCGCGAAGGGAATGCCATCCAGCGGGCCGCGCGGCGCGCCCGCCATGAAGCGCGCCTCCGCAGCAGCCGCATCGGCCAGCGCACGCTCCGCGGTCACGGCCACGAAGGCGTTGAGGCGCGGATCAGCCTCGGCGATGCGCGCCAAGCTCTCGCGCGCCAGTTCGACCGGGGAGAGGCGCCGCGCGCGGAAGGCGGCGGCGGCCTCGGCAATGCCGAGCGGGCTCATGCGCCAGTGCCCGCGGCGGGCGGGGTCGGGCGAAAGACCGTCGCGGGCTCGGCCGCGGGCGGTATGTCGGGCAGCAGGGCGAGCATGGCGACCAGCTTCGCATGGCCCTCGGCGAGGCTCGCCAGCGCATCGGGCGGCAACGCGTGGCCGGCCTGCTGGAACAGCGCGGCAAGCGCCGGTGCGGATAAGGGCTCGGGCATGATCGGTCCTCAGCTCTGCGAGGGCGGAGCGTAGAGAGGTTGGGCGCGGCCGTGAACGGTCGGGCGGCACGCGTTGACGAGCATGAATTCATCTTCCGATTGAATCATACGCCTTTTGGTTGACGCATCCACATCGGCCTCGCCATAACTGCAACGGTTCCCGACGGGCTGTGTCCCGATAGCGCGCGCCGCATGGCCGGGCCCGCCCGCGGCCTGCGCGACAGCACGGCTCCGGGTCCTGGAGGCAGTGGATGCGCGTTGGATACGGCAGAAGCGCGGATCCGGTTGCGGCGGTCCGCCAGGCGGTCGCGGCACTTGGCCCGTCCGGCACCCAGCCCGGCATCCTCCTGGCCTTCGCCGGCGGCAAGCTCGATCCCTTCGCGGTGCGCGCGGCGCTGGCCGATAGCTTCGGCCCGACGCCGGTGGTCGGCGGTTCGGCGGCGGGCGTCATCTCGCGCACGGGCACGGGCTATAGCGGCCTCGAAGTCGGGCTCGTTGCCTTCGACGACCCGGAGACGATGCCGCAGCTGGTCCGATGCGAGGGCCTGGATGGCGACGAGACGGCCGCCGGGGCCGCGCTCGGCCTGCAGGTGCGCCACGCCGTGTCCGATCCGGCCGCCGTCCTGATGTTCTTCGACAGCGTCGCGAGCACAACGCCGCCGCGGCTGCATGCCGCAAGCTCGATCGTCGCCGGCTTCAACGAGGGCGCGGGCAACGCACCGGTGACGCTGATCGGCGGCGGGATGCTGACCGACATGAACCTGACCAACGCCTGGGTGTTCGACGGCGAGGGGGTCCGCAAGCACGCCGCGGCGGCGCTGATCTTCCCCAGCTGCGTCGAGGCAGCATCCGCGATCCTGCACGGGTGCCGCCCGGTCAGCACCTTCATGGAAATCACCCGGATCGAAGGCGCGACCGTCTATGAGCTGGATGGGCAGCCGGCGCTGCCGGTCATCGAAAAGATGCTCGGCCTGCCGATCGGTGGTGCGCAGGGAGAGGAGCTGTCGCTGGTCGCAACCCTCGGCCAGAAACAGGGCGATCCCTTCGCGCCCTATGACGAGAACAGCTACGTCAACCGCCTGATCCTCAGCGCGAATGCGGCAGAGGGCTCAATCACTCTGTTCGAGCCGGATTTCGAACGCGGCGCGATGGTCCAGATCATGAGCCGCGACAACGGGCTGATGCTGGATTCGGTGCGCCGCGGCGTGGCGGTGGCGAACGCCGCCGCCGCACAGCACGACGCGCTGCTCGGCCTCTATATCGACTGCGCCGGCCGGGCGAGCGCGCGCAGCGGCGCGCCGGTGGAGGAAGCAGATCTGGTGGTGCGCGGGCTGGATGCGCGCATCCCGCTGCTTGGCTTCTATTCGGGCGTCGAGGTGGCGCCCTTCGCAGACCAGCGCAGCCGGCCCTTGGACTGGACCGGCGTGCTGACGGTGTTACGGAGGCGAAGGTGAGCGAACCACGCCCGATCAACATCGGCGCGCTCGAGCGCGAGCTGACCTATTATCGGAGGGAATGCAACGAGCTTGGCGCGCGGCTGCTGCGCCTGCAGGAGGAACAGGGCCAGTCCTTCCGCGAGGCCCGGCGCAGCCGCACCGTCGCCAAGCTGATCCGGGAAGCGCATCGCCTGGCCGATCTTTGCACCACGCCGGAAGAGATCAGCGCCGGCATGCTCGAGATCATCATCGACAATACGCTCTGCGACCGCGCCGCCTTTCTGCGTCGTGAACCGGCGCCGGACGATGGCGAGATGTTCTGCGTCACCCACGCGATCGGCTTCGGCGCTGAGCGGCCGGCCGCGCCCGCCTGCGTGCCCCATGCACCGGACTTCTTCCTGACCACATCGCGCCCGACGGAGGAGACCCCGCCCGACGCGCTGATCGGCATTCTGCGCCTGCCCTATGTGCTCTGGGTGCATGATCGCGCTTCGGGTCACGCGCTGATCCTCGGCAATCGGTCGGAGGCGAATATCAGCCGCCCCTTCGAGGCCGCCGACCAGGAGATCGCGGAGGGCGCGCTGTCGGTCTATCTCGACGTGCTGCTGCGCAAGCAGGCCGAGACGGAGCTGCGCACCGCCAAGGCCGCGGCGGAGGAGGCCAGCGCCCAGCGCGGGCGCTTCATCGCGACACTGAGCCACGAGCTGCGCACGCCGCTCAACGCCATCATCGGCTTTTCCAGCATGATGCTGCCGGGCTCGACCTACCGCCTCACAACCTCGCAGCTGGCGGAGAGCGCGCAACAGATCAACGAATCCGGCCGCCTGCTGCTGGAGCTGATCAACGACATCCTCGACTATTCCTCACTCGCGCGGGTGGCGCCGCAGCTCGCGCTGTCGTGGCAGATGGCGGAGAGGCTGCTCGGCAGCCCGGTGCGGGAGCTCGCGGCGCTCGCCCTGCAGAACCAGGTCGCCGTGAAGGTGACGCCGACCCATACGGGGCTCGAATTGCATGTGGACCCGCTGCGGTTCCGCCAGGTGATGAACAATCTGCTCAGCAATGCGGTGAAGTTCACCGGCAAGGGCGGGACGGTCACCGTCAGCGCCGGAATCGGCGTGGACGGCATGGCGGAGGTGACGGTGC
>JBIKSZ010000037.1:0-21329 GCA_044348345.1 Roseomonas sp. | reverse complement strand
CCCGGTTCCGCGCAATGATGGACGCCGGCATAAATATCGGCCTGGGCTGCGACAATTGCTCATGTGGCGATGCGCAGAACATGTTCCAGGCGATGAAGATGTATTGCGGCCTAGCGGCGATCTCGGACCCCATGCCGGGTCCGCCGCACGCCGCAGATGCATTGCGCGCGGCCTGCCTGGGCGCTGCGCGCCCGGCGGGGCTTGAGGGACAGGTCGGGCATCTGCGACCAGGGATGCTGGCGGATCTGCTACTGCTCGACCTGGATGATCCCTCCTTCCTGCCGCTGAACAGCGTGGCGCGGCAGGTGGTCTATACTGAGGGCGGGCGCGGCGTACGCACCGTGATCGTCGATGGCCGCGTGGTGCTTGAAGATGGCCGGCCGACCACCATCGACATGGGCTCGCTCGCACGGACGGTGCATGCGCTGGCCAAGGACCTCCAGCGCGATGCGCGTGACGTCGCCGCGCGGCTGGACCCAATCCGGGAAAATCTGCTTGAGGCGGTGCGCAAATCCTGGGAGGTGCCGATGCCGCTGCATCGCCATGTCGGCTGCAGCAATATCCGCTGACACGGTTCGTAGCGCTGCCGCGACGTGTGAGCGGATTTATGAGTGTAGAATCGATGATCTCTGACTGACCAGCCCCCATCGAGTGGTCCGGGTGGGATTTCAGTGGGCCATCGCAGTGGTCCTGCCCCCGTCTCTGGTCCGGGGTCTACGCAAGTTTTCAGGCTGGTTGACCTTGGTTGGCGAACGCCCTCGGGGTCAAGTCGCCCAGGGCTGAATGCGGCCGCTCCTCGTTGTAGTGGCACCTCCATTCCTCGATGCGTTGCCTCGCGTCAGGCAAGGACAGGAACCACGAGGCGTTCAGACATTCGGCGCGGAGCCGGGCATTGAACGCCTCGATGAACGCGTTGTCCGTCGGCTTCCCGGGCCTGGAGCAGTCAATCTCCACCCCGTTCAGATAGGCCCAGTGGTCGAGCAGCCGTCCGGCGAACTCCGGGCCGTTGTCCACCCTCAGGCTCCTGGGCTTGCCGCGAAGGCGGACCAGCCCGTCCAGGATCTCCACGACCTGGGCGGCTCGGAAGTTGGCTCTCGGATGCGTCGAGAGGGCCTCTCGCGTGTGGATGTCGACGACGGTCAGGATACGGATCGGGCGGCCGTCGAATAGCCCGTCCGACATGAAGTCCATGGCCCAGATCTCGTTCGGCGCCGTCGCTCCCGGGCGCCCCTGACGGTAGCGCCAGGCCCGCTTGCGCCGGGGCAGCTTGGTGCGGATCGAGAGCCCCTCCTCGGCATAGAGCCGGTAGGTGCGTTTGTGGTTCACCGGCCAGCCTTCGCGCCGCAGCAGCACGTGCAGGCGGCGGTAGCCATAGCGGACCCGAACCGCAGCTAGATCGCGCAGCCGCATGCGCAGCTCGACCTGCGGATCACGCCGAGACCGGTAGCGCTGCGCTGAACGGTGAAACCCCATTGCCGAGCAGGCCCGACGCTCGCTGACCCGGTAGCTGCCCTGAAGCACAGCCACCACTTCACGGCGCAGCGCGGGCCTCACCACTTTTTTCGCAGCACATCCTGCAGCATGGTTTTGTCCAGGCTCAGGTCGGCGACCAGCCGCTTGAGCTTAGCGTTCTCCTCCTCAAGCTGCTTCAGCCGCCGGATTTCCACCGTTCCCATCCCGGCAAACTGCTTCTTCCACCGATAGAATGTCGGCTCGGACACGCCGAGCTTGCGGCAGATCTCGGCCACCGCCGTGCCGCTCTCCGCCTGCCTTAGGGCAAAGGCGATCTGCTCGTCCGTGTATCGTTTCTGCTTCATGGCACCCTCCTTCAGACATCAGAGTGCCCGAAAAAATTGCGTTCCGCCCGGACCAGATCTCGGGTTCAGAACCACAGACCTCATGCGCGCGCAATCCGGGCCACTTGCCATTGCTATCGCAGTCGAAACACCGATACGCTACTCGCCCGAAAGCCAGATCAGCTGGCCATCCGGGGAATGTCGGTCAATGATCGCATCCGCGAGGTGGTTGCCCGCCTCGCAGAGACCGCGCCGTCGCGCATCCCCGCCGCGCCGCGCTGAGGGAGTAAAGGGCCATTTCCACCTTCCGCGCCGTTATCGACGGCACCGGCGGCTACCTGCCGGCGCGGTCAGTCACCAATGATGAACTCGCGGCTTGGAAGGGCCTCGACACCTCCGGCGACTGGATTGTCCAGCGAACCGGGATGCGCCGGCGCCACATCGCCGCCGAGGGCGAGACAGCGTCCGACATGGGCACCGAGGCCGCACGCGCCGCGCTGGCACAGGCTGGCGCCGACGTCGGTGATGTCGATGCGATCATCGTCGCGACCTCCACCCCCGACAGCGCCTTCCCCGCCACCGCCACGCGGATCCAGGGCAAGCTCGGCGTCACGCGCGGCTTCGCCTTCGACCTCGCCGCCGCCTGCACCGGCTTCGTCTACGCGCTGGGTGTGGCGGATGCGCTGGTACGCACCGGGCAGGCAAGGGGCGTGCTGGTGATCGGCACGGAGGTCCTTTCCCGCATCACGGACTGGACCGACCTCGGCACCTGCGTGCTGTTCGGCGATGGGGCCGGCGCGGTCTTCATCCGCGGCCTGCCGCACGACCAGGCCGGGGGCAGGGGCATCCTGTCCACCCATCTCCATGCTGATGGCCGCCATGGCGATATCTTGTCGGTCGATGGCGGGGCTGGGTCGAATGGCGGCACCGGCGTGATCCGCATGACCGGCCGCGAGGTGTTTCGCCACGCGGTCGGCAAGCTGTCCTCCGCGGTGGATGAGGCGCTGGCCGCCAATGGGCTCGCCCAGGGCGATATCGCCTGGCTGGTGCCGCACCAGGCCAATCTCCGCATCATCGAGTCGATGCGCCGCTGGCTCGACCTGCCGCTGGAGCGTGTCGTAGTGACAGTGGATCGCCATGCCAACACCTCCGCCGCCTCCATCCCGCTGGCGCTGGCGGTGGCGACACGGGACGGGCGCATCCGTCGGGACGAGCTGGTGCTGATGGAAGCGATCGGCGGCGGGCTAACCTGGGGAGCAGCACTGGCGCGGTTCTGACCGTGCCGCATTATCACGCGCGAACAATGAGCGTTGAAGCTCGACTGGTCGAGCAGGGTCCAGGCGGGCTCGATGCCCCCGAGCCACGCCGTCACCGAGTGATTCTGCCCCTATACCCTCTGCAACCGTGCGACTGCTCCGCCGCCCGGGACTGCCTAGCCACTGGTTGCGTGGTTGCGCAGTTGCAGCCACGGGGAGGGGTGCCTCTCGCCGGAAACTGCGGAACACCGGAACAGTGCAACCACCGACGCCCGCCGCCCGTTCCGCTGTTCCACTGTTGCAAAGGGGTAAGGGGGGGTGCTGCGTGGCTTTGCCAGCTTGGCACCCTTGGGCAGAGCCGGACCCAACTCCAAAAATACCGCCGATTTCGGAATGCCTTTTCCGACCTGAATCGAGGCCGGGGGTGATTTTCCAGCCCCCTACACCCCTACCCTCGGCCGCTGGGTCCCATGCCCCTCAGGGGCTCCTCGACAGGACCTGCCCTGCCTTCAATCCAAATTTTTGCCGCTACACCGCTACAGGGTTGGGCCAAGCTGGTTGGGCGTGGCTGTCTCGGGCTGCCCCCAAGCGGGATGGGGTGCGTTAGCGTCTTCGATCAGCAGCCGAAAAATGTGTCCCCGACGTGTCCCGGCGCAGAGGCGATGTTGTGTCCCGGTTTGCCGGGAGTGCCTAAGTCGTTGAAGCGATGGAGCGGGCGGGGGGAATCGAACCCCCGACATTCAGCTTGGGAAGCTGACGTTCTACCTCTGAACTACGCCCGCAGCCGGAGGTGACGTCCCGCTTATAGGGGCGCCGCCCCGCCCCGGGCAAGCCGCCTTGACCGCCCAGGCCACCCGGCCGTAATCACGACAGCGGCGGCAACGCCCCTCGCGATTTGTCCGGCCTGATTGCGGCGAGGTCCCGAAACCGGGCGGTGGCTCACCCCACCGAAAACAAACGCGCTAAACGGCCGTCGGGGCGCCCTGCGCCCCGCACCCCGTGAGGGTGGCCGGACACCCACGCCATGCGGCTCGCTCGCCCGGAACGGCAGGCCGCTGAGGAAGGTGTCACGATGGCCCGCAAGCTGCCCGACCGCCCGCTCCGCCCCGCCACGCAGCTTGTTCGCGGCGGGCAGATGCGCTCCGGCTTCGACGAGACCTCGGAAGCGCTCTTCCTCACCTCCGGCTTCGTCTACGAGAGCGCGGAGCAGGCCGAGGCCACCTTCCTCGGCACCCAGACGCATTACCAGTATTCCCGCTTCGGCAACCCGACCGTCTCCATGGTGGAAGACCGGCTCGCGCTGCTGGAAGGCGCGGAAGCCTGCCGGATGACCGCCACCGGCATGGCGGCGGTGCATGCCTCGATGCTGTCGCACCTCAAGGCCGGGGATCGCGTGGTGGCCAGCCGCGCGCTGTTCGGCTCCTGCCACTGGATCGTCTCCACCCTGCTGCCGCGCTACGGCGTCCGCACGGAATTCGTGGATTGCGGCGACCTGGCGCAGTGGAAGCAGGCGCTGTCCACGCCGGCGGACCTCGTGCTGCTGGAGACGCCGTCGAACCCGATGCTGGAGCTGGTGGACCTCGCCGCCATCTGCGACCTGGCGCATGCGGCCGGCGCGATCGTTGTGGTGGACAATGTCTTCGCGACGCCGCTGCTGCAGAAGCCGATGCAGTTCGGCGCCGATGTCGTCGTCTATTCCTGCACCAAGCACATGGACGGCCAGGGCCGCGTGCTGGGCGGTGCGGTGCTGGGCCGCAAGAAGTGGGTGGATGAGGTGCTGCAGCCCTTCATCCGCAACACCGGCCCGTCCATTTCCCCCTTCAACGCCTGGGTCATCCTGAAGGGGCTGGAGACGCTGCATCTGCGCCTGCCGGCGATGTGCCGCTCGGCGGCCGCCATCGCCGATTTCCTGGCCGAGCGCAGCGAGATTGCCCGCGTGCTGTATCCCTTCCGCGCCGATCATCCGCAGGTCACGCTGGCCAAGGCGCAAATGGCGGCGGGCGGCAGCCTGGTGACCTTCGACGTGAAGGGCGGGAAGGAAGCGGCCTTCCGCTTCATGAACGCGCTGCAGATCGTGGATGTGTCGAACAACCTCGGCGATTCGAAATCGCTGGCGACGCATCCGGCGACGACGACGCATATGCGCGTCGGCGCGGAGGAGCGGGCGAAGCTCGGCATCACCGACGGCACGATCCGGCTCTCCGTCGGGCTTGAGGATGTGGCCGATCTGATCGCTGACCTGTCGGAAGCGCTCGATGCCATCGCACCGGCGCCGGCGCCCCGCCGCCGCGTGGTGCTGCCCGTCGAAGCCGCGGCACCGGCCGCCGCGCCGGCCGAGGAGCCGGCGAAGCCGAAGCGCGGCAAGGCGAAGGGCGGCGATGCACCGCTGCTGTTCGACCTGGCCGCCGCGCTGCCGGATGCGCCGGGCCGGAAGGGATGAGGATGGGTTGCGCGCGGGTCGCTTCGCCCGCGCGCGCTCAGCCTGGGATCCAGACGCGTCCGTCGAACAGCCGGCGCGCAGTGCGGTAGAAGGACCCAGACCGCGCCACCCAGGCGCCGTCCTCCTGCGCGACATCGGCGCCGACTGTCAGGATGCCGGACGGCATGCCGATGCGGAGCGGCCCCTCTGCTGTGCCGGGCGGCAGGCATTCCGCCGCCACGCTGCCCGCGATCCGCGCCGCGACCGCGGTGCAGAGCGAGCCGGTCAGCGGCAGCGCGCGATGCGGCTGCCCGTTGGAGATGATGCGCGCCGCGAGGTCGATCGCCTCCGCCGCGATGGTCTCGCCCGAGAGCGTCGGCGCTGCGGCCGGTGGGCTGACGAAGCCGATATAGGGCACGGTGCTGATGCTGCGCGCGGCTTCGATGTCGGGCGCGATGCCCATCCGCACCGAGGCCTGACGCCTGATCGCATCCAGCAGCTTCAGCATCTCCGGATTGGCGTCGAGCTCATCTGGCAATTCGCGCCCGGTGAGCCCCACATCGCGCGCGCGAATGAAAGCGCCGGCATTGGCGGCATCCACCAGTGACGCCTCGATCGGGCCGAAGCCCGGCACGTCGAGCACATCCACCACGCGCCCGCTCGGCAGCAGGCGCCCGGTGGTGGCGCCGCCCGGCGCGAGGAAGTCGAGCCGCACCGGCGCGCCAGTGCCCGCGACGCCGGGAATGGCGAGGTCGCCAACGACCTTTGCGCGCCCCTCCTCCAGCGGGAAGGTGGCGCGGATGATCTTGCGCGTGTTGGTGTTGTGGATGCGCACCGTCGCGGTGTCACCCGTCGCGCGCACCAGCCCCTCATCCACCGCGAAGGGGCCGACGGCGGAGCTCATATTGCCGCAATTGCCCTTCCAATCCACGCGGGCCTCGCGGATCAGCACCTGCGCGAAAGTGTAGTCGATATCGGCATCGTCGCGCGTGGGCGGCCCGAGCACGCAGATCTTCGACAGCGAGGAGACGCCGCCGCCCATCCCGTTCAGCTGGCGGCCATTGGGATCGGGCGTGCCGAGCGCGGCCATGAAGATCGCGTCCCATTCGGCGCGGTCTGCCGGCAGGTCGCGGGCGTGGAACATGATCGCCTTGCTGGTCCCGCCGCGCATGAAGACGGCGGGGATGGCGCGCTGGGGCAAGACGATGGCTCCGGCTTCGGATGAAGGGCGCGGGTCAGAAGGCGCCGGGCGCGCGGATCGGGCTGCCATCCACGAGCCGCGCGAGGGTGAAGGGTGTTGGATCCACCACCGGCGCATCGCCCGTGGCGAGATCGGCCGCAAGCCGCCCCGCGCCGGGCCCGATGCCGAAGCCATGCCCGCTGAAGCCGGCCGCGACCGTCAGCCCCGGCAGCTCCGCGATGCGGTCGATCACCGGCACGGCATCCGGCGTGGAATCGATGAAGCCCGCCCAGGCGCGGGCCAGGCGGATGCCGGCAAGCTCAGGATAGGCCGCGGTGATCTCCCGCAACGCGGGTGCGACGATCGCGGTGTTCGGCTGTGGGTCGAGGATGCGGATCTTCTCGAAGACCGTCGGCTTGTCGAAGGACCAGCGGCCGTGGAAGGCGTCGGGCCCTTCGAAGAAGCTGCGGCCGAGGCGGAGCTCCACCATCTTCCAGCGCTCCCGCAGCGTCGGCATGAACTGGCGCGCATAGCGGATGCCGGCCGGCGTCAGCTCCACCCGGCCACGCGCCTTGGCGGCCACCAGATAGCCCCCATCCAGCAGCGGCGTCAGGATGAAGTCCGGTGTCGAGAGCGGGCCGGGGCTGACCTGCTGCGCCGGTGTCGTGGCGAAGACGGTGGAGTGGGCCGAGTGCTGCGGCATGTCCACGCCATGCCGGCGGAGGAACATGGACGCCCAGGCGCCAGCCGCGAGGATCACCGCATCGGTGCGGATATAGCCCTTCTCGGTGAAGACGCCGGCGATGCGCCCGCCCTTGGTGTCGAGCCCGCGCACCGCGCAATTCTGGTGCAGGCTGACGCCGCGGCGTCGTGCGGCGGCCGCGAGTGCTGGGGCGGCCATCGCGGGCTCTGCGCGGCCATCGCCGGGGGAGACGACGCCGCCCACCCAATCCTGCTCGTTGCCGGGGGTGAGGCGTTTCGCTTCGTCCGGGCCGACGACGCGCATGCGGGCCTGGTAGCGCTGCGCCATCGCGATCCAGGCTTCCCAGGCCGCGAGCTGCTTCGGATCCTTGGTGACATAGGTCAGGCCGTTGCGGCGATAGCCCATATCGGCGCCGATCTCGGCGGGCAGGCGGTTCCACAGCTCGATGCTGTGCTGCATGAGCGGGATTTCCCGCTCGTCGCGATTCATCAGCCGGCACCAGCCCCAGTTGCGGCTGGATTGCTCGCCGGCGACGACGCCCTTCTCCAGCAGCGCCACCGAATGGCCCTTCGCCGCTAGGAACCAAGCGGCGGCAACGCCGACGATGCCCGCGCCGATGACGACGACATCAGCCGCTTCCGGCAGGGCCGCGTCGCTCTCGACGGTGTTCAGCTTGTGATTGAGGTTCATGGTCAGGCCCTGGCCCCGCGCCGGTTCAGCCCGGGATCTGCTCGGCGACCGCGCGGGCCACCTCCAGCGTGCCGACGCCGCCGAATTCCGCCGTGCGCAGGCCGTTCGCGAAGGCGCGGTCCACGGCCGCCTCCAGCTCGGTCGCGGCATCCGTCCAGGCCTGGCCCGCGCCGCGCGCACCAAGCCAGTCCAGCATCAGCGCGGCGGAGAGGATCATCGCCGTCGGGTTGGCGATGCCCTTGCCATGGATGTCGGGGCCGGTGCCGTGGCTCGGCTGGAACACCGCATGCGTGTCGCCGATATCGGCCGAGGGCGCATAGCCCATGCCGCCGATCAGCCCCGCGCCGAGGTCGGAGATGATGTCGCCGAACATGTTCTCCATCGGCAGCACGTCGAAATCCCAAGGGCGCCGCACGAGGTCGAGCGCCATCGCATCCACATAGTGGTGGCCCGCCGGCACGTTCGGGAATTCGCGCGCCACCTCGTCGAAGACGCGGCGCATGAAGGCCATGGAGGTGAAGACATTCGCCTTGTCCACCAGCGTCACCTTCTGCGGCCGTCCCAGCCGCGCGGCGCGCCGTTCCGCGAGGCGGAAGGCGAAGCGACTGAGCCGTTCGGTGGTCGCGCGCGTGATCACCATCGTGTCGCGCGCTTCGCGATCCTCGATCACCTCGCCGCGGCCGCGCGCCCAGAACAGGCCTTCGGTGCTCTCGCGAAGGATGACGAGGTCGATCTCCTTCGCGCGCGGATGCGCGAGCGCCAGCGGCACGCCCGGAATGGCGCGGATCGGCCGCACGCCGGCATAGAGGCCGAGGCGCATGCGCAGCTCGATCTGCGGCGCGATCTCCGTCCCGTCCGGATAGCGGATGCCGGGCCAGCCCATCGCGCCGAGCAGGATGGCGTCCGCGGCCTCGGCGCGCCGAAACACCTCCTCGCTCATCGCCGTGCCGGTCTCGCGATAGACGAAGGCGCCGGCCGGCAGCGTCTCGGCCGAGAGGCCGAGGCCGTGCCGCCGCGCGAGCTTGCCGAGCACGCCCATCGCGGCGTCGGTCACCTCCACGCCGATGCCGTCGCCCGGCATCACCGCCACGCGCATGCTGTTGCTGCTTGCGGACATTCGTCTTGTCTCTCGTGCTGTCGTGCGGTTCAAAAAAAGGTGCGGATCGCGCCGCTGACGGTCAGATCATCCTCGACCAGCGGCAGCACCTGCCAGCGGTCGAAGGTGCTGCAGGGATGCCCGATGCCGAGGCAGAGGAGGTCACCGACCCTGATATGCTCCGTCGGGCCGACCAGATAGCCATGCTGGTCGTTCATGCCGCTGACCTTGTGGAAGGCGCCGAAGGGCTGGGGCGCGTCATGCGTGCCCGGGCGGAACAGCCTGATCGGCACCGGCCAGCCCAGGTCGAAGCCGGCGTCGCGCTTGCCGCAGGCGAGGATCGCGAGCCGCGGCTCCGGCACGGATTGCACGACGGTCCAGACCTCGATGGCGTACTCCAGGTCGCCGTCGGGGAAACGCAGCTTCGCCTCGCGCCGCATGCGGGCGTAGGACTCGGCATAGCCCATGCTGTCCTGCGTGATGTAGCAGCCGCTGCGCAGCACGCGCCGCACCGGCCGGCCGAGTTCGCTGGCGGCGGCGAAACCCGGCGCGATGCGATCGAAGAAGGCGGTGCCGCCGGCGGTCAGCAGCACCTCCTCGCGTCCGAACAGGCCTTCGGCTGCGCAGCCGCGCGCGACCTCGGCCAGGGTGGGCAGAAAGCGGTCCACGGCGGCGGCATCGGGCAGCAGCCCTTCGAAGGCCTCGACGCCGGCGAGCACGAGGCCCGGTGTCGTGGCGATGGCCCTCGCCAGCGTCAGCGCCGTCGCCGCATCCCGCGCGCCGGTGCGCCCGCCGGGCATGCCGATTTCCAGCAGCACAGGCAGCGGCCGCGCTAGGCCCGCCCGCGCCGCGCCGGCGGCCAGGGCCGCGACCACCTCCGCGCTGTCGGCCAGCACGAACAGCTCGAAGCCGGGATCGGCCAGCGCCGCGAAGGCGGCATCTACCGCCAACCTGCCCGTCGGCTGGTTCGCCCAGATCACACGCTTGATGCCGAAGCGGCGCGCCACCTCCAGCTGCTGCAGCGTGGCCACGGTGATGCCCCAGGCGCCCTCGGCGATCTGCAGGTCCCAGAGCTGCGGCGCCATCGTCGTCTTGCCATGCGGGCAGAGCGATAGGTCGTTCAAACGGCAGAATTCGCGCATCCAGGCGGCGTTGCGACGGAGCGCGCCGTGCCGCAGCACGGCGAGTGGCAGCGGCAGGTCGCCCCGCAACAGGTTCCATCCTTGCGCCGCCACCTGGTCGAGCCTGAGACGCACGCCGGGCGGGATGCCCTTCACGGTCGCATCCAGCATGAAGCCCGCGATCGCCTCGTCACGCGGGCGCAGCGCATCCTCCGGGGTCATGGGCGCTTCCTCCTCCGCGTCCTTGGGGAGGAGGCTAGCAGCTTCCGACCGGCCAGCGACCCCCTTGGGACATCACGCGCCGAAATGCGGGGCCTGGCGCGCCATGCCGCCATGCAGGTCCAGCATCCGCTCGCGCCAGCCATGCACCGCATCGCCCGGCTCGAGCAGCGCGAAGTCGCTGACGCTGCGCGCCCACATGAAGCTGCCGAAGACGATCATGTCGGCATAATCCGGCGTGTCGCCGCCGAGGAAAGCCTGGCCTCGCACCACCATCCGCAAGGGATGCAGCGCCTCGCGGAAGGCGGGCAGTCGCGTCGCGCGGTCTGCCGTCACCTGGGCCAGGGGCATGCCGAAGCGCTTCTCGCGGCTCGTCACGAAATAGGCCCGATCCGCTTCGCCCAGCAGCGGCGGAATGTCGGAGACGACAAGGCGCGCGATCCCCGCCTGCACCACGGCATCGTTCCAGGCCGCGACCAGCCGGTAGGGGGCGGGGTTGCCGCGCATCAGGCTCGGCCGGTCCGGATAGGCGGCGTCGAGGTGCAGCGCGATATCCCACGAATCCGCGACCACCTTGGCCCCATCCACCAGCACCGGCACCTTGTCGTGCCCCGCGAAGGCCAGACGGTCGGTTTCGGTAAAGCGCCAGGGCATGTTCTCGAAATCGAGGCCCTTATGGGCCAGCGCCATGCGCGAGCGCCAGCAATAGGGGCTGAAGATCCGGGCCGGATCGGTGCCGCAGAGTTCGTAGAGCTGCCGTGCCATGTCCCGTATCCCCCGGTGCCGCGGTCCCTGCGTCCCTGTGTACCGCCACCGACGATCCTGCCCGGATGGCCGCCGCAAGGCCATCCCGCCAAGGCCGGGCGCAGGGTGCACGGATTTTTCGTCAACGGCCTGGAATACGCCTTGGCCCTCGCGCGTCTTATGCTGCACAGCACGACCGCGGTGAAGCGGGTGCGACGAGGGGGAGAGGAACGGTGAGCGATCGGGACAGGCGCATGGAAGCGCTGGTGCCTGCGCTGCGCCGCTTCGCCTGGTCGCTGACCCGCCGCGCCGAAGAGGCCGATGATCTGGTGCAGGACTGCCTGGAGCAGGCCCTCGGGGCCTGGGGCCGGCGTCACGCGGATGGGAACTTGCAGGCGTGGCTGTTTGCCATTCTCTACAACCTTCACGTGTCGGGGCGACGACGCACAGCACGCCGCACCCGGCTGCTGGAGCAGGTTGCCCAGTTCGAGTGCGCCGACGGACCGGATGCGGCGCAGGACGCCGCGGTGCAGTGTGCGCAGGTCCTGGCCCAGCTCGACACGTTGCCGGAGGACCAGCGCGCGGTGCTGCTGCTGGTCGGGGTGGAGGGTCTTTCCTACGAGGAAGCCGCCCAGGTGCTCGACGTGCCGCTCGGCACGGTGATGTCGCGCCTGTCCCGGGCGCGGGAGAAGCTGCGACGGCAGGCAGAGGGCCGGCCGGCGCCGGTCGCCGCGCTGCGGCGGGTGGTCTGAGCCATGGCCGCTGACCTGCCGGCCCCGATCGGCGAGGATGAGCTGCAAGCCCTGGTGGACGGGCAGCTCGACCCGGCGCGGGCCGAGGTGTTGGAGCGCTACCTGGCCGCGCGCCCGGAGGACGCGGCGCGGTTGCGCGCCTTCATCGCCCAGCGGGACGCGCTGCGGGCCGCGCTGGCCTTCAAGGCCGCCGAGCCCATCCCGGCGCGGCTGCGGATCGCACATCTGCGCAGTGCCCGCCACCGGGCCGCGGTGTCGCGGTGGCGTGCCATCGCCGCCGCGGCTGTTCTGCTGCTGGCCGGGGCCGGCTTCGGCTGGACCGCGCGCGGTACGCTCGATGTGGCGATGCCGGTCGCCGATCCTGCCTCCGCGCCTGCGGCGCTGCACCGGGCGCTCGCCGATCCCGGGCAACGCCTGGAGGCCTCGGCGCGCGATACCGACATCGCTGGCTGGCTGCGCGCCAAGACCGGTGAGGCGATCCCGGTGCCGAGGCTGGTGGGCTACGGCTTCACACTCGACCTCGCCTGGGTTCTGCCGGCGGCAGACGGTCCCTCGGTGATGCTGCGCTTCATGGATCCCGACGGTACGGCGGTCTCCGTCTGGCGGCGGCCGACGCATGACCCGGTGCCGCGCCAACTGCGCTGTGCCGACGAGCCAGGCGGCCTCGTCACCTACACTTGGTCGGATGGGCGGCATCTGCACGCGGTTACCGCGGCTCTGCCGCGCGAGAGATTGCGCCCCGTCGCCCTGGCGGTGGAACGCGCGATGGAAGCACCGCCCGCGGCACCCGCCGGCGTGATGGCCGGGCTGACCCGGCGCCCCTGCGAGATGGCGCTGGGCTGAACGAAACTGCTAACCAGAAGGAAGAGGAAACGGCATGCCATTGCGCTTCGGAAGGACGGAACGCTCCGTCCAGGAACTCTACCGCGACGATCCGACGCGGGCGGATGCGCTGGCCTTCGGGCGGCGCGGGGCGCTGAAGGGCTCGGCGCTGGCGGCGATGGGCGCCGCTCTGGGCGGGGCCATCCCCTTCGCCGGCACCATGCCGGCCGGCACGCTGCCGGCACTGTTCACCCGCCCGGCCGCAGCGCAGGGTGCCGCGCAGCCGCAGGTGCTGCGGATGGATGGCAAGGCGCCGCTGATCCTGCTGCAGGAACGCCCCCTGGTGGCAGAGACGCCCGAACACCTGCTCGACGAGGCGGTGACGAGCTACGCCAACCACTTCATCCGCAACAACGGCCAGGTTCCTGAAGTGGCCAGCGGCGATCCCCGCGCCTGGCGCATCACCATCGATGGCGAGGTGAACACGCCGCTGACGCTGACGCTGGGCGAGCTGGAAAGCCGCTTCCCGGTGGTGACGCGCCAGCTGCAGATGGAATGCGGCGGCAATGGCCGCGCCTTCTTCGCACCCCAGACGCGCGGCAACCAATGGGGCAATGGCGCGATCAGCAACGCCGAATGGACCGGCGTGCGCCTGCGCGATGTGCTGCAGGCCGCCGGCGTGAAGCCGTCGGCGATCTTCACCGGGCATTCCGGCGCGGACCCGCATCTGTCGGGCGCGACCGACCGGGCGGCGATCGGCCGCGGCATGCGGCTGGCGAAGGCGATGGACGAAGACACGCTGATCGTCTTCCGCATGAACGGCCAGCCGATCCCGCATATCCACGGCGCGCCGGTGCGCCTGCTGGTGCCGGGCTGGCCGGGCAGCCTCAGCCAGAAGTGGCTGACGCGCGTGACGCTGCGTGACCGCGTGCATGATGGGGCGGGGATGGGCGGCACCTCCTATCGTATCCCGCAGCGGCCGATGGTGCCGGGCAGCAACAGCAACGGCGCCGATTTCGCCGAGATGGAGAGCATGCCGGTGCGCTCCATCCTGTCCTCGCACGCGCATGGCTCGCGCCTGCCGGCGGGCACGCGCAGCCTGGATCTGCGCGGCGCAGCCTGGGCCGGTGACCTCTCGGTGCGCGCGGTGCATGTCAGCGTGGATTTCGGCGCGACCTGGACCGAGATGCAGGTGGCCGCGCCGGCGAATCGCCACGCCTGGCAGCGCTGGACCGGCCGCGTGGCGCTGCCGGCCGACGGCTACTACGAGGTCTGGTACCGCGCGACCGACAGCGAGGGCCGGATGCAGCCGCATGCCGCGGCCAATTGGAACCCGCAGGGCTATGGGGCCAACCCGATCAGCCGTGCGGCGATCCTGGTGGGCTGAGGGAGACCAGCGTGTTCACAATGGAACGGGTGGTCACCGCCGGTCTGCTGGGTGCCATCCTTCTGGTGCTGGTGGATGGCAGCGGCCCGCATGTCGCGGCGCCGCGGCCGGCCCTGCCGCCCACCCCGGCTGCGCTCGCCTTCCAGCAGGCTGAGGCCGAGACGGCCGCGCGCGCGGAGGCCGCCCGCCAGCAGGCGGCAGCCGCACAGGCCGTCACCCAGCCGACGGAGGAGGAGACGGTGCTGCCCGACGGGCATGGCCGCTCCGAGACTTTCGGCTACTGCATCGCCTGCCACAGCACGGCGATCATCCGCCGCAGCCAGTTCTCCCGCGCGCAATGGGACGGGCTGATGGACTGGATGACGGAGAAGCACGCCATGAGCCGGCTGGAGGGTGAGCTGCGCGAGACGATCGTGAACTACCTCGCCACGCATTTCGGCCCCGCGCAGGCGCCCACGCGCGGCCGGAACCCCTTCCTCAACTGATACCGTGCGCGCCCGCCGGCCCGGCGGGCGCAATCCGGACCATGACACGACAGGCCGCGGCGCCTTGCCCCGCCCGGAGGAGACACCCATGCACCGCCGCACGCTGCTTGCGCTGCCCCCGCTGCTCGCCCTGCCCCGGCTGGCCCGCGCGCAATCGGACTTCCCCTCGCGCCCGCTACGCTTGGTCATCCCCTTCACCGCCGGCGGCAGCAACGACATTGTCGGACGCATGCTGGCCGAGGCGCTGAGCGCGCGGCTCGGCCAGCCGATCGTGGTGGAGAATCGCGGCGGCGCGGGCGGCGTGATCGGCAACGATCTGGTCGCCAAGGCGGCGCCGGATGGCCACACCGTGCTGCTGGCGGGCAGCGGCAGTTTCCTGATCTCCTCCCTCGTGCAGCCGCGCCTGCCCTATGACCCGGTGCGCGACTTTGCACCTGTTGGCTACATCGGCGCATCGCCCAACGTTATCTGCGTCAATCCCCGCGTCGCCGCCCGCAACCTTGAGGAGCTGCGCACCGTCGCGCGCGCCGCCACCACACCGCTGCGCTATGGCACGCCCGGCGTCGGCACCACGGGGCATGCGCTGGGCGCGATGATCGGCGTCGTGCTCGGCGTCGAGCTCGAGGCGGTGCATTACCGCGGCACCGGCCCGGCGCTGAGCGATGTGCTGGCCGGCCGGCTTGAGATCATCACCAATGCGTCGGCCCCGCTGCAGCCGCACATCGCTGCTGGCACGCTGCGCGCGCTGGCTGTTGCGGGGACCAGCCGCAGCGCCGCGCTGCCCGATCTCCGCACCAGCGTCGAGCAGGGTTTCCCGGAGCTCGACAGCGCCACCTGGTATGCGCTGCTGGCCACTGGCGGCACGCCGCCCGATCGCGTCGCGGTGCTGCACCGCGCGCTGAACGCGGTGCTGGAGGATGCCGACATCCGCCGCCGCCTGGTGGAGCATGGCGTGGACGAGATCGCACCCAGCCCGAGCCCCGCCCACCTCGCCCAGCTGATGGTGGAGGAGCGCACGCGCTGGCAGCGCGTGGTGGCGCGCGCCAATCTGCGCATCGAATAGCGCCGCGGTTCATCGCACCGCCACTGCATCGCACGCCCACAGCATCGCACTGCCAGTTCACGGAGAGACTGCACATGACCGAGCGGACCGCCATTGCCTATGGCGTGACGGAGGGGGTGGCGACGCTGCGCCTCGACCGGCCGGAGCGCCGCAACGCCATCGATGATGGCATGCGCGCCGAGATGATCGCGGTGCTGGAGGAAGCGGCCGGCGATCCCGCCGTGCGCGCCCTGGTCGTCACCGGCACTGGCAGCGCCTTCTGCGCGGGCGGCGATGTGCGCGGCATGCGCAACCGCCTGGCCGCGCCGCAGGAGGATGTGGCCTATAATGGCTGGCGCCGTCAGCAGCGCACGCACCGCGCGGTCGCGCTGCTGCACACCATGCCGAAGCCGACCATCGCGGCGGTGAACGGCGCCGCCACCGGTCTTGGCTGCGACGTTGCGCTCAGCTGCGACTTCATCATGGCGGCCGAGAGCGCGCAGTTCACCATGAGCTTCATCGCCCGTGGCCTGATCCCGGATGGCGGCGGCATGTATTTCCTGCCGCGCCGCGTCGGGCTGGCGCGCGCGAAGGAGCTGGTCTTCACCGGCCGGCGCGTCGGCGCCGCGGAAGCGCTGGCGATGGGCATGATCGAGCGGGTCGTGCCCGATGCCGATCTCTCCGCTGCCGCGCAGGATTGGGCGCGCTCGCTTTCCACCGGCTCGCCCGCCGCGCTGGCGCTGGCGAAGTCGGTGATGGACCGTTCGCTCGAGATGTCCTTCGAACAGGTGCTGGCCGAGGGTGCGAAGGCCCAGGCGCTCTGCTACACCACCGGCGAGCACCGCGCCTCGGTCGAGGCCTTCCTCGCGCAGTCGAAGCCGCGATGAGCGGCCTGCATCGCCTGCTACGGCCGCGCAGCGTCGCGGTCATCGGCGCTTCCGCCGATCCCACCAAGACCACCGGTCGGCCGGTCGGCTATCTGCAGCGCCACGGCTTCGATGGTGCGATCTGGCCGGTCAATCCGCGCGTCGCGGAGATCGGCGGGCTGCCCTGTTTCCCCGATGTCGCGAGCCTGCCCGGCGCGCCGGATGTCGCCATCGTGCTGGTCGGGCCGGAGCGGGCCGAGGCCGCGGTGCGCGAGCTTGCGGCGCGCGGCTGCGGCGCGGCCATCGTGCTCGCGGGCGGCTATGCCGAAAGCGGCGGGGAGGGCGGCGCGCGCCAGTCGGCGCTGCGCACAGCGGCGGGGAAGATGCGCCTGCTTGGGCCGAACACGATCGGCCTCGTCAACCTTGCCGACCGCATCGTGCTGTCGGCCTCCGGCGCGCTGGAGGTCGAGGAACTCGTGGCTGGTTCCATCTCCCTCGTCTCGCAATCGGGCGGGATTCTCGGCGCGGCGCTGTCGCGCGGGGCGGCGCAGGGGATCGGCTTCGCGCGCCTCGTCTCCACCGGCAATGAGGCCGATCTCGACGTCGCCGATTTCCTCGACCTGCTGGCCGAGGATGACGCGACGCGGGTGATCGCGATCTATGTCGAAGGCTTGCGCCGCCCGGATGCCTTCCGCGCCGCGGCGCGGAAGGCGGCCGCGGCCGGCAAGCCCGTCGTCGCCTACAAGGTTGGCCGGTCGGAAGCCGGGGCGCGCGCCGCCATTTCCCACACCGGCGCGCTGGCGGGTGCGGATCGGCTCTACGACGCGCTGTTCCGCCAGTTCGGCATCATCCGGGCCGAGCGCTTTTCCGACCTGCTCGACATTCCCGCCGCGCTCGCTTCGGGCCGCCGGCCGCGCGGGCGGCGCGTGGCGGTGCTGACCTCGACGGGCGGGGCGGGTGCGCTGCTCGCGGATAATCTGGGCCTCGCAGGCTTCGACCTGCCACCGCCGGATGAAGCGACCGCCGCGCGCATCGCCGCGCTGACGGGGGAGGCGGCGGTGGCCAATCCGCTCGACCTGACGCTCGCCGGACTGAAGCCCGAGGTGCTGGGCGGGTCCATCGCCGCGCTGTTGGAGAGCGACAGCTACGATGCGCTCGCGGTCGTCGTCGGCTCCTCCGCGCTGGCGCAGCCGCGGCTGGCGGCGGATGCGATCGCGGCGGGTCAGGCGGCCAGCGACAAGCCGGTGCTGGCCTATCTCAGCCCGCATGCGCCGGCGATCGGTGCCGCCTTGCAGCGCCAGGGCATCCCGGCGGCGAGCGCGCCAGAGGCGATCGCGGCCATGCTCGCCGCGCTGGTCGCGCCACGTGCCGCGGCCCCCGCCGCGCCAGCCGCTGCGCGCCCCGACATCGCGCTGCCCTCGGGTCCGCTCGATGAGGCAGAGAGCAAGGCGCTGTTCGCGCGCTTCGGCATTCCGCCGGTGCGCGAGCAGGCCTGCGCCACCCCGGCCGAGGCGGCGGCGGCCGCGCGCGGAATCGGCGGCCGCTTGGTGCTGAAGGCGCTCTCGCGCCACCTGGCGCATAAGAGCGATGTCGGCGGCGTGCGGCTTGGCCTGGCGGCGGAGCAGATCGAGGCGGCGGGGCAGGAGATGCTCGCCCGCGTCGCCGCCGCGACCGGCCGCGCGCCGGACGGCCTGCTGGTGCAGGAACAGCTTGCGGGCGGCGTCGAGATGATCCTCGGCCTGACGCGCGACCCCCTGCTGGGCACGGCGGTGCTGCTCGGCATGGGGGGCGTGGCGGCGGAGGTGTTCGGCGACACCGCGCTGCGGCTGCTGCCGCTGTCGCGCGACGATGCGCAGGCGATGGTGGCCGAGCTGCGCGGCGCGGCGCTGCTGCGCGGCCATCGCGGCGCCCCGCCGATGGATGTGCCGGCGCTGGTCCAGGCGCTGCTGGATTTCGCCGCGATGGGCGAGGCGCTCGGTGACAGCCTCGTGACCGCGGAGGTCAATCCGCTCTTCGTGCTGCCCGAAGGCCAGGGCGTGCGCGCGGCGGATGCGCTGGCCGTGATGGCGGAGGCGACATCGGGCACGCTTGCGTGAGCCTCTTCCGTCCGGCCCCGCCGCGCGCCAGATCGCGGTGGAGCCGGACGGAGAGGGAGGGCGCATCATGCGGCGTGGCGCAGCGCCCCGCTTTGCCGACCGCGCCGAGGCCGGCGCGCAGTTGGCCGACCGCATCATGGAGCTTGGCCTGCAGGATCCGGTGGTCTTCGCCCTGCCGCGGGGCGGCGTGCCGGTGGCGGCCGTGGTCGCTGACAGGCTCGGCGCACCGCTCGACCTCGTGCTGGTGCGCAAGCTCGGCGCGCCGCGCCAGCCGGAACTCGCGCTCGGCGCGGTCACCAATGGCGAAGCGCCCGAGATGGTGCTGAACGAGGATATCGTCGTCGCCACCGGGGCCGGGCCGGATTTCATCGCGGCCGCCCGTGATGCAGCGCTGGCCGAGATCGCGCGGCGCCGCGCGATCTACTTGGCGGGTCGCGCGCCGCCTGATCCGCGTGGCCGCGCTGCGGTGGTGGTGGATGACGGGCTGGCCACCGGCGCGACCGCGCGTGTGGCGCTGCGGGCCCTGCGGCGGCGCGGGGCCGCGCCGCTGGTGCTGGCCGTGCCCGTCGCGCCGCCGGGGACGCTCGCCGCGCTCGCGCCGGAGGCGGATGCCATCATCTGCCTGTACCAGGACGACATTCCCTTCGGCATCGGAGCGTTCTACGTCGACTTCCATCAATTGTCGGATGCGGAGGTGGTACGCTTGCTCGCCCCGCCGCGTCGCTGATCCCGTCTGGTCGTGCCGCCGCAGAGGCTGCATGTTAGCGTCCGTGTCGGCGTGTGGCCGATAGCAGGCAGCGGGGATGATCGGAGCATGACCGACCGGACGCGACACGCCGGGGCGGGCTCAGGCGGGCTGCGCCTCGGCAGCGCCTTGGCAGGGCTGGTGCTGATCGCGGCCCTGGCGGGCTGCGCGGGCAATCAGGCGGGGTTGCGCGAGTGGTCCATCCAGGCGCGGGAGGTGGTGCTGCCCCCGGCTGCGATCCGCAGCCTGGCTCTTTCGCCCGAGACCACGGCCGCGCCGCGCGGCAGCCGGGCGGATGCGGTGCAGGCGCTGCAGGAGGCCGCGGGCGCCTGGCTCGCGGTGCTCGCCGCGGTCGCCGACGATGCGACACCGCCCGACGACTCCGCTGCGCTCGCGGCGCGGGCCGCGCGCGTTGAGCCCTTCGATGCCGCGGGCGCTGCGGCGGTGACGGCGCTGTCGCAAGGGATCGCCTGGATCGCCGGGCGCGGCTGGAGCTCGGCCAGCATCGCCTATGTGCTGCGGGACGGCGATCCGCTGTTCCAGCCGGTGATGGCCGCGCTGGCACGGCAGGAGGCGGCGCTCGCCGCCGAGGTGCCCGATGTCGCGACACCGGCCCGAGCCGCGCGGCGGGACGTGGCTCAGCGGATCGCCGCGACGCATGCCGAACTCACGGCCCGCGGCCAGCGCGTGCAGCATGGCGACACCGGGCGCGAGCTGCGCCTGGAGGCGAGCGAGCTGCGCCGGTTTGGCGTCGCCACACGATGAGGGCGGCGCGCGCAAGCCGGTGCCGCAGCCTGGCGGTTGCGCTGCTCTGCCTGCTGCCGGTGGCCTGCGCGCCTGATTATGGCGCGGTGCGCGATTGGTCGGCGACGGCGCGCGAAGCGGTGCTGCCGCCCGCTGGCCCGCGCCCGCCCACGGCGCCGGCCATCGGCGCCCCGCGCCCCGGGCCCATTGATGCGACGGGGCAGGAGGGTGCGGTGCTCGCGGCACAGGACGCGGCGGCGGCCTGGCTCGGGCTGCTCGCCTGGGTGGCCGAGGATGGCTGGCCGCCGAGCCGCGACAACCTGCTCGGGCCGCATGCGGCGGCGCTGCGCCCCTTCGATGCCGAGGGGGCCGAGGCGGTGCAGCAGCTTGGCGAGGTCATGGCCTTCGGCGCGCGGCGCAACTGGCGCGCGCCGCAGCTGCGCATCGCGGTCGCGCGTGGCGATGCGCCCTTCCGCGCGGTGCTCGCCGCGCTCGGCCGGCTGCTCCCGCCGGATTCGCCGGCGCAGGCGACGCTCACCCACATCGCGGAGGGCCATGCGCTGTTGCTGGAGCGTGAGGCGCGGCTTGCCGCGCCCGAGACGGCGCGGCTGCTGCGCCTGCAGGAAAGCGAGCTGCGCCGGCTGATGCTGCCGGGCGGCTGAGCCGCCCGGCATCGTATCCCTCAGTCAGGCCGTGCGCCGGAGGCGCGGACCACCGGCGCCCATTTCGCGGTCTCGGAGCGGATGAAGGCCGCGCACTGCTCCGGGGTCGAGGGCGTCGCCTCCATGCCGCGCTGGGCCAAGGCCTGCACCACCTCGGCCTCGCGCAGCGCTGTCGTCGCGGCGCGGTTCAGCACCTCCAGGATCGGCGCGGGCAAGCCGCGCGGGGCCATCAGCGTGGACCAATCCTGCGCGTCGAAGCTGGCGAAGCCGGGCGTCTCGGCAACTGGCGGCACTTCGGGCAGCAGCGGGCTGCGCTGCGCCGTCGCCACGGCCAGAATGCGCGCCCGGCCCGCTTCCGCCTGCGGCCGCGCGCCGGAAGATGGCGTGAAGGCGAAGTCGAACTGGCCGGTGATGAGGTCCGCGATCAGCGGCCCGCCGCCACGATAGGGGATGTGCGTGTTGCGCATGCCGCCGATCATGTTGAACTGCTCGCCCGCCAGATGC
>JBIKSZ010000036.1:0-21352 GCA_044348345.1 Roseomonas sp. | reverse complement strand
ATTTCAGGAAGCGGGTGAACAGCACGGTTGCCGCATCGGCCATGCCCATCGGCATGCCGGGATGGCCGGACTTCGCTTGCTCCACCGCGTCGATCGCCAGCGCGCGGATCGCATCGGCCATGCGGCGAGTCTCGGTGGCCGGCCGGGCGAGGAGGGTGGCCTGGAGCGCCTGGGCGGGGCTGGGCTCCGCGCCGGGCTTGGTCTCGGGGGCGATGCTGGCCAAAGGCGGTGTCCTGGGCGGGGGGCGTCGGGCGCCGCCGCTATAGAGGTGCCCCGCCCCCCGGACAACCCGCCGGGGCGCCCCGGCCCCCTCCGCTGCCCTTGGGCGGATGGTCGCGCCTGCGTGGCCGGTGCCCCCTGTCGAGGCCGTCATCTGCGAGCGAATCGCAACCCGCTTCGCGCACTTGCGGCATTGGCGCGGCGCGAGTCGCGCCGCTACTGTGCCGCCATGCACGACGTCCCGACCCCGGAACCGACGCGCGACGGCCTTCCGCCCATGCCGCCCGGCCCGCCGCATGAGGAGCGGCACTTCACCCAGAATGCGACCGTGCGCGATCTTGTCATCGGCACCGCGGATGGGCTGACGGTGCCCTTCGCGCTCGCCGCGGCGCTCTCGGGCGCGGTTGCGGCCAATCCGCTGATCGTGACCGCGGGCCTGGCGGAGATCGCCGCCGGCTGCGTCGCGATGGGCCTTGGCGGCTACCTCGCCGCGCGCACCGATGCCGAGCACTACGCCAGCGAACGCCGGCGCGAGGAGGAAGAGACCCACACCTATCCCGACCGCGAGCGGTGGGAGGTCGCGGCGATCCTCCATCGCTACGGCGTGCGCGGGGAGGTGCTGCGCCAGGCGGTGGAGGCGATTGCCTCCGACCGGCGGAAATGGGTGGATTTCATGATGCGGTTCGAGTTGGACCTTTCGGAGCCCGACCCGAGCCGCGCGGCGAAATCGGCGGCGACGATCGGCGGCGCCTATGTGGTCGGCGGGCTGATCCCGCTCGCGCCCTACATGATCTTCGCCACCACCACGCCCGCGCTGCTGGTCTCCTCGGGGCTGACGGCGATGGCGCTGTTCGGCTTCGGCTGGTTGAAGGCGCGTGCGACGGGCCTGCCGCCGCTCCGCGTGGCGACGCAGACGCTCGCGATTGGTGGCGCGGCGGCGGCCGTCGCCTATGCCGTCGCCAGCCTGTTCGGTCATTAGGCGCCGGTTTTAAACCGGCAGCGTCGCCACCGCGGCCAGCCCACCCGCCGAGCGGTTCCGCAGCACCACATCGCCGCCATGCGCGCGCAGGATATTGCGCGCGATCGGCAGGCCGAGCCCGGTGCCGCCCGTCTCCCGGTTCCGGCTGCCCTCCAGCCGGCGGAAGGGCTGGAAGACCCCCTCCAGCTCATATTCGGGCACGCCGGGCCCGTCATCCTCGATCGTGATGCGAATCTGGCCCGCCGCCGCCCCCGCCCCCGCCGGGGCCAGCGTCAGCCGCGCCGCGCCGCCATAGGCCAGCGCATTGCCCACCAGATTGGCCAGCGCGCGCTTCATCGCCACCGACCGGGCGCGCACGGTCAGGTGCTCCGGCCCGGCATAGGTGATCGCCTCTGCCAGCTCCGGCGCGGCATCGGCCGCCTCGTCCAGCACGGTACGGCAGAGCGCGGCGAGGTCCACCGCGACCGAAGGCTCGGCCGCCGCGTCGTCGCGCGCGAAGGTGAGCGTCGCGCCGATCATCGCCTCCATCTCCTCAAGGTCGGCGAGGATCTTGCGGCGCTGCTCGTCGTCATCCAGCAGCTCGGCCCTGAGCTTCAGCCGGGTGATCGGCGTCTTCAGATCATGGCCGATGGCCGCGATCATCTGCGTGCGGTCGCCGACGAAGCGGCGGATGCGCTCGGCCATGGTGTTGAAGGCGCGCGCGGCGGTGGCGACCTCGGTCGGGCCGTTCTCCGGCAGCGGGGCCGCGTTCACGTCGCGCCCCAGCCGGTCGGCCGCCGCCGCCAAATCCCGCACCGGCCGCGTCAGCCGCCGCACCGCCCAGAGCGTGAGCGCCGCCGCCGTCAGCGTCATCAGCGCGAAGGCGATCAGGAAGGTCTCGGAATGCCACGGCCGCGGCGGCAGCAGCTCGACGCGCAGGTTCAGCCAGCCCGTATCCGGGAAGCGAAAGCTGACCAGCATCACGCCCTGCCGGTTGGTGCCGGAGACGATCACCTCCCGCGGGCGCAGCCGCGGCGGGGCGGACATGATCGCCTCCAGCCGCATCAGCCGCACCATTGGCGCGGGTGGCGGCGGGTAGCCATGCCGCGCCGCGGGCTCGTCATCATAGGCCGCGCGCAGCCCAGGCGGCAGGTCGAGGTCGGCGAGCACGCCGATGCGTCGGTCCGGCGCCGTCAGCAACAGGGTGCGCCAGACCGCGAAGCTGCGGGAGGACAGCTCCCGCGCCTGCTGGAAGCGCTGCAGATCCACGCGGTCGAGCGCGTGGATGGTCAGCCCCGCCACCTGCACGATCACCAGCCCGACGATCAGCAGCAGCGCCGTGCGGCCGGCCAGCGAGCGCGGCAGTGGCAGGCGCGGTAGCCAGCGGCGACGTGCTGGGGTGACCTCGGTGGCCGCGGGCGCGCTCACCCGCGTTCCACCGTGGTCGCCAGCACATAGCCGCCGCCACGGACGGTCTTGATCAGCTGCGGATTGCGCCCGTCATCCTCGAGCTTCCGGCGGAGGCGAGAGACGGCAACGTCGATCGCGCGGTCAAACGGCCCGGCCTGGCGGCCGCGCAGCAGGTCCATCAGCATGTCGCGGGTGAGAACCCGGTTGGGGCGCTCGATCAGCGCCAGCAGCAGCTCGTACTCGCCGCCCGTGAGCGGCACCTCGACCTCCTGGGGGTTCACCAGCCGCCGCCGCGCCGGCTCCAGCACCCAGCCGGAAAAGCGGATCACCTTCGCTGGCGGCTCCCCGCTCGGCGCGCCGGAGGAGCTGTCGGCGGTCGCACGGCGCAGCACGGCGCGGATGCGCGCCAGCAGCTCGCGCGGGTTGAAGGGTTTCGCGACATAATCATCGGCGCCGAGTTCGAGGCCGACGATGCGGTCCGTCTCCTCGCCCATGGCGGTCAGCATGACGATCGGCACCTCGGACTGGCTGCGCAGCCAGCGGGCGAAATCCAGGCCCGATTCGCCCGGCATCATCAGGTCCAGCACCACCAGGTGGTAGCGGCCGAGCGGCCAGAGCTTGCGGGCCTCCCGCGCATCGCGGGCGGGGGTGACGCGGAAAGACTGCTTTTCCAGAAACCTGCCGAGCAGGTCCCGGATCTCGCGGTCGTCATCCACGACCAGGATGTGCGGCTGGGCAGTGTCCATGGCTGTAACATAGCGCGCCGCGCGGGCCGCCGAAGGGCATTCCGGGGCGGGTATGTTGCGGCGCGTGACGGCGGGCGGCCCAGCAACATGCTGTTGCAATTGCTCACCTGGCCGACCTTCCGGCGGTTACATGCGGCCCCCATCCTCCGCGCCATCGAGGGCCAGCCCTGGGCCGCGGCAGATTCTCCCGTGCCGTGTGGACCCTCCCCCTCCTGTCCTGGGGCGGCCTCGTGTAGTGGCGGCGGGGATGTCGCAGATCCTGGCGTCCCCGCCGCCGCCTTTTCCCCATCCGCCAGCCTGGGCCCGCCAGGCCGCCGACCAACTGGCGGCGCAGCATGCCGTGCTGGCCGGGATCGAGGCGCGCGCCGGGGCACTGCCCTGGCCGGTGCGGCCCAAGGGGTTCCCGGGCCTGCTGCGCGCGATCTGCGCGCAACTCGTCTCCAACGAAGCGGCCTTTGCGATCTGGCGGCGCGTCGCTGCGCTGCCGGGGGCGACGACGCCCGAGGGGTTCCTCGCGCTCGACCCGGAGCGTGCCGGGATCGAGGGCGGGCTGACCCGGCAGAAGGTGCGCCATGCGCGCGCGCTGGCCGAAGCGATCCTGAGCGGCGTGCTGCGCCTCGATGCGCTGGAGGCGATGCCTGATGAGGACGCCATCGTGCATCTCTGCACCGTCAAGGGCATCGGCCGCTGGACGGCGGAGGTGCATCTGCTGTTCGCGCATGAGCGGCCGGATATCTTCCCCTCGGGCGATCTGGCGCTGCAGGCCGCACTCGGGCAGCTGATGGGCCTGCCGGCCCGGCCGGATGCAAAGGCGACGGCCGCCCTCGCAGCGACCTTCGCGCCGCACCGGGCGGTTGCGGCACGGCTGCTGTGGCACCATTGGCTGCACCACACGAAACGGGCCACCTTGGACCCCCCTGGGGACCCCGCATGATCTTCTCGCGCCGAATCCGGGCCACCGACGCCCCGCCCATCCCCGCCGCCCGTGCCTGGGCCGCGCGCTATGACGGGCGCGCGGGACCGGCGCTCGATCTGACCCAGGCGGTGCCCGGCTATCCGCCGCCGCCCGAGCTTCTGTCCAAGCTCGCCGAGGCCGCGGGCAGCGCGGCCACGGCCGGTTACGGGCCCATCGCCGGCGACCCGGCGCTGCGGACGGCGCTCGCGGCCGACATGGCGGGGTTCTACGGCGCCCCGATCGCGCCAGCGCAGGTTGCGATCACCGCCGGCTGCAACCTCGCCTTCGCCATGGCGATGCAGGTGCTGGCCGCGGAGGGTGAGGCCGTGCTGCTGCCCACGCCCTGGTACTTCAACCACCACATGGCGATGACCATGCAGGGCGTGCGCGCCATCCCCGTGCCGACCCGGGCCGAGGATGGCTTCATCCCCGACCCCGAGCGCATCGGCGCGCTGCTGGCCCAGCACAAGGCGCGGGCGGTGGTGCTGGTGACGCCGAACAACCCGACCGGCGCGATCTACTCGCCCGCCGTCATCCACGCCGTCGCCGAGCAGTGCCGGCGGCATGGCGCGATGCTGGTGCTGGACGAGACCTATCGGGACTTTTTGCCGGAGGGCCCTGCACCGCACGGCCTGTTCGACGACCCGGCCTGGGGCGAGGTGCTGGTCCACCTCTATTCCTTCTCCAAGGCCTATTGTGTGCCGGGCCATCGCGTCGGCGCCATCGCGGCCGGCGCGGCTTTCATGGCTGAGTTCGACAAGGCCTGCGACACCTACCAGATCTGTCCCGCGCGCCCGGCGCAGTCGGCGCTCGCCTGGGCGATCCCCGCACTCGTCGCTTGGCGCGCCGGCAACCGCGCGCTGATGGCCAGCCGCGCGGCCGTCTTCCGCGACGCAGTGTCGCAACTGCCCGGCTGGCGGCTGGACGCGATCGGCACCTATTTCGCCTATCTCCGCCTGCCCGAGGCCGCGCCCGATGCGCTGCGCGCGGCGGAGATTCTCGCCGCCGAGCGGGGGCTGATGACACTGCCCGGCCCCTTCTTCGGCCCCGGCCAGGACCGCCATCTGCGCCTTGCCTTCGCCAATGCCGCCGAGGCGGTGCTGGCCGAGGTGCCCGGCCGTCTCTCGGCCTTCTCGTAAGGACACGGCCTCATGCGCACGATCGACGTAATCTCCGACGCCATCTGCCCCTGGTGCTGGATCGGCAAGGCGCATCTCGATGCCGCACTCGCGGAGCTGCGCCAGGACGGCCTGGAGTTCCGCATCCGCTTCCGCCCGTTCCAACTCAATCCCGACATGCCGGAAGAGGGCGTCGAACGGGATGCGTATCGCGCAGCGAAATTCGGGTCGCTGGAGCGTTCGCGGCAACTGGACGCGCAGGTCGCCGATGCGGGGCGCGCGGCGGGGCTTGCCTTCCGCCACGACCTGATGCGGCGTACGCCGAACACCATCGCCGCGCATCGCGTGATCCGCGCTGCGGAACAGGCGGAGGTGCAGGAGGCCGTCGTGGACGCGCTGTTCCGCGCCTATTTCCAGCAGGGTCGCGACATCGGCGATGCGGCGGTACTGGACGAGATCGCGGCCGTCGCCGGCCTGCCGGGCATGGCCGCGATGCTCGCCGGAGACGACCATCGCGACGCCGTGCTCGCCGAGGACATGGCCGCGCGCCGCGGCGGCATTTCGGGCGTGCCGTCCTTCCTCATGGACCGCCACCTGCTGTTCAGCGGCGCCATGCCAGGGCCGCGCATGGCGGAGGCCTTCCGGCAGGCTGATTCCATCCTCTCCGCCAGGGAGACGAAAGCTTAGGCCTTCAGCAGCCGCTTCAGCTTGGCGACCGCGCTGTCCGGCGTGGTCACCACCGGCTTCCCCGTCGCCGCGGCGACCAGGGATGCCGCGCGCGCCAGGCTAAACTGGCCGAGCAGCACCACGTCGCAATCCCGGAGCGCAACCGCGGCCTCCGCCGCCAGCTGGTCATGGGTTGCGGCATCGCCCGCATCGAGCGCGGCGAGCGCCCCGGGCGCGAGGCAGGGAACCACCTCCACGCCGGGCGGGAATTCGGGGGGCATGGAGGAGAGCGTGCCCGGGAAGGTTGCCAGCAGGCCGATCTTGCGGCCGATCTTCACCGCTTCCTCGATCGCCGCCTCATTCGGCTTCAGCACCGGCAGCGGGGCGAGGTCCTGCGCGCAGGCCTCGATGCAGGGCCCGAAGGCCGAGCAGGAGAACAGGATGCCCTGCGCGCCCGTGCCCGCGGCATAGCGCGCGAGCGTCAGGAACCGCGCCGTCATCGCGTCCGTCAGCCGCCCTTCGCGGGCCAGGTCGGCCGAGAGGCTGTCATCCAGAAGGTTCATCAGCCTCGCCTCGGGCCAGGCGGCGGCGAAGGCGGCCTCGATCGGCGGCGGCGAGTGCCGCAGCGCGTGGATGATCGCGATCCGCATGCTCATGCCAAATCCCATAAACTGTGACCTGCGCCCGCCGGAGGCGGGCGAGCGGCCGAATGGCCGCCGCGGCTTATGCCGCGAAGCCAAGCGCGCGAAGGCGCGCGCCGGCGATTGAGGGCGGATCGGCCACGATCCGCGGCGTTTGTATCAATTCCCGCTGCAGCGCCGGAGGGGGGAGGGGAACTCGGCGCAGTTGGGGAAGACGATCTCGTCCGGTCCGCGGCGCTCGACGCGCAGCTGGTTCGGCCCTCCCGGGCAGCCGAAGCCGGCATCGGCCGGGATGCGCGCGCCGAAGGGCGTGGCCTGCGGCGGCACCGGCACCAGGCGAAATTCCAGCGCGTCCGGAGAGGCCGCCACCGTCTCGACCAATCGCTGACGATAGGAGACCTCGAGCGGCGAGGCGCGGAGCACGATATCGCGGGTGAAGATCACGGTGGGCTGGCCAGTGCAGCGCGGGCCCTCGGTCTCGCCAGGCGGGAAGACGCCGCCGGTCCAGGAGCCGAACACCCAGGCATGCGGCGGATCGGCCTGTTGGGCCGCCCCGCTGCCGGCGAGCGCCAGCGTCATTGCCGCCACGAGCATTCCGCGTCGCATGCAGACCCCCTGTTCCCGGTGGGCCGAGTTTAGCGGCCCGGCGTCGGATCGCCTATCCGCCCGCGTCCGGTCAGGCGGCGGCCGGCTTCGGGGCCGGGGCGGGGTCCTTCACCGGCATGTGGATCAGCGCGGCGAAGACGGCGGCCAGGATGCCGATGATCCACATCAGGTCGTAGCTGCCGGTCCGGTCGAAGATCAGCCCGCCGAGCCAGGCGCCGGTGAAGCCGCCGATCTGATGGCCGAGAAAGACCAGACCGAACATGGTCGCGAGCCAGCGCGTGCCGAAATTGCGCGCGACCAGGGCGACCGTCGGCGGCACCGTGGACAGCCACAGAATGCCCATCAGCGCGGAGAAGACCAGCACCGTCTCCGTCGTCTTCGGCATCAGCATGAAGCCGCCCATCACAACCCCGCGCGCGGCATAGATCGCCACCAGCAGCTCCCGCCGCTTCCAGCGCTGGCTGAGCTCGCCGGCGGCCAGCGATCCGGCGATGTTGAACAGCCCGATCAGCCCGATCGCCCCCGCGCCCACCGCCACCGGCAGGCCGCAGCTATGCACGAAGCCCGGCAGGTGGACGGTCAGGAAGGAGACATGCAGGCCGCAGACGAAGAAGCCGAAGAACAGGAACCAGAAGCTCGGCGTGCGGAAGCCGCGCGCCAGCACCTGCCGCGCCGTTTCCTCCGTTGCGCCGGGCGCCTTGGGGGCGGGCTTGTCGGCCAGCGGCTGGGCCAGCAGCAGCATCAGCAGCGCCGCACCCGCCATGACCCAGAGCGTCCATTGCCAGCCGAGGCCGGCAATCCCGAAGCCAGCCAATGGCACGACCATGAATTGTCCGAAGGACGACCCCGCCGTGCCGAGCCCGACCGCACGGCCGCGCTGGGTTTCGGGCAGCAGCCGGGTGAGGGAGGCCATGATCACCGGCATCCCGGCCGCCGAGACGGCAATGCCCATGACGACGCCGCCGAAGAAGGTGAAGGCGGCCATGCTTTCGGACAGCGACATGCCCGCGATGCCGACGGCGTAGAGCAGCGTGCCGCCCATCACCACGGCGCGGCCGCCGATCCGGTCCGCGATCTGGCCGCAGATGGGCTGGAAGATGCCGTTGAGCAGCACCGAGAGTGCGATGGCAAAGGCGAAGCCCGAGGCGCTCCAGCCATGCGCTTCCGTCATCGGGGCGAGGAACAGGCCGAAGGATTGCCGGAGCCCCATGGCAAGGGCGGCGCCGGCAACGGCGCAGGCGATCAGGACGCCCATGGCGACCTTTGCGGATCCTTCTGGCATCGACGCAATCCCCGCCCGGTTCGAACCTGAGTGTCCCATGTCGGGCGCGGCGGCTCAACGCAGGGGTGAGGGCCGCCCGCGCATGGCTGGCCTGCACATGACCTGCCTTTGGACCCGGCCATCGGTGCCCACCGCCATGCCCTGGTTCTGCGGCTGCGCGGCCTACCGCTCGACACCCCATTGTGACGCACACGGCGCGAACACCGGTCGCGCAGCGTTGCGTTCCGCCACCGCCCGGGAATGCCGCAGCATGCGCCATATCGGCCATCAGCATTGGAGGATTTGCGTGGGGGAAACGATCCGCGTCGTCGGTGACGCAACGGTCTTCGGTCCGCGATCTGTGCGGCTGCCGACGCATCACGGCCCGTGCTTGCGGAGGCGCGACAGTATCGCCTTGCGCCATCCGGGCGCCGCGGCGCGCGCACACCGCGCCGCTCTGCCATCGGTCGGGCGCGTGCCGCTGTGAGGGCCGCGCAGCGCAATCTCGCGGTTGTCGCGGGCGGGGCGGGGTTCCTCGGCTCGCATCTCTGCGACGCCTTGCTGGCCAAGGGCGCGGAGGTGATCTGCCTCGACAGCTTCCTCACCGGCCGGCGCGTCAACCTCGCGCATCTGTCGCATGAGCCACGCTTCGAGATGATCGAAGCCGATGTCTGCGACCCGCTGCCAGCCGCCCTGCTGCGCCGGACGAGCGAGATCGATGTCGTGTTCAACCTGGCCTGTGCGGCCTCCCCGCCGCATTACCAGGCCGACCCCGAGCACACGCTGCTGACCTGCGTGCTGGGCACGCGGCATCTGCTGAAGCTGGCCGAGGCCGCCGGTGCGCGCTTCGTGCAGGCTTCCACCAGCGAGGTCTATGGCGACCCCGAGGTTCACCCGCAGGAAGAAGCCTATCGCGGCGCGGTCAACCCGATCGGCCCGCGTGCCTGCTACGATGAGGGCAAGCGCGCGGCGGAGACGCTCGCCTTCGACTATGCGCGCGCGGGCCGCGCCGATGTGCGGGTTGCGCGCATCTTCAACACCTATGGCCCGCGCATGCGCGCCGATGATGGGCGCGTCGTCTCCAATGTGGTGGTGCAGGCGTTGGCGGGGCGCGACATCACCATCTACGGCGATGGCAGCCAGACGCGCTCCTTCTGCTTTGTCGCCGACCTCATTGGCGGGCTGCAGCGCCTGGGCGCGCCGGGGACCCGGGCGCCCGGGCCCGTCAACCTCGGCAATCCGCAGGAACTGCGCGTGGATGAGCTGGTGGAGCGGGTGCTGGCGCTCACCGGCTCGCGCTCGGCCGTGGTGCAGCGGCCGCTGCCGGTGGATGATCCGCGCCGGCGCCGCCCCGATATCGCGCTGGCGCAGCGCCTGCTGGGCTGGGCGCCGCGCACGCAGCTGGAGGCCGGGCTGAAGGCGACCATCGCCTGGTTCGAGCACGAGTTGCGCCGCGAAGGCGCAGGGCCTGTGGCCGCCAACGACGCCATGCCGCTTGGCCGCAGAGCCGCGATGCAGTCGCAGCGGGATTAGGTCAGCCGGCCGGGTGGTGGCGCCCGGCCGGTCCCCCTCTACCCGAGCCGCGTGGCGAGCGCCGGGGACAGGCCGATGCTCTCTACGGGCTGGTGCGGGATGAGCCCGGCCGGGCCGTGGCCGATCGCCGCGATCGCCGCGCGGACGCCTTCCTCGACCGAGCACAGCACGGGCACCGGCACGCGGGTGGCAAGCCGCGCGGCGAGCCCTGCCAGCCCGGCGCCGCCCAGGATAACGACCTCCGCCCCATCCTCCTCGGCAGACGCGCGGCAGGCGGCGGCGAGCGAGGCCAGCGCGCCTTCGGGATCGCGGGCGATCTCGCCGCCCGACGGTGCGACCGTGCGCACGCCAGCGAGCTGCGCGCCGACGCCGCGGGTGGCGAAGAATTCCTCGAGCATCGGCTTCCAGGCCGACCCGCCCGTGACCACCCCGAAGCGCCGCCCCCCGGCCGCGGCGGCCGCGGCATCGGCCAGGCCCAGCACTGGCACCGGCGCCAATTCGCGCAGCGCATCCAGCCCAGGATCGCCGAAACAGCCGATCAGCACGGCATCCACACCCGCGCCATGCTCGGCCCAGGCATCGAGCGCGGCATGCGCCGCAATGGCCGAGGCCGCGCGGGAGGCGATGTAGCGCGCCCCGAAGCGCCCGGTCGCGCCCTCGAAGACGATTCCTGCCGGCGCCATGCCATTGGCGATCCCGACCAGCTTGTCGGTGATGGAGGCGGTGGTGTTGGCGTTGATCAGCAGGATGCGCATGGCGCCTCCATCGCCTTCCCAGCAGGCGGAGGCAAGCCCGGGCCGGCCCCTGGGGCGTGACGCGCCGCGCGCGGCGGGCCAGGATGCACGTCTGCACCGGAGGAACCCGAGGATGCGCAACGAAGACGAGATCTGGCGCCTGGTCGAGGCGAAGCGCGCCGAATATGTGGCGCTCGCCGACCGCGTCTGGGGCATGCCCGAGCTCTGCTACGCCGAGGCCCGCTCGGCCGAGGAGCATCGGCAGATGCTGGAGCGCGAGGGCTTCCGGGTCACCACCAATGTCGCCGGCATCCCGACCGCGGTGATGGGCGAGGCGGGCGAGGAGGGGCCGGTCATCGCCATCCTCGGCGAATATGACGCGCTGCCGGGGCTCAGCCAGGAAGCGGGCGTCGCCGAGCCGCGGCCCGTGCCCGGCGAGACCAGCGGCCATGGCTGCGGCCACAATCTGCTCGGTGCCGGCGCCATGCTGGCGGCCGCGGCGGTGAAGGACTGGCTGGCGGCCAACGGCATCAAGGGGCGCGTGCGCTATTACGGCTGCCCGGCGGAAGAAGGCGGCGCGGCCAAGGGCTTCATGGTGCGCTCTGGCGCCTTCGACGATGTGGACATCGCGATCTCCTGGCACCCGGCCTGCTTCGCCGGCGTGAATGAGCCGAAGAGCCTGGCGAACACCCGCATCGACTTCACCTTCCATGGCCGTTCGGCGCACGCCGCCGCGCAGCCGCATCTCGGCCGCAGCGCGCTCGATGCCTGCGAGCTGATGAATGTCGGCGTGAACTACATGCGCGAGCACATGCCTTCCGACGCGCGCATCCACTACGCCTATCTGGATGCGGGCGGGATCGCGCCGAATGTCGTGCAGGGGCGCGCGAAGATCCGCTACCTGATCCGCGCCCGCAACGTGGAGGAGCTGCGCCCGCTGGTCGAGCGCGTGCGCAAGATCGCCGATGGCGCGGCGCTGATGACGGAAACGCGCGTCGAGACGCAGGTGATTTCCGCCGTCTCCGACCTGCTGGGCAACACCCCGCTGGAGGATGCGCTGCACACCAACCTGGAGCGCCTCGGCCCGCCGCCCTTCACCGCCGAGGACCGGAGCTTCGCCGCCGAGATCCAGAAGACGCTGCGCGAGGAGGACATCGTCGCCGCCTATCGCCGGCAGGGCCTGCCGGTGGACCTGAACAAGGCGCTGACCGACGAGATCGTGCCGGTGGAAGCGCAGGGCTCGGGCATGGTGGGCTCCACCGATGTCGGCGATGTGTCCTGGAAGGTGCCGACGGTGCAGGCGCGCGGCGCCACCTGGCCGATCGGCGTGCCGGCGCATAGCTGGCAGGTGGTGGCGGTCGGCAAGAGCCCGCTGGCGCATACCGGCATGGTGCATGTGGCCAAGGCGATGGCCGGCACGGCGGTGGATGCGATCAACAACCCGGCGCTGATCGCGAAGGCCAAGGCCGACCATCTGCAGCGCACCGGCGGCAAGCCCTATGCAAGCCCGCTGCCGGACGATGCGAAGCCGGCGCTTGGGATGTCGCTGGCAGAGTAGGAGGTCAGCGCTCCCGTCGTAGCGACTGGTCGGCGCCCATGCGCCGTTCCAGTCGCCGCACCGCCGCCGAGATCAGCAGGATCAGCACCAGGTATTCCAGGATGAGGATCGTGTAGATCTCGAGCGGCCGAAAGACCGTGACGACCAGCTCATTCGCCTTCCGCGTCATCTCCTGGTAGCCGATGACGCTCGCCAGCGAGCTCATCTTCACCACATAGATGAATTGGTTCGCCATCGGCGGCAGCACGCGGCGGATCGCCTGCGGCAGGATGACGAAGCGCATCCGCTGCCAGGGGCTAAGGCCGAGCGCCATCGCGGCCTCGCGCTGGCCCTGCTCGACGGATTGGATGCCAGCCCGAAAGATTTCGGCTTCGAAGGCGGAATCACAGACCGCAATCGCCAGCATCGCCGCCATGAAGACGCCGAGCCTGATGTCGAGCACGACCGGTAGCCCGTAGAAGACCCAGAGGATCATCACCAGGATCGGGATGGCGCGGAATAGCTCGACATAGACGCGGTTGGCCCAGCGCAGCGGCCGCGCGCGTGCAAGCCCCATCAGCGCGACGCCGAGCCCGAGCGCGACGGACAGCGCCATGGCCGCCAGCGAGAGCGAGACCGTCGCCCAGAAGCCGGACAGCATGAACATCAGATTGGCCTGGCCGCGCGGATCGGCCGGGTTGACCACATGCCAGCCCCAATTGCCGCCGCAGCCCGCCAGCAGCGGGGCAAGCAGCGCCAGCACGAGCACGGCCCGCCCCTTGTTCCCCGCCATGCCGGCCCCACTTCGCGTCAATTGCATCGCTAAGGCGAATGCCGCAGCTTGCCGCCCCTGCGCAAGCCGCCGCAGTCCCACCCTTCAGGAGAGCGTCGAGATGAACCGTCGCCAGTTCCCGGCCGCGGCGGCCGCTGCCGCCGCCCTTGCCCTGCCGATCCAGGCTCAGGCCCAGGGGGCGGCCCAGGGCGGCAAGCTCGCCGCCATCCAGGCGGCGGGGCGCATCCGTATCGGCACCACCGGCGATTTCAACCCGATGAGCTTCCGGGACCCCGCCAGCCGGGAGTATCGCGGCCATCAGATCGAGGCGGCGCAGCAGCTGGGCCGGGACATGAACGTCCGGGTGGAGTTCGTCGCGACCGACTGGCGCACCCTGATCAACGGGCTGCAGGCCGACCAGTTCGACGCGGTCTTCACCGGCACCTCCATGTCGGTCGCGCGCGCCATGGCCGCCAGCTTCACCCTGCCCTGGGGGCGGACGGGCTTCATCCCCCTGGTGCGGCGGCGCGACGCCAACCGCTTCGCCAATTGGGACGCGCTGAATCAGCGCAGTGTCACCGTCGCGACGACGCTCGGCACCACGATGGAGACCTTCGTGCAGGGCGCCCTGCCGAATGCCACGCTCCGCCGCGTCGAGAGCCCGGCGCGCGACTGGCAGGAGCTGCTGGGCGGCCGTGTGGACGCGGCAATGACCTCCGTGATTGAGGCCGCCTTTCTCACGCGCGAATATCCGGATCTGGTGGCGATCTTCCGCGACACGCCGCGCAACCCGATCCCGATGGCCTTCCTGGCGCCGCTGAACGACATGCCGTTCACCAACTTCCTGAACGCCTGGATCACCATCCGCCAGGCCAGCGGCTTCTTCGACGAGCTGGCGCGGAAGTGGGGCCTGGTCGAGGCCTGATCGGCCGCAGCTTCCGGCTGTCCTGACCGAGACCTGAGGGGCTCTTGCCCCTCAGGCCTAAGGTGCGGCTCAGTCCGCGGTGATCCCGGCCTCCCGGATCAGGGCCGAGGTGAAGTCGCGCTGCCGGGCGAGATAGGTCCGGAACTCCTCGACCGAACTGCCGACCGGCTCCGCGCCGAGTGCGACAAGCCGCGTGCGCACGCTCTCCTCGCGCAGCGCCGCGAGCGCCGCGGCATGCAGCGCGGCGATGGCAGGCTGGGGCGTGCCGGCCGGCGCGTAGAAGCCGTTCCACTCATTCAGCTCGAAGCCCGGGAAGCCCTGCTCGGCGATGGTCGGCACATTCGGCAGCGGCGCGATGCGGCTCGATGTGGTGACGCCCAGCGCCTTCACCTGCCCATCCCGCACCAGCTGCGTGGAGGAGGAGACGGTGGCGAAGACGAAGCTGAGATTGCCCGCAATCAGGTCCTGCAGCGCCGGCGCCCCGCCTCGATAAGGCGAATGCTGCATGTCGAGCCCCGCCCGCCGCAGCAGCGCGACGGAGGCCAGATGCGCGGCCGTGGCATTGCCGGACGATCCATAGGTCATCTGCCCGGGCCGCGCGCGCACATGCGCGACGAACTCCGCCAGCGTCGAATAGGGCGCGTTGCGCGGCACCGCCATGATCTGCGGCAGCACGGTCAGCTGCGTGATCGGCGCGAAGGCGGTTGCGTAGTCGAAGGGCAGGCGCGGGATCAGCACCGGCGTCGCCACATGGCCGAGCGCATCCAGCATCACCGTATGCCCGTCCGGCGCCGCCCGCGCGACCTCCGCCGCACCGATCGAGCCGCCGGCGCCGCCGCGATTCTCGACCACCACCGTCTGGCCGAGCAGTTGCGACATCGGCCCCGCGATCAGCCGCGCCGTCGTGTCCGCCCCGCCGCCAGGCGCATAGGGCACGACCAGCCGGATGGAGCGCGTCGGCGCCCAGGATTGCGCACGGGCAGGCAGGGCAGGGCTGGCGGCCAGGGCGGCGAGCGAGGCGAGGGCGGCGCGGCGTGTGGGCATGGTCTTCTCCCGGCGGCGTTTGGGTTGCTTGGGGCCGAGGCTAACCGCCGCCGCGCCGCCGCGCCATCCGCCCCGCCCAGACGCCGGGCGCGCCGCGGGCATGGCGCAACTCGGGACAATGCGCGAAACTGCCGCGCATGGACCCCTATCGCTTCGACCACATCCACCTCCGCAGCACCGACCCCGAGGCCGCCGCGGCCGTCTGGGAGAAGGCCTTCGGCGCGACCGTGAAGGCGCGCGTGCAGGCCGGGCCCTGGCTCCGCCTCGTGCTCGACCTCGCCGGCGTGCCGGTTTTCCTCGAGCAGGTCGCGCCCGGCACGGCCGCGCCGCCGGCGCCACCCTTCCTCGGGATCGAGCATGTCGGGCTCACCGTCACCGATCTCGACGCAGCCATTGCCGACCTGGCGGGGAAGGGCGTGCCGCTCGTCTCCGGCCCCTCGGAGCCGCGGCCTGGGGTGCGCATCGCCTTCTTCGCCATGCCGGACGACGTCAGGGTGGAGCTGATCGAGCGCAAGGGCTGATGCACGCCGTCAGCTTCCGCGCCGCGCTATCGGCCACGATGGCCTGATCCGCGTGGCAGAGCCGCGCGACACCGGCTGGCCTGCCATCGTCGCGGTGGTGCTGGCGGGCGTCGCGGTGGCGGTGCAGATCGGCAAGGTGCCGGCAGCGATGACGACCATCGCGGCCGAGTTCGGCCTTGGCCTCGCGGCGGGCGGGTTGCTGGTCGGGCTGTTCGGTCTGCTGGCCGCGTTCGGCGGGTTGGCGATCGGGCTGGCGGCGGCGCGGATCGGCGCGCGGAGAGTGTTGCTGGCCGGCCTCATGCTCGGGGCGGTGGCGGCCGCCGCGGCACCCTTCTCGCCTGCCCCGCTGCCGCTCTTCGTCGCGCGAGTGGCGGAAGGGGCGGGCTTCCTGCTGGTCACGGTCACGGGCCCCGCGCTTATCGCCGCGATGACCGGCGGGCGCGACCGCGCCTTCGCGATGGGGCTTTGGGGCACCTACATGCCAAGCGGCATCGCGCTTGGCCTTCTCAGCGCGCCGATCGTCGAAGCCTGGGGCTGGCGCATGGCCTGGCTTGGCTGCGCGGCGCTGCTGGCGGCGGCAGTGCTGCTGTGCTGGTGCCTGGTGCCGCGCGCGGAGGCGCCGGACTCCGCCGCCGCGCCACGTGTCGCGGCGCAACTCCGCGCGCTGGTGGCGGCGCGGCGGCCGCTGCGCGTGGCGGCGGCCTTCGGCGCCTACAACCTGATCTACATGGGCGTCGCCACCTTCCTGCCGGCCTTCCTGGAATCGCGCGGGGCGGGGACAGGGCTGGCCGGCGGCATGGCGGCGGCCGCGGCGGTGGCGAATGCCATCGGCAATTTTGGCGGCGGCGTGCTGATGGGCCGCGGCGCGGCGCCGGAGCGGCTGCTGGCGGCGGCGGCCAGCGCGATGGCGGTGCTGGCGGCTGCGCTGTTCCTCGCGCCCACTGCCTGGCTTGCCGTGGCGCTGGCGCTCGCGGCCTGCTGCATTGGCGGGCTGGTGCCGGCGGCCTGTTTCGCGTTGCTGCCGCGCGCAGTGCCCGATGCGGCGCTCGTCCCGCCTGCGATGGGGCTGACCATCCAGGGCAACAATATTGTGCAGATGCTGGGCCCGCCCGCGCTCGGCGCGCTTGCCGGCTTCGGCTGGGCGCTGGTCGCACTGCCGCTGCTGGCCGCGGGGCTGATCGCGGCGTGGATGGGCGTGATGCTGGGCCGTGACGGCTTGCGGGCACCGCCGGCCTCGCCCTAGGCTCATCCCGTCGCGGCGCGGAAGATGCCGCCACAGAGACGAGGACGCCGGGTCCAAACTCCACCACCGTTGGGGAAAGACCGCGCATGCCTGCCTTCGACCGCCGCCATCTGTTCACGCTCGCCGCCGCTGCCGCGGGTGCCGCGATGCTGCCCACCGCCGCTGGCGCGCGCCCGCTGGCGGAGGTTCTCTCCTCCCGCCGGCTGCGCGCGGGCATCAACCCGACCCTGCCGCCCTTCGGCACCTTCAACGACCGCAACCAGATCGACGGCTTCGATGCCGACATCGCGCGCGAGATCGCGCGGCGGATGAACATCGAGCTTGAGATCGTCCAGGTGGGCTCGCCGGACCGCATCCCCTTCCTGCAGGCCGGGCGCATCGACATCGTGCTGGGTGCGATCACCCGCACTGTCGAGCGCGCGCTGGTCATCGACTACACCCAGCCCCTGCACACCCAATCGGTCGTGGTGCTGACGAAGCAGTCCGGCACCGCGGTGCCGATCAACCAGCCGTCTGACCTCAACAACCGCCAGGTCCGGCTGGTGCAGGTGCGCGGCACGGTGGGCGTGCCCTGGATCCAGGCCAATGCCGCCCAGGCGCAGGTCACGCTGCTCGACAACTACCCCGACTGCTTCCGCGCGCTGGCGCAGGGCCGGGCCGATGCCATGGTGGACGTGCTGGAAAGCGTCGTCATTCCGCTCCGGAACTTCCCGCAGGTGCAGTGGCGCGTACTGGACCAGGTGCTGGCCAGCACCTGGGTCGGCATCGGCGTGCAGAAGGGCAATTTCACGCTGCGCGATGCGATCAACGTCGTCCTGTTCGAGCTGCACCGCGAAGGCTTCGTGAACCGCACCTGGCAGAAGTGGTTCGGGGAGCCGATGAAGACTCAGATCCCCTTCAACCCGATGTTCTGATCGTCCGCGCGCCTCTGCCCTCCGCTCCCTCCCCCGCAAGCGGGGAAGGGGCGGGGTGGGGGTGCCGAGGATTGGCGGCGCCCCCTGGTGCCGCACCCCCACCCAATCCTCCCCCGCAGGCGGGGGAGGGCCTTGCCGGGAGCGGCGATCCGCGTGGTTCTGCAATACGGACAGATCCTTCAGTACCTGCCCGACTTCCTGGTCGGCGCGGCGATGGCGTTGTGGATCGCCGCACTCGCCTTCGCGGGCGGGTTGATGATCGGGCTGTTCGGGGCGGCGGTGCTCACCTTCGGGCCATGGCCGGCGCGCGCGCTGGTCGGCGCCTATGTGCGCTTCTTCACCTGGACGCCGCAGCTGGTGCAGATCTTCTTCCTGTTCTTCGCCCTGCCAGAGGTCGGCATCACGCTGTCGCCGGTCACCGCGGTGCTGATCGGCATGACGCTGAATGCCGGCGCATACCTCACCGAGATCGAGCGCGGCGGCTTTGCTTCCGTCCCGCGTGCGGAACTGGAAGCGGCCGAGTGCATGGGCTTCTCCCGCGTGCAGGTCGTCTGGCACGTCATCGCGCCGCATGTGGTGCGCGCGCTGTATCCGGCGCTGTCGAACCACTACATCATCATGACGCTCGGCACCTCCATGGCCGCGATCTTCGGCGTGGAGGAGCTGACGGGCCGCGCGCTGAACGCCAACGCGATCTCCTTCCGCTCGGTCGAGATCTTCTCGCTGGTGGCGGGGATCTACATCCTGCTGACGATCATCGCCTCCACCCTGTTGTGGCTGGTCGGGCGCTGGATGTTCCGCATCAAGGCGAAGGTGTTTTGATGAGTGCCTCAAGCCCCGGCGCGGCCTCGGCCGGCTTTGCCGCCCGCCAGCTCGGCGTGATGGGGTGACCCAATGAGCGCTTGGGACATCATCGTCATGGAGGCCCCCAGGTTCTTCACCTGGTGGAACATCCGCTTCCTGCTGCAGGCGGTGGGCAACACGCTGGTTGCCAGCGTGCTGGGTTGCGCGATCGGCTATGGCTTCGGCTTCGTGCTGGCGGCGCTGCGCCTGCCGCAGCTCGTGCCTTTTGCGCCGCTGCGCGCGCTTTGCATCCTCTGGGTCGAGACCTTCCGCCGCATCCCCTTCCTTGTGCTGCTGCTGTTGGTCTTCTTCCTGTCGCAATTCGCGAAGCTGGAGGCGCCGCTCTGGACGGTGGCCGTCGCGGCGGTGGCGATCCGCATGAGTGCGCTGGCGGCGGAGAATATCCGCGCCGGCCTTGAAGCTGTCCGCCCGATGCAGTGGGAGGCGGCGCTGGTGATGAACATGCCGCCCTGGATGGCCTTGTTCCGCGTTATCCTACCGCAGGCTTGGCGGGTGATCCTGCCGCCGTCCATCGCGCATGTTCTGTCCATGGTGAAGGAGACCTCGCTGGTCAGCCAGATCGGCTTCATCGAGATCACCTTCGCGGCGAAGATGCTGACCCAGCGCGGCTTCTCCGCGCTGCTCACCTATGGCTCGGCGCTGGTGCTGTATTTCTTCGTCGGCTGGGCGCTGGCCGCGCTGGGCCGCTGGGCGGAGCGCAGGCTTACAAGCCGCTCGCCCGCATCCCCGCCTGCAGCGCTGCCGCTTCAGACCCGCTGACCGGCGGCTGCGGCGGGCGCAGCGCGGGGTCCGGGATCACGCCCATCTCGGCCAGGCAGAATTTCAGCCGCGCGGTTGCCCGCCCCGCGGGCGGGTCGCCATAGATCGCCTCGGCCAGAGGTTCGATCTTATCATGCAGGGCGCGCGCGGCGGTGAGGTCGCCGGCGCGCACCGCGGCGTCGAGCGCCACGATCTCATCCGGCAGGATGTCGGCCAGCGAGACCAGCGAGCCATCCGAGCCATGCGCCATGCAGGCCAGCAGGTGCTCGTCACCGCTGGCGCAGAAGGCGATGTCGGGGCGCTTCGCCTTGGTGATCCGGCGCAGCGCGTCGTAGCGGTCTACCTCCCAACTGCCTTCCTTGATGCCGACGACGTCGGGGATGTCGAGCAGCGCCTCCAGCGTTTCCGGTGTGAAGGCCATGCGGCCGGCGGCGTGGTGGGCGGCGAAGAGAAAGATCGGCATCCCGGGCACGGAAGCGACGATGGTGCGGTGATGCAGCAGCGCCATCTCGGTCGTTTGCGCCAGCGCGAAGCCGTTCGGCAGGAAGACCATGATGGCATCCGCCCCGGCTTCGCGCGCCTCGCGCGCTTCCGCCGCCGCCTCCAGGCTGCTCTCGGCATTGACGCCGGCGACGACGATGCGCGACGCGCCAACGGTCGCCACCGTCACTTCGACAGCGCGGCGCTTCTCGGCGCGCGACAGCACGAAGTTTTCGCCGGCATGGCCGTTCATCAGAACGCCGGCGATGCCGGGGCGCAGGACGCAATGCGCGGTGTGGCGCGCATAGGCGTCCCAGTCTGGCGCGAAATCGGCCCCGCGCATGGGCAGCACGGTCGAGGGATAGATGCCGTGGAAACGGCCAGGCCCTGCGGGGATCATGCGTGCTCCATCGCCAGCAGACGATCGATCGGGAATAGCGGCATCTCTGGCGCCTGGCCGCAGATCGCCTGCGCCAGCAGCTTCCCCATATACGGGCCGCTCGTATAGCCCGAATGGACGCTGCCGATGATCCAGGCATCCGGCACGCCGGGGATCGGCCCGATCGCGGGCAGCGCATCGGCCGTCTCCGCCTCGAGGCCGAGCCAGGCACGCACGACGCGTGCATCGCGCAGCGCCGGCACCGTATGCGCCGCGAGCCGCACATTGCCCTGGAAATTCTCCGCGCGCACGGCAAGCCCACCGCGCGTCCTGTCGCCGATGCCCTGCCAGCCGCCGCCGATCAGCACCGTGCCATTCTCATACTGCTTCAGCGACAGCAGCCCGGACGCGACGCCGAGCACGGTGCGCATCACCGGCCGGACGCGTTCCGTGATCACCAGCTGGTTGATCAGCACCTTGATAGGCAGGCGCAGCCCGAGCCAGGCCGCCATCTCCTCCAGCCAGACGCCGCCGGCCAGCACGATCCGCCGCGCCCGCAGCACGCCGGCCGCGGTATCCAGCGCGAAGCCGTCCGGCGCGTCGGTCACCGCGCGCACCGCGCGATTCTCGAACAGCGCGACGCCGGCGTTCAGCAGGGCAGGCCGGAAGGCGCGGCCGGTCAGGTAGGCGCTGGTGAAGCCATCGATCGGGCAGTGCCCCGCCAGCAGCACGCGGTCGGATAGGCCCGGCTCGATCTCCTGCGCGCGGGCGCCGGAGATGAGCTCGATCGGCGCGCCGGCCTGGCGCCGGTAGCGCGCGCGTTCCTCCAGCATCGCCGCTTCCTGCTCGGTGAAGGCGACCGAGAGGCCAGGGCAGGCGATGGCGCGCACATCCCCGCCATCGCACCATTCGGGCATGCGCAGCCACATCTCATGCGCCTGCAGCGCATAGGGTATCAGCGCCGCGCGGGTCATCTGCATGGTCAGCGTGCCGGCATTGACCCCCGACGCCTCGCGGCAGATCGCGCCGCGGTCGAGCAGCGCTACCGACATGCCAGCCCGCGCGAG
>JBIKSZ010000207.1:0-6658 GCA_044348345.1 Roseomonas sp. | reverse complement strand
AATGGGCGGGTCCTGCGTGCTGTTGCCCAGCACCAGCTGCATCATCCGCCCCCAGGCGGCCTCGGTCAGGGCCAGATGCTCGCGCATCACCCGCGCCGCCTCCTCCGCATCGGCGCGCAGGATCGCGGTGACGATCGCCCCATGCTCCTCATGCGAGCGGCGCAGCCGGTCGCCGGTCTCAAGCTGGGCGGCGCGGAAGGGGGCCAGGCGACGGCGCGTATCCTGCGCCAGCTCCGCCAGGTAGCCATTCTGCGCGCCGGCATAGAGCGCCTGGTGGAAGGCGACATTGCCCTCGCGATAGGCGCCGAGCTCGCCAGCGCGCACCATCGCGCCCATGCGCCGGTGAAGTGCTTCCAGCTCGCGCCGCGCGGCGGGGGGCATGGCGCGCGCGGCAGCGGCGGCCGACAGCGCCTCAAGCTCCGCCATCACCGCGAAGATCTCCCGCAGTCGCCGCGGCTCGGGCCGGGCGACGACCGCACCACGTCGGGGACGGGTCTCGACGAGGCCCGAGGATTCCAGGCGCCGCAGTGCCTCCCGCACCGGCGTCCGGGAGACGCCATGCGCGGCGGCGAGCGGAATCTCCTCGAGCGCCGCGCCGGGGCGGAGGCGGCCGGCGACGATTTCATCGGCGATGTGCTGCGCGAGCGCCTCGGCCCGCGTCGGGAGCGCCGCCTTGGCCTTCCCGCGCCTGCGCGGGAGGACCGCTGTGGGTACGGCCGTGGCTGCTGCGCTCACCGCCGCCCGGCGGCGAAGCGCACCGCTTCCTCGGCGGCGCGGAACAGCGCGCGGGCCTTGGCGCGGGTTTCCTCGTACTCGGCCTCGGGGTCGCTGTCGGCCACCACGCCCGCGCCGGCCTGCACATGCATCACGCCGTCCTTCACCAGCGCGGTGCGCAGCGCGATGCAGGTGTCCATGTTGCCGTCCGCGCCGAAATACCCGACGCCGCCCGCATAGACGCCGCGCCGCGAGGGTTCGAGTTCCTCGATGATCTCCATCGCGCGCACCTTGGGCGCGCCCGAGAGCGTGCCGGCCGGGAAGCCCGCCATCAGCGCATCCAGCGGCTCCAGCCCCGGGCGCAGGCGGCCGACCACCTCGCTCATGATGTGCATGACCTGCGAATAGCGCTCGACCTGGAATTTCTGCGTCACGCGCACGCTGCCGATCTCGGCCACCCGGCCGACATCGTTGCGGCCGAGGTCGATCAGCATCAGGTGTTCCGCGAGTTCCTTCGGATCGGCGAGGAGTTCGCGTTCGAGGCGCTGATCCTCCTCCGGCGTCGCACCGCGCGGGCGGGTGCCGGCCAGCGGGCGCAGCTTCACCTCGCCATGCTTCACGCTGACCAGGATCTCGGGCGAGGCGCCGACCAGCGCAAAGCCGCCGAGGTCGAGGAAGAACAGATAGGGCGCCGGGTTCAGCCGGCGCAGCGCGCGGTAGAGCGCGAAGGGCGGCAGCGCGAAGGGCACGGAGAAACGCTGCGAGGGCACGATCTGGAAGGCATCGCCGGCGGCGATGTGCTCCTTCGCCTTCTCGACCGCGGCGCAGAAGCCCTCCTTGGTGAAGTTGGAGGATGGCGCGGGCAGGGCGGGCAGTGCAGCGGGCGGTGCCGGGCGTGGCAGCGGGCGATCGAGCGCGGCTTCCGCCTCGTCGAGGCGCGCTTGCGCGGCGTCCCAGGCGGCCTGGGGGTCGAGGCCGGGCGCGGGCCAGATCGGGGTGACCAGCGTCAGCGTGTCGCGCACATGGTCGAAGACGGCGACGAGCGTCGGGCGGAACATCACCGCATCGGGGATGCCGAGCAGGTTGGGGTTCTTTTCCGGCAGCCGCTCGATCTGGCGGACCATGTCATAGCCGAGGAAGCCGAACAGGCCCGCCGCGATGGAGGGCAGGCCCGCCGGCATCGGCATGCGGCATTCCGCGACCAGGGCGCGCAGGCTGTCGAGTGGGGCGGCGGCCTCGGGGACGAAGGCGTGCGGCGCGGCGAGCGCATGGCGGTTGAGCTCCGCCTTGCCGTCGCGGCAGCGCCAGATCAGGTCCGGCTCGAAGCCGAGCGAGGTGAAGCGCGCGCGCGTCGCTCCGCCTTCGACCGATTCCAGCAGGAAGGCATTCGGCCGGCCCTGCACAAGGCGCTGAAAGGCACCGACCGGCGTGTCGAGGTCCGCGACGCGTTCGCGGAACAGCACCTGGCCGCGCCCGGCCGCGAGCCCCGCCGCGAAATCGGCGAAGCTGGCGTTCAAGGCGCCACCTGCTGGATCAGGCCCTGGTTGATACGCGGCGCGGCGCGGTTGCGGAGCGCGGCCTGGAACTGGATCTCGAGGTCTTCGGCGGCCTGGGCCTGCGCGTTGCGCCGCGCGGCGGCCAGCGCCTCTGCCTCCTCGGCCGGGTTGGCGTCCACCACCTCCAGCAGCTGCGCGACCGCGAATCCGGCGCGCGTCGGCACCATCACCGCCTCGTTCAGGCGTGCGCCGAACAGCACGGGCAGCAGCTCGGGCGGCACAGTCAGGCCCGGTGCGCCGCGTTCCGGCCGGCGGCCGAAGGGGCCCATGCGGTCGGTGGTGAGGCTGGCTGCCGCGGCAGCCGCGGCCAGCGTCTGGCCGCCACGCACCGCGCCGAGCAGCGCGGCGGCGCGTTCTTCCTGGAAGCGGCGGCGCGCATCGGTCACGAAAGCCTGCCGGACCTCCTCGGCGACGGTGTCGAAGGGACGCAGCGCGGCGGGGGCGATGCCGCGGAGCTCCACCGCGACGAAAGCATCCGCCTGGCGCAGCTCCTGCAGGCGCGGGGCGCGGCCGGGCTCGGCGGTGAAGATGGCGCGCATCACCTCGGGCCGGGCCGCGGCGGGCAGGGGGAAGGGCACTGCCGCGCCATCGGCATCGTTGCCGCGCGCATCCAGCCGGACGGTGGCGATCGCCATGCCATAGCGCCGCGCGGCATCCTCCAGCGTCGCCCCGCCGGCGATCGCATCCTCCACGCGGTTGGCGCGGTCAAAGGCGAGGTCGGCGGCCTTTTCCAGCGCGAGCTCCGCCTGCAGGCGGTCGCGCACATCCTCGAACGGCACCGCGCTGCCCGGCGCGACGGCGGCGACGCGCAGCACATGCCAGCCGAAGGGGGAGCGCACGGGCGCGGTCACGCCGCCCTGGGCCGCGGCGAAGGCGGCCTCCGCCAGTGCCGGGAGCGGCAGCTCCGTGCGCGTCACCGCGCCGAGCGCGAGCGCGCTGCCGCCTGCGGCCTCCGCAGCCTGGCGGATGGCGACGAAATCGGGGTTGGTGGCCCAGGCGGCGGCCAGGCGCCGCGCGGCATCTTCCGCCGGCACCAGCACCTGTTCCAGCTCCCGCTGCTCCGGCGTTTCGAACTGAGCGCGGCGTGCTTCGAAGGCGGCGCGGAGGTCCTCCGCCGGCACCTCGACCTGGTCGGCCAGCGTCTCGGGTGAGAGGATGGCGAGTGTCGCCTCGCGCAGCTCGGGCGTCGAGAACAGCGCGGGGTTGTTGGCGTGGAAGCGGGTGAGCTGCGCCTCGGTCGGCGCTTCCGGCTCGGGCGCTTCCAGCAGGGGCAGCTCAACCACCTGGGCGATGCGGCGCTCGCGCTCCCAGCGGAAGAGCGCGCCGGCCATCAGCTCAGGCGCGGCGGCGCCGGCGCGGACAGCGCCGATCAGCTGCATCCGCTGCAGATCGTCGCGCACGAGCTGGAGGAACATCGCCTCGTTCAGGTCGGACTGGCGCAGGAATTCGTCGAGCATCAGGCGGCTGAACTGGCCGCCCAGCTGGAAGCCTGGGATGGTGCGGACATAGGCCGCGACCTGCGCATCGGGCGTGGCCAGGCCCAGCCGCCCGGCCTCGATCCGCTGGGCGCGGTCGGCGATGAGGCCTTCCAGCGTCTGGCGGGCGATCGCCTCACGGATCGTCTGGTCGGGTTCGAAGCTCGGGCCCAGCTGGCGCTGGATGCGCTGCAGCTCACGCCGCGCGGCGGCCTGGGCCTCCGGCACTTCGATGGTCGTGCCCTGCAGGCGCACCACGGCCGTATCGCGGAACAGGTTGCGGACGACGTCCTCGATCCCCCAGATCCCGAAGGAGATGATCAGGAGGACGAAGAGGATCTTGGCGACCCAGGACTGCGCCAGCTTGCGGAACCAGGTGATCATGGAGCGGGCGTAGCGCAGAGCCCGCCCCGTTGCCAGCCCGACCCGCTGTTGCTAGCCGGGCGCGGGCACAATCAAGGGCAGGGAGAGGGCAGGTATGACGCCGGGCGTGCGGCCGCTGATCGCGGGCAACTGGAAGATGCAGGGCAGCCTGTCCGAGGCCGCGGCGCTGGCCGGGGCGGTGCGGGACGGCGCGGCGGGCCTGCCGGCCGACCTGCTGGTCTGCCCGACCTTCCTGCATGTCGCCCCGGTTGCGGGGCTGCTGGCGGGGTCGCCGGTCGCGGTGGGCGCGCAGGATTGCCACGCGGCGCCGAAGGGCGCGCATACCGGCGATGTCGCCGCGCCCATGCTGCGCGATGCCGGGGCGACGCATGTGATCCTTGGCCATTCCGAGCGCCGGACCGACCATGCCGAGACCGATGCCGCCGTGCGGGCCAAGGCCGAGGCGGCGGCTGCTGCCGGCCTGATCCCCATCGTCTGCGTCGGCGAGACCGAGGCCGAGCGCCTGGCTGGCCAGGCCGAGGCCGTGGTCGCCCGCCAGCTGCAGGGCAGCCTGCCGGATGGGTTCACGGGCGTGATCGCTTACGAACCCGTCTGGGCGATCGGCACCGGCCGGACCCCGACGGAGGCCGATATCGCGGCGATCCACGGCACCATCCGCGCGGCGCTGGCCGCCCGTTTCGGCGCGGCGGGCGGGCAGATGCGCATTCTCTATGGTGGCTCGATGAAGCCGGGCAACGCCAAGGCCATTCTGGCGCTGCCGAACGTCGATGGCGGGCTGGTCGGGGGGGCGAGCCTGGTGGCCGCCGACTTCCTGGCCATCGCCCGGGCGGCCGGCTGAGGCTGGCCCCCGCCCGGCGCTGGCAAAGCGGCGCCGGACCCGCTAGAGGAGGCTGCCATGACAACTGTCCTGCTCGTCCTGTTCCTGCTCATCACCCTTGCCCTGATCGGGGTCATCCTGGTCCAGCGCAGCGAGGGCGGGGGGCTTGGCATCGGCTCCTCCCAGGGGATGGGGTCCTTCATGTCCGGGCGCGGGACGGCGAATCTGCTGACCCGCACCACCGCCATTCTCGGGACGGCCTTCTTCGTGCTGGCGCTGGCGCTGGCCATGCTCGGCAAGGGTCAGCAGCCGCGCGGCTCGATCCTGGACGCGCCGGGCGCGGCCGCCCCGTCGGCGCCCGCCATGCCGGCCCTGCCGGCCGTACCGACGAACTGAGCTCCGCAGCGGCCGGCGGTCGCCGGCCGCGTCCTGCGCTGCATCGATCTTGCGCCGGGTGGGTATTCGCCTGCCGCTTGCCGCGCTATGAGGGGGTCCCATGACGCGGTTTGTCTTCATCACCGGCGGCGTGGTCTCCTCGCTTGGCAAGGGTATCGCCGCCGCCTCCCTCGGGGCGCTGCTGCAGGCGCGCGGCTACAAGGTCCGCCTGCGCAAGCTCGACCCCTATCTCAACGTCGATCCGGGCACGATGAGCCCGTATCAGCACGGCGAGGTCTTCGTGACCGATGACGGGGCGGAAGCCGACCTCGACCTCGGCCACTATGAGCGCTTCACGGGCGTCCATGCTGCCAAGGCGGATAACTGGACCACCGGGCGCATCTATTCAGAGGTGATCGCGGCCGAGCGCCGCGGCGATTATCTGGGCGGGACCGTCCAGGTCATTCCGCACATCACCGACAAGATTAAGGACGTGATCCAGGCCGACACCGACGGCTATGATTTCGTCATCGTCGAGGTCGGCGGCACGGTGGGCGACATCGAGTCGCTGCCCTTCCTGGAAGCGATCCGCCAGCTGGCGAACGAGCTTGGGCCGACGCGCAGCATCTTCATCCATCTGACGCTGGTGCCCTACATCCCCTCGGCGGGCGAGCTGAAGACCAAGCCGACGCAGCATTCGGTGAAGGAGCTGCTCTCCGTCGGTATCCAGCCGCAGGTGCTGCTGTGCCGCTGCGACCGGCCGATCCCGGAGAATGAGCGGCGCAAGATCGCGCTGTTCTGCAATGTCCGGCCCGAGAGCGTGATCCCGGCCTATGACGCGGACAGCATCTACGCCGTGCCGATCAGCTATCACGAGGAAGGGCTGGATCGCGAAGTGCTGCGGCACTTCAACCTGTCCTTCTACGGCGAGCCCGACATGCGCCGCTGGGAGCGCATCGTCCAGGCGATCCGCGCGCCAGAGGGCGCGGTGACGATCGCCGTCGTCGGCAAGTACACGAACCTTCTCGACAGCTATAAGTCGCTGGCCGAGGCGCTGGCCCATGGCGGAATCGCGCATAATGTGAAGGTCCGCCTCGACTGGGTGGACAGCCAGATCTTCGAAGGCGGCGACGCGGAAGCGGTAAAGCGCCTTGAGGGCGTGCACGGCATCCTGGTGCCGGGCGGCTTCGGCGAACGCGGCACCGAAGGCAAGATTGAGGCGGTGCGCTTCGCGCGCGAGCGGAAGATCCCCTTCTTCGGCATCTGCTTCGGCATGCAGATGGCGGTGATCGAAGCGGCGCGGAACCAGGCGGGGCTCGCTGGCGCGAGCTCCACCG